>JBJYWZ010000217.1:0-5210 GCA_046259725.1 Promineifilaceae bacterium (SeqCode) | reverse complement strand
CATTATGCACCCTCATATTGACGGCCGTGATCTTCCTGCCCGCCCTGGCGCAGGACGGGCCGCCCGCTGCCGGCGAGCCGGCGGCCATCCAGATCTCCTTCCTGCCGATCGTATCAGGATCCCAGGAGTTAGAGGGTACGCCGGTAGAACCGAATCCGGCCACTGAAACAACGATCGCCGCTAACCAGGCCGTCCTGAACGAACTGCCCTTTGACGACACCTCGGATTACGACGATGTCAGCCGCGATCTTGTAGCCCCGCTGCCGGACACGGTGCTCAAAGACAGCAACGGCAACACCATTTGGAATCCGACCCAGTTTGATTTCATTGTAAACTACTCAGACGCGCCCGATTCAGTGAATCCCAGCCTCTGGCGCCAGTCCCAGCTCGTCAATACCAGCGGCCTCTTCAAGGTGACGGATCGCCTTTACCAAGTGCGCAACTATGACCTCTCTAACATGACCATCATCGAAGGTGATACGGGCCTGATCATCGTCGACCCGCTGGTTTCAGTGGAAACGGCCAAGGCTTCTCTGGAGCTCTATCTGGCCAACCGCCCGGCCAAGGATGTCGTGGCCGTCATCTATACGCACAGTCACGTGGACCACTGGGGCGGCGTATTAGGTGTGACCACCGAGCAAGCCGTGGCCGACGGCGATGTGGAAATCTACGCGCCGGAGGGCTTCCTGGACGCGGCCAGCAAGGAAAATATCTATGCGGGCAATGCCATGGGCCGCCGCGCCAACTATATGTACGGCACGTTGATTCCACCGGGCGTGCGCAGCAACGTCGGTACGGGCCTGGGTATGACCCTGTCAGAAGGGACAAAAAGCCTCCTCGCGCCTACCGTGACCATTGACGACACGACAGATTCCACCGTCATTGATGGTCTGACCTTCGAATGGCTTTTGGCGCCCAACTCGGAAGCACCCTCGGAAATGCTCTGGTATAACCCCGACCTGAAAGCCATGAACGGCGCCGAAGACGCCACGCATACTCTGCACAATACCTATTCGCTGCGCGGCGCAAAAGTGCGCGATCCGCTGGCCTGGTCGAAATATCTCAACGAGGCGCTGGATCGCTGGGGCGATGATGTTGAGGTGCTTTATGGTATGCACCACTGGCCCGTTTGGGAGAATGCGAATGTCGTCAATCACCTTAAGCTGCAGCGCGATCTTTACCGCTTCATCAATGACCAGACACTGAACCTGGCCAACCGCGGGTATGTCCCGCTGGAGATCGCCGAGATGATCGAACTGCCCGAGGTCCAGCAGCAAACCTGGTCGAGCCGGGGCTATTACGGCACGATGAGCCATGATGTCAAGGCCACCTATGACCTCTATTTGGGCTGGTTTGACGGCAATCCGGCCCATTTGAATGAGCTGACACCTGTGGAGTCCAGCATCAAGTATGTCGAGCTGATGGGTGGCGCGGAAAAGGTCCTGGCCGAGGCGAAAGTAGCCTATGACAACGGGGAATACCGCTGGGTCGCGGAGTTGGTGAACCACGTAGTCTTTGCCGAACCGCACAATAAGGAGGCCAAGCTGCTGCAGGCGGCGGCGCTGGAACAGCTTGGGTACCAGGCCGAGTCCGGCCCCTGGCGCAATTTCTACCTCTCCGGCGCCGAGGAACTGCGCAACGGCGTAGATAAGGGCGCCGGGGCAACCTTTCAGGGGGGCCGTGAGGTTCTGAGTGTTATCGGTTTGGATGAGCTTCTCGATTTCCTGGCTATCCATCTCAACGCCCCCCGTGCAGAAGGGAAGACAATTATCTTGAACTGGGTCTTCAATGACCGGCCGAGTGAGGACAACCAGAATGAGTACGTCACCGATCTGGAAAACTCAGTTATCAACCACACGGCGGCCGAGCAGTCGCCCGATGCGGCGGCCACGATCACGATTGGTTCTGATACACTGGGCGATATCCTGCTTGGTGATAACACCCTGCAGCTGGCCATCGCCGACGGCAAGGTTACGATTGACGGCAGCGTAATCACGGTGCTCGAATTCTTTTCCCTGCTCGAGCCTTTCCCGTCCAACTTCAATATCGTCACGCCGTAGGATTCTTATGACCCATTAAAACGTAGAAAGTTCTGTCCATTCGTTCGAGCCGGTTTCCAGACCTCGTCCCGCCGTGGCACGGTCTGGAGACCGGCCACAACTGGTCAAGATTTATTTCGACTTAATTAGAGGGTAATGATGCGTAAGACCTTTCTGAAGCGCTGGGCGCTGAAATGTATCAGTTTGATGGCCTTGCTCATGTTGGCGGGCTGCGTCCCGGCGATCGGCGCACAGGACGCAGCGCCAACATCGACCGCACCGCCGGCGTCGACTGCAGCGCCGACGCCGCCTACGGCGGCGCCTTTGCCCCTGCCCAGCACGATGCCGCTGGACCAATATGAGCCGCTCCTTTTTGACTTTCTGGAGAGCAAACAGTACCAGGAATTGGGATGGGCGCATGACAAACGGGTGCGCGACACCGGTCCGTACATCGACGGCGTGTCGTACGGCACCCATCCGGCGGTGCGCATTTATTACTCACCTGAAGTCTACGATTGGCTGCAAAACGGCCGTGAAGGCGATATCCCTGACGGCGCGATGATCATCAAGGAGATGTTTCCCACCCCAGCCGCACGATATACTAATCTCTCAGGGGACGAGATCAACGATCAGCTCAGCATGTGGACGTACATGGTGCGCGATCGCAGCGGCTCCAAGGACGGCTGGTTCTGGGGTTATCACGGTACTGGTGATGGCGTAGATGGCAATGATTATCCCTTCAACTACCCGGACTCCGGGTTCGGCCAGTACTGCGTACGCTGCCACGCATCAGCCGAGAATCTGTTTACTTTTTCGGCGCTGCGAAATATCGCCGGTGAGCCCGGCAGTCCCGTCTCGTACTATGTGGATGAGTCATGGATGCCCACGCCGGATGACGACCCTGAGGCGCATGCCGAGACGGCAAATGCCCCGGATCCGGCCGCGGTCGCCCAGCTCAAGCCGCAGCGGGCGCTCAACTCAGAGTTTGTGTCGCTATTCAACATGCTGCCCACCGTCGCCCCCGATACCGTCGAGTCCATTCCGCCGGTCACCTACGATCATGTCATCGCCGGCCCGGCGGGACCGGAGCAGTTCCTTACCTCCGACCAGTGCCTGGGCTGCCACAGTGGTCAGGGCGAGATCTTTGGGCCGAACATGTATATCCTGCCCACGGCCGATGAGGGGGGCGTTAACCTGTCACCTTACGGGGAATGGAACTGGTCCATGATGGGTCTGGCCGGCCGCGATCCTATCTTCTACGCCCAATTGGAGAGTGAAGTCAGCATCCATGACAGCGGCGACCTGCCTGAGACGATTCAGAATCTTTGTTTCCGCTGCCACGGTGTCATGGGCCAGCGCCAGTTCCACCTGGACGACGCAGGCGACGCTTTCACGCGTGATATCGTGCACGTGACCGATCCGGCCGACCCCATGCATAAGTACGGAGCACTGGCGCGTGACGGTATCTCGTGCATGGTCTGCCACCAGATTGTGGATGAGGGCAAACCCATCCAGGAAACCATGACCGGCCAGTTCGACGTCGCAGCGGCGGGGGCGGGCGTTGGCGACGGCATCAGCCGCATCTTCGGCCCCTTCGAAGATCCGGCGACGCTGCCCATGGTTTCCGCTCTGGGTATGAAGCCGGAATACAGCGAGGACATCAAGGCGTCCAGGCTCTGCGGCAGCTGCCACACCATTTACCTGCCCATCTTCGATGCGGAGGGCAACCAAGTGGGCAGTGACTTCGAACAGACGACCTATCTGGAGTGGCAGAACAGCGCCTACCAGAACGAATTTGGCCAGGGCAGTGATCCCAAGACCTGCCAGGAGTGCCACATGCCGGGCAGCTATAACGGCGAGGATCTGGCCTTCCGCATCGCCAATATCCAGGACCAAACCTATCCCGAAGCCGACAACCGCGCGCCGGAAGCGGAGACGACCGTGCCCGTCCGGGACGATTTTCGCCGCCACACGCTGTTGGGCATCAACATCTTTGGCCTGGAGTTCTTCAACCAGTTCGACAGTATTTTGGGTGTTCGCAAGACTGACTTCATGACGGGTTCGAACAACGGGCTGCCCACCGCCATTGACCAGAGCAATCAACTGGCCAAGATGGAAACGGCCGACATCGCAATCGAACGGTTGGATTACGCCGACGGCAAGTTGATGGTGCAGGTCAAAGTCACCAACAAAACGGGTCACCGCTTCCCCTCAGGCGTGGGCTTCCGCCGCGCGTTCCTGGAGTTGAGCGTGCTCGACCAACACAACCTGGTGGTCTGGGCTTCCGGTCGCACCAACGGCGTGGGTGTGATTGTGGATGAGACAGGCAAACCGCTGCCGTCCGAATTCATGACGGTCCTCAACCCCGAGGCGTGCTCGGCAGACTTCACCCAGTGTGAACAGGCGTACGAGCCGCACTACCAGGTGATCACAGATCAAAATCAAGTGCAAATCTACCAGGAGCTGGTCAAGAATCCCGAAAACCGCTTCACGACCAGTTTCGTGGCCCAGGCCGCGACGATTAAAGACAACCGGCTGCTGCCTAAGGGCTGGACCAAAGAAGGCCCGCCCGGATTCGCCGCCGACCCAACCTGGGGTCCGCGCTTCGTGACAGCCACATCACCCAAAGGCAATGTCCTCGACGATGCTGCATTTCAAGACGGCAGCGGCTCGGATACAATCGTCTACCAGATCGAAATCCCGGAAGAGGCCATCAGCGGCGGTACGGTAGAGGCGACGCTCTATTACCAGTCGATCCCACCCTTCTACCTGATGGAGCGTTTCACGACTGCGGACGGCCCCAATGCGCAGCGGCTACACTTCATGGCAAGTTACCTGAACGTGGACGGCACGCCAATTGAAGACTGGAAGTTGGAGGTTGCGGCAGCGCAAGAAGTATTTGACGGATCGACCGGCCAGTAACGGGGCGAGTCCATCGTAAGCAGTTAAATAGAAAAGACCCCGAGCGAATCGGGGTCTTAACTATTACTTGATTAGCGGTGAGGAGGTTTTACTCCATCATCTCACTTTCAAGCGGCACATCCGGCCAGGCGACTTCCAGGGCGTGGGCCATCCCCTTGCCCAACCATCCCATATCTGTATCCGGCGCAAGTTCGAAATTAATACGCACGGCCGTTCCTAACAGTCTGTACGAGTACCCAGTCACAACAA
>JBJYWZ010000216.1:0-11491 GCA_046259725.1 Promineifilaceae bacterium (SeqCode) | reverse complement strand
TGCGAGGTTTAGAGTCGTTCTAATACAGCCATTGTAATAGCGGTGGTGCCGCCGGAAAGCTCGACGTTCGATGAGAGCGTATCGAACACGGCCGATTCGATACGCGCCGCCGCTTTGTCTTCTCCCCAGACCAGCCGCGCCAGAAGCGCGCCGCTCAAGATGGCGGCAAGAGGATTGGACAATCCCTTCCCGGCGATGTCCGGCGCCGATCCGTGTACCGGCTCGGCAACCGCGATATTTTCTCCCCAGTTGAGTGATGGCGCCATGCCAAGCCCGCCGCCCCAATAGGCTGCTGCGTCGGACAGGATATCGCCAAAGAGATTGGTGGTGACGATCATATCGAACTTATGCGGCTCTGAATGCAGTTTTAAAGCCGCCACATCTACAAGCAGTTCATCAACTGACAGCGGATAATGGCTATCCTCCAGCACCGCACGCACGCTGTCCCGAAAAAGCCCGTCGCTTAATGGCAGCACATTCGCTTTGTGGACAATGGTCAGGCGCTCCCGGCCCAGCAGCCGCGCCAGTTCGACTGATCGTTTGGCGATGCGCCGCGAGGCACTTCGCGTGATGATCCGTTCTGCTACGGCCGTTTCACCATCGCTGTGTTCGATGCCGCTGTAAATCCCCTCACTGTTCTCGCGCACGATAACCATGTCTACATCCTTGTCGAAATCGCGGCGCGGCGAAATGCACGGCCAACTGCGCACGGGCCGGATATTGGCGTACAGTCCCAGCTTCTGGCGAAGCTCCAGGATGGCACTGCGGTACCTGTCGACCTTGTGGCTGGGAGATGATACAGCCCCAAATAGCCCGGCGCCGCAGCGCTCGACCGCCTGCAAAGTGGCGTCGGGCAGCGATGTGCCATGTTGCAGGAAACAGTCCCATCCAGCTTCGGCCGTTTCTGTTTGCAGATCGGGAAGCACAGCTTGAAGCACGGCAGCGGCCGCCGGAATGACCTCCCGGCCAATGCCGTCGCCGGGTATAATGCAAAGTCTGGGCATTGAAATTCTCATGGCTATCAGCCATCAGCTTTCAGCTATCAACAGGAACTGACGCCTGATAGCTGAAAGCTGACTACTTATTCTCCTGGAAAACGGCCGTGTTCTCTCACATAGGTTGTGATGCCGCCAGCTTTGATTATCTCCGCTGCAAAGGCCGGCAGCATGGGCAGGGCAAAGGTCCTGCCGCCTGCCGTGATATGTGATTGCTCGAAGTCGAAGCCAGCTTCCTGGCCGTCTTCCAGCGCCCCCGCGACTTCGGCCGATTCGTAGAGTGGGATGCCCAGGTTAATGGCGTTGCGGTAAAAGATGCGCGCGAAGCTGGGGGCGATGATGGCCGCGATCCGCCTGCGGCGCAGAGCCTCTGGTGCATATTCGCGCGAGGAACCACAGCCGAAATTATTCCCGGCGACGATGATGTCGCCCGCCTGGGCGTCCGCCGCGAAGTCGGGCCGTGCTTCGATAAAGGCGTAATCTTTAACGTCCTCTCCTTCCTTCAACATATACGGGGCGTAGCGGCCGGGTACAATCTGGTCCGTATCTATATCCGCGCCGAATTTCCATATTCTGCTCATATGTGCTTTTCCTTTTACAGATCTCGCGGATCCGTGATCCGGCCACGGAGGGCGCTGGCCGCGGCGACGCCGGGCGAAGCCAGGTAAATCTGCGAAGATGGGTGGCCCATCCGTCCGCGGAAGTTGCGGTTACCTGTGGACAAGCAGACCTCGTCTTTGCCCAACGTGCCCTGGTGGCGGCCCATACACGGTCCGCAGCCCGGCGTGGTCAATGTGGCCCCGGCGTCCAGCAGGACGGTCAGCGTGTCGTCTGCGATGGCGCGCTGCAGCTCGCGGCGCGAGGCAGGGGTAACGATGAGGCGCGTCCCCTCCGCGATTGTGCGGCCGGCCAGGATGTCCGCAGCCTGGCGCATGTCTTCGTAACGGCCGTTGGTGCACGTGCCCAGGAAAACAACGTCGATCGCCCGCCCGGCAACGGCTGTGAGATCAACCACCTGGTCCACACTGTGCGGCAAGGCGATCTGCGGCTCCAGCTGCGTGAGATCGACCTCGATCTCTTCTGCGGATTGCGCCTGCGGATCAAACTGCAGCCACTCGGGTACCTCAAAAAGGTCAGCCGCGCCGCCAGTAGGTGGAAAGATGCCTGCCTTCGCCCCAAGCTCGATGGCCATGCTGGCCAAGGTTTGCCGCCCCTCCAGGGGCAGCCAATCCAGGCCCAGATATTCGATAGCCATATACGTTGCGCCGTCGATACCCAGGCGGCGGCCAAGATAGAGGGCCAGGTCCTTCGCCTCTACGCTGGGATTGAACCGGCCGGAGACGCGCACCTGCAAGGTTTCGGGCACGCGGAACCACACTTTACCTGTGCCCATGGCCAGGGCGATGTCCGTAGAGCCCATTCCGGTGCCGAATGCGCCGACAGCGCCATAACTGGTCGAGTGGGAATCGGAGCCGATGACAATCGCACCTGGCCCTGCGATGCGTTCCTCGACCAGCACCTGGTGGCAGATGCCCCGACCGACTTCAAAAAGGCGGATCCCTTCCTCCCTGGCAAACGCGCGCACAAGGTTCTGATTATCGGCCGTGCCCACCGTTGATGCGGGGGCCACGTGGTCCATCACCAGCACGCATTGATCGCGATCAGCCACATGTTCCAGACCCAATCGCGTATGCAGGATAGAGATGACCGACGGTGCCAGGGAATCGTGAGCCATAATCACGTCAGGGCGTAAAGTTACCAGTTCGCCGGGGCGCACCGGCCGTCCCACGGCGTGAGATAATATTTGTTCAGCTAACGTCTGTGTCATCGTTGGAAAACTCCTAAGAATGGTGTTCAGTGTTCACGTTGCTCACGCGCCTGCGCAGTAACCCGCAATCTCAACCTGGCGCTATTTGTTTTTCCGCTCCGCGGCAGTCGAGGTTCCGTTATTGCCTGCGGCTTCATAGAGCAATGTATCTACGTCATCAAGCGTCAGTCGTCCTGAATCGGCCGCGGCCTTAATATCGTCGGTCAGCTTCTTGATCTGCCGGTCGTCTAGTTGGATATTGAGCTGCTGTGCGCGGTCTTTGATCGCGTTCCAGCCGGTAAGGCGGTGCGCCACGTGGATGTAGCGCGTCAGGCCGAAATCCTCCGGATTCAGAATCTCATATGTGGCCGGATTATTGAGCACTGCTTTGGCGTGAATGCCCGCTTTATGGGTGAAGCTGGCAAAGCCGGTGATGTAGTTGTTGAAGGGAATATCCACGCCGACAAGGTGCGCCACGCAGGCGTCCAGGTTGCGGATCAGAGGAAGCTGGTACTTGGCGACCAGGCCGGGATCGCTAGCGTAGAGGCGCGCGATCAGACCGCCGAGCGGTGTGATGCCGTTGCGCTCGCCGATGCCCAGCACAGAGGTGTCGATATGCGTGGCCCCGGCCTCCAGGGCGGTGTAAGCGTTGGCAATGGCGCAACCGGAATCATTATGGCCGTGAAACTCGATATCCGCCTTTATCTCACCGCGCAGCATATGTACCAGTTCGTGAATCTGGTGCGGCGTGCCAATGCCCACCGTGTCGGCGATGCCCACACGGTGTACACCAAGCCCATCCACGGCCTTATAGACGTGGATGATATCTTCGATGTCGCTGCGCAGGCTGTCTTCCGTACTGAAGCGCGTCTCTACATCCTGGCTTAGCAGAAAGGTAACGACTTCGCAGGCCATGTCGATGATCTCTTCGATATCCTTGCCGTGGCTGAATTTGCGCAGGAAGGACGAGGTGCCAATGACGATGTCGACGCCGTCCACGCCCGTATCGACAGCTACTCTGGCGTCCTCGATAGAACAACGTGTATGCGTCAGCACGCGCGCATTAAGATTGAGCCCGGCAATAGCCTGGCAGTCGGCAAGGCTCTGCGGCGAGGCCAGGGGAGAGGTTAGCTCCAGATATTCCACGCCGAAAGCGTCCAGCAGCGTGGCGATCTGGATTTTCTCCTCGCGCGAGAAAAAAGCGTTGACGAACTGTTCGCCCTCGCGCAGGGTTGACTCGATGATGGCGAAGTTATCAATACTCATAAGCTACATACTCTGTCGTGTGCTTGGCACTTCTACAGACGAAGTGGCATTCCCTGGCACCTAATCTGGCATCTAAATAAAAACGGGGCTTACCTGGTATCTGGTAAGCCCGTCTGATGGTAAATCATTCGAACAGCCGTTTGCTGCCTGGGCAGCATGCCAGATACCTCGTTGGCTTTTTTGGCTTCTTATGTTTCTTACATTCGATTTTCGTGCTGCGAACGATGTCGGTCATTGCGCTAATCCCATGGGTTTGAAAATGAAAAAGCCCCGCCGTGTTCTGGCGGGGCTTCTTGCGAACTTGTTGGTTGGAGGCAAGGGTCAACTACCAGAGCACCGGATGGTGTTCAGCTTGGCCTTCTCGCCCTTCTTCGTTTCGTCAATAGCAAAATTATGCATAACGTTGCTCAGTGTAAAGGATGGCGCCATGAATGTCAATCAGTTTTTTTGTACTAAAAATGGCTGCCGCGATCGGCCGTTAATAACAAACGAAAGACTAACTGTAAGTTGTTTCCTGATAATTGAGATAGTGTGAGAAAAGGATTCGGTAACAATTGGATGGTTTGAGAGAAAAAAATGGATCGCTTGATGAACTTATATTGCCTGGTGCAGTTGGCGCTGCCCGCGCTGGCGGCATTCGTCGTCGTGCGCGAACTGCGCAGCAGGCAGTAAGCCCTACGACTATCTTGCATGCGGTTGGAGCCTTTTTTACGAGCGCGTAACGCGTAAATGATACGCATAATCCGCTTTGGCCCGTTCTCGGCGGCCTTCTGTTAGCTTACCTTTTGTAAGGTCCTGTTGACATCCAATTATCATTTGTTACAATTCCCCGCAATGTTCGTTCAAATTGCAGCACCTCGTCGTTTTCGCCGCCGCCGCCCGACCACCAGGTCTGGTGATTGAGGTTGTCTGTCGAGCGAACGCGCTAATAGGTAATCAAACCGCCAGGCCTTTCGAAGGTCTGGCGGTTTTTTTTTGGCTGGTGACTGCATAGGGAAGGCATATGGATTCTGTAAAAGTTGGCATTTACGGCGCGACCGGGTACACCGGCTGCGAACTGGCGATGATTTTGCAGCGCCACTCACAGGTCGAAATCACCTTCGCCACCTCTCAGAGCTATGCGGGGAAGTCGCTGCGCGATATTTTCCCCGCTGCGCAGGACTTGCCGCTGATCGATGCAGGGGAGGCGGAACCGGGAAGCGTTGACGTCGTCTTTCTCTGTCTGCCCCATGCCGCTTCCGCGGCCACGGCCGTAACTGCCCTCGACGCCGGGACAAAGGTGATCGATCTCAGCGCTGATTTCCGCCTGCAGGACGTGGGCGTCTATGAGGCCTGGTACAAAGTCACGCATCCTGCGCCCCATTTGCTGGAGGAGGCGGTCTACGGCCTGACGGAGTTCGCGCGTGACGACCTGCGGCAGACACGCCTCGTAGCCAATCCCGGCTGCTATACAACGACGGCCCTGCTGGCCCTTGCGCCTCTGATGCAGGCGCAGGCAAACATGGCCGGCGATATCATCGTTGACGCTAAATCTGGTGTATCCGGGGCTGGCCGCACGCCGAAGACGAACACACTCTTTGTCGAGGTGGCCGACAATTTTTCGCCCTATGCGATCGGACGAGCTCACCGCCACCTGCCGGAGATGGAGCAGGTGATTGGTTGGTGGCACGAACGGCCGCCGCGCCTGATCTTCAGCCCTCACCTCCTTCCCGTACCGCGCGGCATCCTGGCGGATATTTATGTCAGCGGAACAGAAGCATGGCCGGAAGGTGAGATTCGCGATTTGTACAAGGCGGCCTATGATGGTGAACAGTTCGTCGATCTCCTCCCTGGCGGCGAACTGGCGACCCTGGCGCATGTCACCCACACCAACAGGTGCGTCATATCGCTGACCTTCGCCGGGCCCATGCTGATCATCACCTCGGCTCTGGACAACCTGGTCAAAGGAGCAGCAGGACAGGCGGTCCAGAATCTAAACGCCATGCTTGGCTGGCCGGAAGAATTAGGACTGGTCTAGCGAGGAAGAAATGCGCGTTTTGAAGATTGGCGGCAATGAACTGAGCGATCCTGCTTTTGTTGCGCTGCTGGGGCGCATCGTGGCAAACCTGTTGGCGGAAACGGCATCGCCCCTGGCGATTGTGCATGGCGGCGGGCGTGCGATTGCTGACCTGCAAGGGCGGCTTGGGCTGGAGACGGTTAAGGTAGATGGCCTGCGCGTGACCGATCAGGCTTCTCTGGACGTGGCGGAGATGGTGTTGTCGGGACATAGTAATAAGATTGTGGTCAAGGCACTGCTGGCGGCGGGTGTCGATGCGCTGGGAATAAGCGGCGTGGATGGCGGCCTGCTGCGCTGCCGCAAGAAGAAACACCCAACGGCCGATCTGGGCTACGTGGGCGAGATTGTGCAGGTCCGCCGCGATCTGCTGGATCGACTGTTGGGCATGGGCGCGACGCCCGTCATTTCGCCCATATCCCTGGGTCTGGATGGGCAGACCTATAATGTCAATGCTGATGAAGCGGCCGCCGCAGTGGCCCGGACTTGCGAGGCGCAAGAACTGGTTTTTATTTCCAATGTACCGGGCGTGCTGCGCGATGACGATGTGATCTCGGAGTTGACGGCGGCCGAAGTAGAAGAGGCTGTTGCCGGCGGTACGATCAGCGGCGGGATGATCCCCAAGGTGCGTTCTGCGCTGGATGCCGTAAACAGCGGCGTGGCCCGCGCGCGTATTGTGAATCTGGCCGGTTTGTTGGCTGGCGGTGGTACGGCCGTTGTGGCCGGAGACGGTGTGGATTGATTTGTAATGCGACTGCGAAAACGATGAATTCGCGATCGCTTTCGCGATCGCGATCAGTCAGGATAAATCAGCAATGAAGTTCGAACCCTTCAACATCGATCGCTATGACGAAGTTTATGCGCTCTGGGATCGCTGCTCCGGCGTCGGCTTGAGCAGCGCGGACGAGCGCGACCAGATCGCCGCCTACCTGGCGCGCAATCCGGGCATGAGCTTTATCGCCCTTGACGGATCGGTTGTTATTGGGATTGTGCTGGGCGGGCACGACGGCCGTCGTGGCTACCTTCATCACCTGGCCGTAGACGATGACTATCGCCGGCAGGGCATCGGCCGTCAACTGGTGGAGAACTGCTTGTCGGCGCTGGCCGCGGAAGGCATCCAGAAGTGCCATTTATTCATTTTTCATGAAAACGCGGGTGGGATTGCCTTCTGGCAGGCGCAGGGTTGGACGCTGCGGCAGGATATTCGAGTGATGTCGAAGCATCTGAGTGAGGGTTAACATGGAAGCGGAAGATATTATCAAGCTAGAAGCAGACTTTGTCTTGCAGACCTATGTACGGCCGGATGTGGTGTTTACACATGGCGAAGGCGCTGTGCTGTACGACAGCACAGGCAAGCCCTATCTCGACTTTATGTCGGGCATTGCCGTGACCGCGCTGGGGCACAGCGATCCGGATTGGGTATCGGCCGTGTGCGATCAGGCCGGTAAGCTGGTGCATGTCAGCAATCTCTACCACACGGCGCCGCACGCCATGCTTGCCCAACGCCTGGTAGAAAATTCGTTTGCCGACAGAGTTTACTTTTGCAACTCCGGCACGGAGGCGAATGAGGCAGCCTTCAAGTTTGCCCGTAAATACGCACGAGAGACAGCGGGCGAGGAGAGCAAAACGAAGATCGTGGCCTTCAGCGGCAGCTTCCACGGCCGAACGATGGGCTCTCTGGCGGCAACGTACAAGGCGCATTATCGCGAACCGTTCGAACCGTTGATGCCAGGCGTCGTTTTCATCTCGTACAACGACCCGGAGGCGGCGCGGGAAGCCATCGATGATCAAGTGTGCGCCGTGATCGTGGAACCGGTGCAGGGAGAAGGTGGCGTGCGACCGGCGACTGCCGAATTTCTGGCTGCGCTGCGCGCTCTGTGCGATGAACACCACGCGCTGCTGATCTTCGACGAGGTACAGTGTGGCCTTGGGCGCACAGGGACCCTGTGGGCTTATGAATCTACTGGCGTCACGCCAGATATCATGACCCTGGCCAAACCGCTGGCCGGCGGGCTGCCGATAGGCGCCACATTAGTTACGCAGGCGGTAGCCGATGTGATAAAGCCCGGAGATCACGCCAGCACATTCGCCGCCGGGCCGCTGGTCTGCCGCGCGGCTCTCACCGTCTTCGATCGTCTCAGCGGGCCGGGATTCCTGGCTAATGTGCGTGCGCAGGCGGACTACTTGCAGCATCGTCTGAGCATGCTGGAATCGGACCTGATCGTTGAGGTGCGCGCCGCGGGGCTTTTAGTTGGTGTGGAG
Source organism: Promineifilaceae bacterium (SeqCode) (assembly GCA_046259725.1). Classification (GTDB taxonomy): domain Bacteria; phylum Chloroflexota; class Anaerolineae; order Promineifilales; family Promineifilaceae; genus JAACFF01. The sequence goes on along the minus strand of JBJYWZ010000216.1, from coordinate 3,108 downwards.
ATGAAGATACCTGTCGCCCCGCTGATAGCCGGCGCGCGCGAGCAAGGGCTGCTGGTCATTAATGCCGGCGACAACGTGCTGCGGCTGGCGCCGCCCCTGATTATCGACCGTGAGGCAATCGACCAGGCGGTGATCGTCATGGCCGATATCCTGCAGGAGTTTGAGGCGTAAGCTCCGGGCCCCTGGAGAATAAAGAGATCGGCCATGAATATCCGCAGGGCGAAACAAGCTGATGTCCCGGCCATTGCCGCCCTTGTGGGCCAGCATGCCCTGGAAGGGAAGATGCTGCCGCGATCGACCGGGTCGATTGAAAACACGCTGGCCGATTGGCTGGTGGGCGAGGATGCGCAGGGCGATATCGTGGCCTGTGTCTCGCTGCTGCGCTACACGCCGGAGTTAGCCGAAGTGCGCTCCCTGGCCGTGGCCGACAAGGTCAAAGGGCAGGGATACGGCCGTACTATCGTCTTGGAGCTGATCCAGATGGCTCGCCGGCGGGAGGTGCCGGTATTATTCGCCCTGACCCGTGTGACACCCTTCTTCCAGAAGCTGGGCTTTCAGATCAGTCACATGAAACTGTTTCCCGAAAAAGTGTGGCGCGACTGCATAATGTGCCCGTTCTATGATAACTGCGACGAAACGGCCGTGGTCATGCAGCTAACGCCCGTACAGCCGCAGTATACAATTCCTATCCCACTGAAACAGCGTATTCCCGCGTTGAGTAGCATTGCAGTTCAAGAAGAGAAACATGAATTAGAAATAGAAAAAGGAGTCATCCCCATGTCAAAATCATCTGTAGAAAAAGTTGTGCTTGCCTATTCCGGCGGACTCGACACCTCGGTTATCGTGCCCTGGCTGCGCGAGAACTACGATTGTGAAGTCATTTGCTTTTGCGCCAATATCGGCCAGGAAAACGCTGAGCTGGAAGGCCTGGAAGCAAAGGCGTTGGCCAGCGGCGCCAGCAAGGTTTATGTTGAAGATCTGCGCCACGAGTTCGCTAAGGATTTTCTCTTCCCGATGATGCAGGCCGGGGCGGTATACGAGCGCCGCTACCTGTTAGGCACCTCCGTGGCCAGGCCCCTGATCGCCAAATGGCAGGTGGCTATCGCCGAAGCGGAAGGAGCGGATGCCGTGGCCCATGGTGCGACGGGTAAGGGCAATGACCAAGTGCGCTTCGAGCTTACCTACAAAGCGCTGAATCCAACTTTGAAGGTGATCGCTCCCTGGCGCGAGTGGGACATCCGCTCGCGGGAGGATGCGCTGGCTTACGCCAAGAAGCATAATGTGCCGGTTGTGCACACGGAGAAGTCAATCTACAGCCGTGACTCCAACCTGTGGCATATGTCGCACGAAGGCGGCATCCTGGAAAATCCGGCTAATGAGCCGGAAGAGTCCATGTACCTGCTGACGACCTCGCCGGAGGCCGCGCCTGATGAGCCGGAAGAGGTAAAGATTGACTTTGAAGCCGGTACCCCGGTAGCCGTCAACGACGTACAGCTTCCACCGGCGACCTTGATTGAGCAGCTCAACCAATTAGGCGCGAAGCATGGCGTGGGCCGAATTGACCTCGTGGAAAATCGCCTGGTGGGCATGAAGTCGCGTGGGGTATACGAAACACCCGGCGGATCCATCCTCTATGCCGCGCACCGCGAGCTGGAATCGTTGTGCCATGACCGCGACACCAGTCACTACAAAGAAGAGATCGCCTTGCGCTATGCGGAACTTGTCTATTTTGGTAAATGGTACCATTCGCTGCGTGAAAGTCTGCAAGCCTTTATCGAAGAGACGCAGCAGACGGTCACCGGCTGGGTAAAATTGAAGCTCTATAAGGGCAACATCATTGTCGCCGGTCGTTACAGCCGCAACAGCCTCTACCGTGAAGATTTCGCTACCTTTGGGCAGGAAGATGTCTATGACCAGCAGGACGCGATTGGTTTCATCACGCTGTTCGGCCTGCAGATGAAGGTGAAGGCGATGATGGAGGTCAGCGATGGCGGCCGGACGCGTTACGCCGCACCGGATTATTCGAAGTTTAAGCGCGACTAGCAGGAGGCCTCCGCGGTCTCCGCGTATATACGCCACGGGCGAAGTATCAGGCAAAGACCGCGGAGGTCTCGAAGAGGTAGCAATGGAATTCTTAGAAGACGGCACCATCACATCGCCGCTTGGATTTGTGGCCGGGGCATCGTCATGCGGCCTCAAGAAGAACGGGGCATTGGATATGATGTTGTTCTATTCCGATCGGCCGTGCCATGCGGCGGCGGTGTTTACACGCAACCAGGTGGCCGCTGCACCTGTAATCATAGACCGGCGAACGCTGGCGGAGAATGACAGCGCGATACGCGCGGTCGTCGGGAACTCCGGCAACGCGAACGCCTGCACGGGCGCGCGGGGATTGAGCAACGCCGAAGCGATGCAGACGGCCGTCGCTGCTGCGCTGGACTGTGAGGCAATTCAGGTGCTTGTGTTGTCGACAGGCGTAATCGGCGTGCAGCTCCCGATGGAGAAGATCAACGCCGGCATCACACTGGCCGCGGGCGACCTGTCGGCCGATCACGGGCTGTACGCGGCGCAGGCGATCATGACCACGGACACGGTGCCCAAACATGCGGCGGTGCGCGTCGAGCTTCCCGGGGGGACGGTCACCATCGGCGGCATGTCCAAGGGATCAGGTATGATTCACCCCGACATGGCGACGATGTTCGGTGTCCACACGACGGACGCAGCGATCGACGCGGACGTACTTGATCAATGCCTGCGAACGGCCGTAGACCAGAGCTACAATCGAATCTCCGTCGATGGCGACACCAGTACCAATGATACTGTCGTGATCCTGGCCAATGGCGCCGGCGGCGTAACAGTTAGCGATGCCCAGAGCAGAGAGTTGTTCCAGGACGCCCTGAACAAATTGTGTGTCTACCTGGCGCAGCAAATCGTGCGCGACGGAGAAGGGGCGAGCAAATTCGTGGAAATCAACGTGGCCGGTGCGGCGGACGATCAGGCTGCGCACCAGATCGCGAACACGATCGCCACGTCGGCGCTGGTGAAGACAGCCTTCGCCGGCAGCGATGCCAATTGGGGACGCATTCTCGCCGCGGCGGGGCGCGCCGG
>JBJYWZ010000215.1:0-4781 GCA_046259725.1 Promineifilaceae bacterium (SeqCode) | reverse complement strand
GCACCGCTCCCGCTTGGCTATACAAGCGAGTACGAACTGGCGGATATCTGGCTGATGGAAGAGATGGCGCCCGAGGCGGCGCTGGCGCAGATGATGGAGAAGATGGCTCCGGGCATAGAAGTCACGGCCGTATACCCCGTGCCTATCAAGGCGCCCTCTCTGCAGGCTATCACGAGCAGCGCCGACTATACGGCTGTGCCCTACGAAGCTGCGGACAGAGGCGATCTTGAGGATCGTATCGAACGGCTGCTGGCGCAGGAAAGCCTGATACGTGAGCGAAAGCGGGGCAAGGGGGAGGTTAAGCGATATGATTTACGGCCGTTGGTCAAAACGGTGAGGCTTGACAGCGACGGGGAGGGAAAGGCAGCGCTTTGTATGACGCTGATGTTGATGACGGGGAAAAGCGGCCGTCCCGATGAAGTCCTGGCAGCGCTTGGCCTGGATCCGCTGGCTGCCCATATCCACCGCACCATGATCACGCTCGCCGAACCATAATTCAACCTATGACGGTGCGGCTGCTCACGCTCTTCCCAGTTCCACATAGAAAATAATCACACGCCATATAGTAAGCAGGATCGTAAGGATCAGGCCCTACTTTAGTACTGTGGCGGATTAGCGTTACTGCTAATTCTAATCGCACGCCAACTGAAAATAAGGTCGTGACCTATGACAGAAATAGAAGGTAACTTTAACGAACACTCGACGGAACGGCCGTATGACCATGTCGTTTTCGATAATGAGCCAGCAAATGCCTCATGGCGCAGAGACCCGGTAAACTTGCTGCTGGTCGGCATAATCGTGCTGTGCGCCGCCGGTCTTTTGCTGCTCCTGGCCGTACCGCTCCTGGCTGTTGTGCAAAGCGTACTGGGTATCAGGCTACCCGGGACGAGTGACGTCGTACAATGGTTGGCCGGCGGATACAAAGGCCTGGGCCTTGTTGTTGCACTGGCCGTGACGGGGTCCATTTCTTATCTTTACCTGCGCCATCGCCTGCTGCACAATATTTTTCTGTACAGCGAAGTCGGCTGCCCGCAGTGTAAGGAACAGGAATTAATTCGTGTGCGCCGCGAGAAAAGAGATCGCCTTATTGAACATTTTGGGATACCGGTACGACGCTACGTGTGCCGCAACTGTTCCTGGGGTGGGCTGCGTATAGGTAGTGCGTATCCCAATGAGGAGAAGTATGGGCAACTGATTCAAACATATGACCAGAAGCAATGGCCCTCAATCTGGGAAATAGACGAGATGGAACAGCACGAGGAAGAGGATGTGGAAGAGAGTGGTGTTCGAGTACAAGATTAAGATGAGAGGCACTCCGCGTTTTTGACACGCCACCTCGCCCTGGCTATAATCCTAAGTCGCGTTGTGTGGGTCGCTACCACTGCCCATGCAAGTTGATAAATAACCTGACCGGCATCTGTTTAGATGTCGGTTCTTTTTGGAGGTAACCGTGTACGCGATTGTAAAAAGTGGTGGCCGGCAGTACCGCGCCGAAGAAGGTCAGAGTTTTTCGGTAGAAAAACTTCCTTATGAAGTAGGTGAGCAGATTGAGTTGCCAGAGGTTTTGCTTCTCGCAAATGATGCGGAAGTAAAGGTAGGCCAGCCAACTGTCCCCGGCGCGAGCGTCAAGGCCACTGTGATAGATCAATATCGTGGCAAGAAGATTTTTGTCTGGAAGTATAAGCCGAAGAAGCGCTATCGTCGCCGTCAAGGGCACCGGCAGAGCTATACACGTCTGCGTATAGACGAGATCGTCGCCGGCTAAGGGTCGATAGGTTCACAGGTTCGGCAGTCACGTCGGAATGAAGATAAGGAGCGTGGAAAATGGCACATAAGAAAGGTGCAGGCTCAACACGAAATGGCCGGGATAGCAACTCGAAGCGTCTGGGTATCAAACGGTATGGCGGTGAATACGTGATTCCGGGGAATATTATCGTGCGCCAAAAAGGGACTAAGTTTAGGCCCGGTAATCATGTCGGTTTAGGAAAAGATTACACCATCTATGCCCTGATCGAGGGACAGGTGAAGTTCGAAACGAAACACGGCCGTAAGCTCGTCAGCGTTTACCCGGTAGAGGAGTAAAGGGATACAATTATGAAAGAAGGAATTCATCCACAGTGGTATCCCGAGGCGAAGGTCATCGTTGAAGGTGAAGTCGTAATGACTGTCGGGTCGACAGTACCGGAAATCTCAGTGGAAATCTGGTCAGGCACCCATCCGTTTTATACGGGTACGCAGCGCCTGCTGGACACGGAAGGACAGGTTGATCGCTTCATGCGCCGCTTGCAGCGCCGCGAAGAACTGCGTGTTGCAGTGGAAGAAGAGGCGGAAAAGCGGGATCCTTCGATGCTTACTGTGGACTCGATGTCGCTGGGGACGCGCGCGACAAACGCGCTGGTTGAAGCAGAAGTTACAACCGTCGGCGATGTATTGGAACTGCTTGAGAAAGGTGACGATGCGCTGTTGGCACTGCCCGGCATCGGCCAAAAAGCTTTGATTGATATCAAGCGTTTCTTGCGCAACGAACACCTGATTTAGAAACTATACCTGACATCTTATTGAGTTTGAGGGCAGGCGTGTAATTTTCACGCCTGCCTTTTTTGTTTTCAGTAATCTCATGAGCCGCTTTTCCAGACTCTAGGGGTCGCCGAAACTTCAGCGACACTCTGCCTGGCAAAAGAAGCGAACAGCGCACACAAAAAACCGGCAAAATTTTCTTGTTTGTGCGCCGGATTGGCGATAGAGTTATGGAAGTGACCTGAAAAAGAGGAGGTGTGATGACGAGACACACAAAGGGCCGTGTTGAACTTGTATGCGGCAGCATGTTCAGTGGTAAGACGGAAGAATTGATCCGCAGAATACGCCGGGCAATTATCGCCAAACAAGAGGTTCAGGTATTCAAACCGGCAATCGACCAGCGTTTTCATGTACAAAAGGTTACGTCGCATAATGGGGTTGGCCTGGAAGCGCATCCGGTTGCGAGCTCGGCTGATATTTTGGAGCAGCTGCATCCAAAAACGACCGTTGTTGCTATCGACGAGGTGCAGTTTTTTGATGAGGGAATTGTAGAGGTATGTGAGACCCTGGCCGACCAGGGTAAACGCGTCATTTGTGCGGGGTTGGACATGGATTTTCGCGGCGAGCCTTTTGGTTCGATGCCGCAGATTCTGGCGCACGCGGAGGACATCAGCAAGCTGCACGCCATTTGCGTCATCTGTGGTGAGGAAGCGAGCCGCACGCAGCGCCTGATCGACGGCCGACCGGCTGCTTATGACGATCCGATCGTGCTCGTTGGGGCGGCTGAAGTCTATGAGGCGCGCTGCCGCGAGTGCCATGAAGTGTTAAGAGTGAGGGCGGAGGCATCGTGATGACATCAGAGAATTACCGCGACCTTGCAGATGATGTTGCCAGTATCATGATCGACGAGGCGCAGATACAAGCGCGCGTCAGCGAACTGGCTGCGGAGATTGAAGCGGACTACCTGGATGAAGAAGATTTGCTTCTGATTTGCGTTTTGAAAGGGGGGTATGTGTTCCTGGCTGATCTCAGCCGCAGCCTCAACAGGCCGCACCAGTTGGATTTTATGGGCATATCCAGTTACGGCAAGGGTACGAAGAGCAGCGGTGCGGTGCAGATTATTATGGATCTAAAAGCGCCTATCACCGACCGCAATGTGTTGATCGTCGAGGATATTATTGACAGTGGGCGGACCCTGGAATATATGCGCCAGAATTTGCTTGCGCGCGGTCCGGCAAGCCTGCGAATTTGTGCTTTGCTGTCGAAACCATCGCGCCGGGAGATAGATGTCCCGGTCAATTACACGGGATTTGAAATTCCGGATGAATTTGTTGTGGGGTACGGCCTCGATTTTGCCGAGGAGTATCGCAATTTACCTTACATTGCGGTGTTGAAGCCGGCTGTATTTGAATATATTTTCGACGAGTGATCGATTATTCGCGATATCAGGGGCGTTGGGTTGCGATCTTGCGCGATCGGGTGATTGCTGACGGGGAGACGGCCGTTGCTGCTTACCGCGCGGCAAGGGAAATAGATCCTGCTGAAGATTTTTATATAGATTTTGTGGAAGAACAGCGAGGGGAAAAGCTTCCATTTGCCTCGCTGCTGGACCGGGTACGGCCGTTCCTGGAACAGCAAGGGCGGCCGGTTTATCTTGTGGGGGGCACCGTGCGCGATGCGCTCCTGGGCCGGACCAGCCACGACCTTGACTTCGTGGTTCCACGCGAGGCGATTCAATTAACCTTTCGTGTCGCTGATGCGATCGGCGCGCCGGCTTACGTGCTGGACAATGAGCGGGATACAGGCCGGATCGTTTTGTCTGCCGAAAATATGATGATGGATTTCTCTCGTTATCGCGGGCCGGACCTGTTTGCTGATCTCGCCGATCGTGATTTTACGATCAATGCCCTGGCGATAGCGTTGACGGCAAGGACAAAAGGGGCGATTATCGATCCCACGGGAGGTCTGGCGGACCTGGATGCAGGGCTGCTGCGCCTGACCCAGCCCGATTCTTTGCGGCGCGACCCGGCGCGGGCCATGCGCGCCGTCCGCCTGGCTAAGCAATTAGGTTATCGCCTGACACCGGAGAGTGAAGCCGCAGTGGCTGCGGCGGCTCCCGCGCTGTCTGAAATTTCGGCCGAACGGGTTCGGGACGAACTGCTTAAGATCATGGGTTTGACTGCGGCCGCCGAGGCGGTTGAGCAAATGTATGAGCTGGGTTTGCTGGCGGTTGTGCTGCCGGAGGTGGATGCCCTGGCGTCCGT
>JBJYWZ010000214.1:0-3953 GCA_046259725.1 Promineifilaceae bacterium (SeqCode) | reverse complement strand
CCATCCTCACGCCGCTGACCGTCGATCCCGGCCACCCGTTTCCTTTTATTTCCAACCTCAGTCTATCCCTGGCGGTGATACTCGAACACCCCCGGCAGGGCACTACCCATTTTGTGCGCCTGAAGATTCCCACCAAACGCTGGCTGCGCGTGCCGGGACGAAATGGGAACCTGACCCTGCTGCCGGTAGAGCAGGTTATTACTCACCATGCAGGTGAGCTCTTTCCCGGCATGAAAGTAATCAGCGTGCATCCTTTCCGCATCACGCGCAACGCCGATGTCAGCCGTGATGAGGAAGTGGCCGATGACCTGCTGGCCATGATTTCCGAGGAGCTGCGGGAGCGCCGCTTCGCCCCTGTCGTGCGGCTGGAAGTGGCGGCCGGCATGCCGGATTACGACCGCAGCGTGCTCCTGCGCGAGCTGAACCTGGCCGGTCTCGACGTGTACGAAGTTGACGGCCTGCTCGATCTCACGGGCTGCTTCCAGATAGCCGGCTTTGATATGCCCGTATTTCACTACGAACCCTTCGAACCGGCCGTCCCTTACGAACTGCAGCATGAGGGTGAAACAAAGGACACGATGAATATTTTCTCGATCATGCGCCAGGGAGACCTGATGGTGCACCATCCATACGACTCTTTTGGCATGAGCGTGCAGCGCCTGCTGGAAGAAGCGGCCAGTGACGAGCGCGTCCTGGCCATCAAGCAAACCCTCTACCGCACTTCGGATGAGTCGCCGATCATGAAAGCCCTGATGCGCGCCGGCGAAAGCGGCAAACAGGTGGCCGTTCTGGTGGAAGTGAAGGCGCGCTTTGACGAAGCCAATAATATCGAGTGGGGCCGTATGCTGGAAAATTCCGGCGTGCATGTAGCCTATGGTCTGGTGGGCCTGAAAACACATGCCAAGACAACCCTCATCGTGCGCCAGGACCAGGATGGTATCCGCACTTACTGCCATATCGGCACCGGCAACTACAACTCGCAAACGGCGCGTCTCTATACCGATCTGGGCCTGATGACGGCCGACACCATTATCGGCCGTGATGTGGTCAACCTCTTCCATTCGCTGACCGGTTTCGCGCCTGACCAGGCTTTTGAAAAGGTGCTCGTGGCGCCGCTGCACATGCGCGGGCCCTTTTACAGGCTTATTGAACAGGAAATCGCCAACCAGGAACTGTATGGCAACGGCCGTATTACCGCCAAGTTTAATGCCCTGGATGACCGCGGCATTATCAGCCGCCTTTACGAAGCGTCGCAGGCCGGCGTACAAATCGACTTGATCTTGCGCGGGCACACGATGCTGCGGCCGCAGCTGCCAGGCTTCAGCGACAACATCCGCATCATCAGCATCCTAGGCCGTTTCCTGGAGCACGACCGCATTTACTGTTTCCACAACAATGGTGATCCGCAAGTTTTCATCGGCAGCGCCGACTGGCGCACGCGCAACCTGAGAACCCGCGTGGAGCTGATCACGCCCATTGAAAATCCCGCCTATAAAAAGCAGTTGATACAGATCCTGGAAGATGCACTTGCGGATAACTATTCAGCCTGGGACCTTGACGCGGAGGGCCAGTACAGGCTGCGCTATCCACAAGATGATGAGCCGGTTCGCGAATTCCAGACACAGCAGATGCGCCGCGCCCATAAGCGAGCCAAGAAGTCAAGGAAGTAAAGGCGGCGGGGGGAGGCAGTGAATAGTGTACAGTTGGCGGTGGACGGTCGATCTTATCGGGGGATGGTGGGAAGGAGATGGCAGGCAGCAAGGACAAAGCAACTCAGTGCGCAGTTGGCACTTCGAACTGAGCCATAGATAGATCCGAGATGACGCGCCTGGCCGCCAGACGGCCGATCGCGTCTGATGACTTAGCGCCGGTGCCGTTGCCGCCGACGGCCGCAAAGACGCGTCCGGTAATGACTTCATCAATGTAGGGCAGCCCGTGCGTCGTATAAGTCACGATACAGCGGCCCGTCTGAAATGCGGTGGCTTCTAAGTCAGGAATGATGGACAGCAGTGCCTCCACCAGTTCCGCCTTGTGCACATCGCTCTCCCCGGACCTGAACCAGGCTGTAACTTCTTCTAAGGTTTGTGGGAAACGATCGGCGGCCGTGTCGCAGCCCATCTTCACGTAATACCTGCCGTCCGGGTACAGCAGCGGCGGCAGCAGATAGATCCCATCGAGAACGGCCGATTCAATTTCAAAACTTACAGCCGGCATCGCGCCCAGTCGCTCCGCCTCTGACTGCGGCGTTTCCGCCAGCAGGATCGTCTCTGTTTTCAGACGCAGCGGCAGCGGCCATTTATCACCGCCTGAGTAGCCGCCGTCGATCTGAATATAGTTGCTGAACGCTCCCGCGGCAATCAGGACTTTGCGTGCGCGATAGCGGCCTCCCTCCCCTGTATGTACCGTCAGCCAATCGCCGTCCTGCGCAACGGCCGTGACCACATCGCGAATCACCTCAGCACCCTGTCGTTCCGCTATCGTTAACTGGGCGCGGATCAGAGCCCGGGGATTGATGTAGCCCGCCGGCGCTTTCTCAAACCATCCATCTTCCGCACCCGGGAAACGTAGATAAGGATACGCCTGCTCCAGGTCGCCGGCGCTCAGGTGATGAACGTCCAGGCCATATGTCTCCTTCATTTCAGCGACATAGTGAGCCGGCAATGCTGCCGCAGGCGCGTGCAGCCGTCCCACCGGGGTATAAAAACGAATGCCGCTCTCGGCTTCAATCTGCCGGTAGGCGTTGATGGACTCGTAGGCCAATGCCGTCCATTCGACTCCGCGCCCCAGCCGCCCGGCCAGGCGGCCCTGGTCGTAGTGGCTGGCGAATACGCCGTCGTGCGCGGCAGCATCCCGCGGCTCATCAGGGCCAATGACAGCGATATGTTTCATCTCGCGGCTTAGATATTTAGCCGCCGCCGCACCAAACAGACCCTTGCCAATGACCAGACAATCGAACATAGATGGCTCTTGCATCACAATCTCTGCTGCGAGGGCGGGACCAATCGCGGCAAAGATAGAAAGATGAAAAGATAGATTGATGACTGATGCGTACGGACTTTCAGCTATTGAGCAGCAACTAGCATGGTCAACAACATGTGCACTTCCGTTCGTGCTTCCACACTGTGCGGCAGGTTGGCCGCCATGTGCACCCACGTATCCGGGCCTGCATCCATCATTTCTTTGCCCAGGGTCAAAGCCGCGTCCCCTGAGAGAAAGTGTAGTATAGCCGGGTAAGAACTCGTATGCTCCGACAGCTTCTCACCCGGCGCGAAAGCAAAGAGGATCACGCGCACACTCTCGTCTTTGAACACTGTGCGGCTGACGATCGACGCTTCCGGCGTTTCCCCCACTAACGCGTCCAGATCTTCAACGGCAGTGTATGAAGTTTGTTTCCCATTCATGATTAATACCTCGCAAAGCAGTTTGCCAGCGCTCCCTATTGCGCTCAGGCCATTGCACTCTCTTCGCCGGAGTCTCGCACAAACACGCACGACGTATTGACTTCTACTGCCAGACGCTGGATAAAGCGCAGGTCGGGTTCGTGCGCCAGGCCAAAAATATTGAGATCCGCTGTGGGCGCAGCTTTTATCGCTTCGTCGAATGGCCGTACGAAAACCTGAAAGCTTGTTGGAGACGGCAGGCGCACCAGGCTGATCAACTGGCCCAGATAGGCTTCTGCTTTAACCCGTTCCTCTTCACTGGCTACGGCCATACACAGCGTGATCCGGCCGTTCCAGTTTTGTGAAAGCTGATAGGCTACCAACAGCGCCAGGTCAAGGTTGCTCGCCCCCAGGTCCAGCTTCCAATCCGGACCCTGGTTGGAAACCCACACCGTGATCAACTGCTCCCTACCCATGCCGTTTATGGGATGGTTATAAAGCAGCAGGATGCCCATTTTATAAGCGGCCGTTTTATCAACCAGCGCCTGCAGCTCATCCAGATCGCTGTCCTCT
>JBJYWZ010000213.1:0-14922 GCA_046259725.1 Promineifilaceae bacterium (SeqCode) | reverse complement strand
ATCGGCTCGCGAATTTCGCCGGCCGAGGGGTTCAACTGCTCTTTTTAGGATCAAGGGATTCAGGAAGCTTGAGCTGGTCGTCAACAACGTCCAGTTCCGCAATGGAGAGCAAGTGACTGATCAGTCAGACAGGCTCGCCGCCTGAGGGCTGTACACCAGATTTGACAATAACTCCTTGCGCTGCACGAGTACCAGTGCGGGGCGTTCGGGATCAGGCTCGCACAGGTCGATGACCAGGTGGGCCTGGACACAAGGTGCTTCGCTCGCCCCGCCAAGGATGCTGCCGCAGCGCGTGCAATGCATCGGGTGATGCTCGATCACCTCGTCGACCGCCAGGCGCTGCATGCGCCCATGCCCGGGCGCACCGGGGCGCCGGCCGGCTCGGCGTGGCGTCGGTTCTTCATCCGCGGACGCCGTCTGCGCTGCCTGGGCAGCCGACGGGTCGCCGCTCGCCGATGGGTCGGCGGCTTCCGCTTCGCTCGAATGCTCGGTCTCCCCCGTCGCCTCATCATCGGCGGGTGGCTCGACCGGGGCATCGACGCCTCCGCCCCCGCGCTCCCAGGGCGCAACACTGCTCGGTGGACGCGAGCTGTTGCGCGGGGATTGCTCCAACCGCTCATGCGCCAGCTTCAAATCCGACAGCAGCTTCACCGACAGCGCCCGCAGCTGCTCCGGACTGAGTCCCGACAGCGCGGCTTCGTCGAGCTGGGCAAGGTCGTGTTTGCTAAGCTGCACGGTGGGCGCCAGGCGGAGCCGGCTTCTTCGTCGCGACTTGAAAGGGTTGGCGCGATATCTTGCCACTTTACATCAGATTTGTCTGTCAGGAAGTTGATATCGCTCGGGGAGGGTCTGAACGGTTACCAGTTGGCTGTTCTGGAGCGAGCAGCCAGTTGTTGCGATAATTGCGAGCCTATCGCTAATATTGCAGTGTCGCAGGAGCGTCCTGCGTGCCTCGCCGGAGTCGTCAAAGGTTTGTAATGAGAAAACATATCGAAACGGAAGGGTCCAGCAAGTTTTCCGGCGTCGAACGCGGTGACCGTCAAGGCTCTGCCTTTCCCGCGCCGGATGCCAATGAGAGCGTTGACCGGCTTGGTGCTGTTGATTCGACGGCAAAGCAGGCTTTGGATGAAGGACCTACGCAATACCATTCTAATAGCCAACAGACATTGATCTTCCTGCATGTTCCGAAGACTGCTGGAACCACCCTTAACCGCATCATTGATACTCACTACAATCCTTTGAGAATCTATTCGATTCCGGGTGCGTTTCGAGATTGGTCGATCGAAAAATTCAAGCGGTTGCCTGAGTCCCGGCGACTCAGGATACAAGTGCTTAGAGGGCACATGGGTTTCGGGCTGCACCGCTATTTTCCTCAGCAGTCGAAATATCTGACCATACTTCGCGAACCCGTCAGCCGGATCCTCTCCTCGTATCACTATGCCGCAAGCAGCCGATTACACCCCCTGCACAAGGTCGTGATGGCGCAAGATTTCAGTCTGGATCGGTTCCTCGAACTAGCCCCATGGATACACAATCTCCAGTGTAATCTGATCGGCGGAATGTCGATGGCTGCAGTGAGAGATGGAAAAGCAGTTGAGGCGGCGACTAGAGGTGACGCTGCGGCAGCGGCCGAGCTATCAAGACTTCAGTGTGACGAGCACGTCCTTTCCGAGGCAAAGGCCAATCTCCAGAAGCACTTCAGTGTCGTTGGATTGACAGAGCAGTTCAACGAGAGTCTTGCCTTAATGGTATTAAAGTACGGATGGGCTGTACCAGCTTATACCAGTTTTCGCCGCTCGCGGAGTAAACGACAGAAGGAGCCTTGTGCGACGGCGACGCGTAGTCGGATCGAGCAGCTCAACGCGTTTGATATGGAACTGTACGACTTCGGTCGTGGACTATTTCGCGCCGCGGTCGAGAGCCGACGTGAGGAAGTGGAGGGCATTTTGAAGACTTTGCAGGGAGCAAAACGTCCAGGTCAGTTGCGGGCCTTGGGGGGGGCAGCATTCGCGTGGAGCCGTTTCGGACTGAGTGTTGTCAGATCGGGACTCTAAAAGGCTGTCGCAAAAGGCGACAGCCTCCGCGGTGCAGGGATGGGCCGCCGTGCTCAACGGCGCCAAGCCGTTGAGCAGGGACGTATTGGGGAATCGCAGTTCTCCGATTCCAAGTTTGAAGAGTCCAAGGAGGGGCGTTTCAGACAGCCTCTGAACGAGGGATGCAGGCTGGCCCTGTCGCTGCGGCGCGAGTGATGGCCATGCGGTATCCAGGCACAGCGTGGACTGTGGATCAGCGCTCTCGGCGCGAGCGCGGTCCCGGATCGGGCATGTACTTCCCCTGGGCTTCCAGATTCGAGCGAAAACTGGCGATGCCCACGGATCGTATCTCGTCCCGAAGGCGGTGCAATGCCTCGCATCTTGCCGGGGACTTGCCATCACCGTACCAAAGCTCCCAGTACGACCCATTGGCCTGAACGAAGTTGTATGCGGACATCTCCATGCTACCTTGCTTCTTGGCCGAATTCGGGAAGGTCCAGCCTTTGAGATTCTGGAGACCGATAGTGATGTCGTCTCCGTAGCGCTCCCGATACTCCAATAGCTTGCGGTAAGTGGGGCGCTGTCTTTGATCGTAGCGGCCCATCAGCTGGTTGATCTGCACTGCAAAACGCCGAGCGTACTCGGTTGCTCCATGGTGTACGATCGCCTCGCCAACCTCTTTGAGGCGGATAGGATAAGAGGAGGCATGAAGCACAAGGACCTGGGCCGGAAACAAGGCTGCAAACCTATCTATACCATTGATCCAGGCTTGCTGGAGCTTTTTCGGATAATCACCTAACTGGCTCCAGCGTTTGAGGTCTCGCTCGCTACGAGGAAGGTGCCACTCGGCGCTCATGAAGGTCGCAGCTGTGACAGCAATTGCGCGGAATGCAGGGTCTGCGCCGTATCGACGCGCGACCTCCGCTAAGAGGCGGTAGTAATATTGCTGATAAATCGGGTCCCAGGGGATCGGGATGCGCACAGGTCTTTGGTAGAGGCTCTCTCGGGAGGGATTAGCACCGGTGGTCTCGAAAGCCTCGGCACCGGCTGCATACAACCAGTGTGGAGTATAGATGCCGGGGTTGATCGACAGCTTATAGTAGCGGCCGTGGCTGCGGACAACCGACAGCAAACGATCGAGGCGTGCGAACTGATAATCACCAGGCTTTGGCTCGACGAGCTCCCAATGTTGGCTGATGTACACTCCATCGATGCACTGATTCGTGCGAAGGTTCTCGTCGACTTCGGCTAGTAGCTGCTCGAATTCTTCATCGCTTCCAGACAGCCCTGATCGTGGGCCGATCATCCACAGGAACCCATTCAGGCGCTGTTCTTTGGACTCCTGCTGTGCGGCAGCAAGCTTCGCGGGTTGCGAGGAAGCGCGAGTCGGATGGTCATCGACCTGTCCACTGGTGGCTGATTGGTCGGCGTGAAGGTGGCGATCCAGGAAGCTCTTGACGAGCTTGCCGATCGCCGGACTCTTGAAGGGCCTGCCGCCATGCCCAGCACCTTCGACAACCTCTAATTGCGCGAAGAGTCCGGCTTTTGTGTACTGCTCTAGCAGACGTTGGCTCTGGGCGACGGGCACGATCGGGTCACGATCCCCGTGAATCAAGAGCAGCGGAGGATCACCAGGGCTTATATAGTTGACTGGGCTGGCTTTTCGCAATAGCTCGGGCGACTTGTTGCGGCCGAACCTTTGCCTAGTGCGGGCGAGCGACTCGAGGTCACTGGGTCCGAACATGCTGACGACCGCCTGGACCTCTGGCGACTCCTCTCTCAGGTCTTCGGAATCGCGGTCGAGCTGCGGGGGTGCATCGCCGGTCAAGGCAGAGAGCATCGCGAGGTGTCCACCCGCGGAGGCACCGCCGACGGCAATTCGGGCCGCGTCATAGCCGAATCGACCGGCTTGGGAGCGCAACCAGCGAATAGCCGCGTTGACATCGCCGAGCTGGCGGGGATGGGATCGTATACCTGACAAGCTGTAGTTTATGCTAGCCGTGGCATAGTGATCAGAGACTAGCCTGACAAAGACGGGATTGATCCTGCTCTTGTCGCCTCGAGTCCAGCCGCCCCCGTGAATCCAGACGAGGAGTGCGGGCAAGGCGACGCCTCTATCCTCGGGAAGGTAGAGGTCCAACGGCAGGGAATCTCCTTCGCCGTTTGAGTACTGCAAGTCACGTAGCACCTTCACATCCGGAGGAATCGAGAGACGGCGCTTGTCGTTGTCGCGCGCATGGCCAGTCTTGTCGTGCCGCATCCTGCGGTCGCTATCGGCATCGCACCCGGGAAGCTCGCAGGGAAGGGCCGCGGGGACCAATGCACCGGGGGTATTCACGGAAAAGCGGCTCGGCTGTGCTTCCGTATCACTAACTTGTGCCAGGTGATCGCCAGCGTAAACGCTGTGGTTCGCGGACAACACGACAGCAAGGAGAATCTCAATCGCATGCAGATTTAGCAGTTT
This sequence comes from Promineifilaceae bacterium (SeqCode), assembly GCA_046259725.1. Classification (GTDB taxonomy): domain Bacteria; phylum Chloroflexota; class Anaerolineae; order Promineifilales; family Promineifilaceae; genus JAACFF01. The sequence continues at coordinate 10,425 of JBJYWZ010000213.1, read as the reverse complement.
GCGCATCAGACACCTATTATTGATCTAGAGTAATGGTAAACGCTGGAACGTCATGCTGGACCTTGCTCAACCATTCGGGTTGTTCCACAGGTACAAGCGAACGCTTTGCCCCTCGTACTCCAAGGCCATGTTGCGTGAGACGAACTCGTAGGTGTCGTCTCCCATCAGATTGCGGAGCGGCCCGAACGGGGCCGCAACGAGCCATACGCGATCGTGCTTGTAAAGCAGGTCTTTCAACTCGGTCAGGCTCCTTAGCAGCGGATTGCCGACATACTTGTCCATATATCGACTCCGCTCCAGGCCGGGTTCGTAGAACACGACACTCCGGGTGGTCTGCTGCAATGCGAAGTCACCTTTGATTCCGGTGTATGTGTACAACGGAAAAGGTGCCCGCACGATGACTACATCACCGGCACGATATCTTCGTTTAAGCTCCATCATGGCCGCCCGAAAATCTACTCGTGCGACGTCTTCACCCAGCTCCCGGCGGCCTTGGGTTTGATAGCGCGGATTCAGCTCGCTCAGGTTCAGAGCTTGGTGGCTGAGCGTGGCGGCCTGCATTCCAAGCATTAGTATCGCGATTGAGTAGCCGAGTGCTCGAGCCATGACAGGTGCGGCAGGCTGGGCCTGACGGAATGTCCAGGTAAAGATCTGGGTGCTTGCAGCGGCAACGGCCAGCAGGAAAAAGGGAAGCACAGCATAAATGTAGCGGATCGTCTGTACAGCCAGTAACTCTGAATACACCACGACCATGAGAACGACGTACATATAGACGAAGCGCAGGTTCCAATCTTTTCGGAGGAACCAAATCCCTAAGAAGAAAAAACAAGTCAAAATAAGCATTTGCTCGCTTAGGAACACCGTTTCAAAATAATACAGTGGGTCGTAAGTAAGCCGCTTCATCGCGAGCTGTGGACTGGAGATATCGGCACGGCTCGAGCCCAGCACGAGGTAAGGTTCGCGAAGCACGGCTCGACGGACCAGCTGCAGAACGACAAGCAGGCCCAGGGTCCCGAGCGCGGCCCAAGCGTGGGTGCTGAGCAAAAAGTTCCATCGGCGCCAGCGTAGTGCGATCGCCATGATCCCGAGAACCACGAACATCAACCCGATGCCTTCCCAGCTGAAATAGGTCAATCCCAGGCACAGGGCCGTCAGCCAGTAACTGGCGGCTCTTGGTCGATCGGTCGACAGGATGTAGTGGACCAGAATGACGCTGAGAAGTGCGAAAAACTGGAGCTGAGCGGGGTAAAAACAGTTCTGAGACCAATATAGGGCCCAAGGACTGATGGCGTATAAAAGGGCTGCCCACAGGGACGTGGTCCTGCCGAACCACCACCTTCCGGTGGCGGCGACGAGGATAAGGGTCGCGATGCTGAAGGAAGCGGCGGGCAATCGGACCGCCCATTCACTCCAGCCAAACAGCTTGACAGAAGCGGCGATGAAGTAGGGGACCAGCTCATAAGTCGCCATCAAGTTCTCTGAATCACCGCGCATGGACACGGGATATCCACGCTCCAGCAACCCAAAAGTGAACTGGAGCATGCTCGTCTCATCCTGGGTGAGAGAGACGGCATCCAACCCATGAAGTCGCAACCAAGAGCCAAAGCCGATGATTGCGATAAGAGCAAGCCAGTAGAGCATGGAACGCTCGCTGGCAGAATTCAGACGCATGGCCTTGAGGCGGCTAATGTTTATCATCGGTTCCGTGACGGCGTCTCCGCGCTTCCAAAGCGACTAGACAGAGTGCGGACAGCAGGACCGCGGCAATTGCGGTGACAGGCGCGAAAGTTGCGTAGTCAGCATATGTATCGGGCCCGGGCCTCCACCTTGGATCTGATTCCACAAGTAAGAGGAGAACAGCCAGCAGCAGGCCGAGCAGGAAGGGCTGGGAGAATAGCCCGAGAGACTGTTCCGCACCGAACCTGGCAGCCCCTTTGATCGCCAAATGGAAGAGCAGGAAGGCGAGTGCCGAAGCAGCCAGAATCGACAACGCGAGGAGCAGAGTCGATCGCCATTGATGGACATCCAGTTGTGGTCCGGATGACAGCTCGGTCGCGACCAGGCGCGTTTGTCGATCTGCCATACGGCTGCCAACCTTGCTGACCAGGTGAATGGGGCTGTATGACGCTTCGGGCCCCAAGGTCTGGCGCGCAGACAGCCAGCGTCCGTCAGTCGTCTCCCATCGTCGCCCTGTTGGCGTATCGATTAGCAGGCGAGCATAGATTCGTGGCTCGACCTCAGGGGACACCGCAGCCAGTTCGATACGGTTGTGGCCCTGGCGTAAGTGTTGGCCAACGGACAACAGCTCGGCCGAGCCGGCACCGCTGGATTCGGCGTGCAGGAGGTGCCCGTTGATCGCGACGCTATAGTGGCCCGAGAACCCGATCTGAAGCCAGGCCCCTCGAATCGAGCTGTCGTAGAGCTCGAAGTCTCGGACGAGCGTCACCTGCGGGTTCCGGCGCTGTGACCAAAGGTACCAGGTTGCGGGCGGGGACGAGAAGACGTCCTCGGGCAGATCGAGCGGGAGTTGGGCCAGCTCTCGCGGGGGGGCTTCAACGATGGCGTCGGGCCAAGAACTGTCATTGAAGCCCAGTGCTGTCCAGTCGACCTGATGACCGGCGTCGCGCGCCTCTCGGCTGCTGGCTTTCCAGGTCCGGTCCGAGGCGAGCTCCCGGAATCCTCCGTCGCCGTTCTCGACAACAATACGGGCCAAGACCAGAGGTTGTGTCGTCCACTGCATCGCTTCGACTTTGACCGCGATGATGTTCTGGCCATCGACGAGCCGTTCTTTCAGGTCCCGTATCTCGGTGACTCTCCCTTCGATGTACCGTTCCGACACCATAAGCAGACCGTTGATGTACACGGAGACCTCGTCGGTGCCGGCGACCAATAGGTAGGCGGCCTTCGGAATCCCTTCTACATAAAATCGACGCCTGAAATAGCGAGTTGCAGCCTCTTCTCGCCCTCCGATCCACTGCGCGCTGCCCCAGTCGGGTGTGTATCCCGTCGGCTTGTAGAACGCCGAAGCACGAGCCACCAGATATCCCAAGGCGAGCGAGCAAGCGAGCAGCACGAAGAGCGCGAACGGGAAGTCGGCAAAACGCTTCGATGCAGGACGAATCCCGTCTGGTGTAGCCATTGTTCAGGTCCCGCCGAGGCTTCGAACGGCGCGTATGTTAAAGACATTGTCCAGCTCCAAGCTCCTGCGGTATTCGGTGCGAGCCGCGTTGAGCTGCCGGTCGGCGCTGAGAGCATCGCCAAGCGTGCTGGCGATGTCCGCTCGGATCGACGCCTGTTTGATCGCTGACATCGTATTTGAGAGGCTAGTGATCGCTTGCTGTTGCATACCGAGGAGCAATTCCGTATGTCCCAATAGAAATCGAGCGTCTAACGCAGTGGGATCCATTATTACAGCTCGCTGAAACGCTTGTCTGGCCTCACTCGGTTCGCTGGTATTGAGCGCCATCACCCCCTGCATTATCCAAAGCTCTGCATCCAATTGGTTTGCGAAAGCACGTATCGCACGCTCCAGGGAACCGATCGGTCTCGCTGTGGCTGTGCTGCCTTCCGAATGCCCGCCGCGCTTGCTCAAAGGAAAGCCTAGCTCGAAGCCATGAAGCGCATTTGGTCCGGTAAACCTGAGCAGATCTGGATCTGTAGTGGCCGTTGCCGGTGCGGGTATCGTTGCGCCTCCGGCAGTTGCGAGCGGTGCTTGAGACGCGAGGCCGGCGGCTGCCCGCTGCAGGCGTCGATGTGCATCGGACAGCCGAGACCTGATCCGATCACTCAGCTGCCGCTGCAGCGCCCCTGTCCTTCGTGCATCGGCCAGATAGACGGCGGCGAGATCGCTCGACTGCCCGAGCAGGCCCATGTATGCGTAAGACGCTTTGACCAGGAAGGCTCGTGATGTCGAAAGGACCGGGTCGGCGTCGAGCGCGAATTCGTAAGCCTCCAACGCCGATCGAGGCTCGCCAGCGGCGAGGTGGGTATCGCCCTGTCGCTGATAGAGATCGGCCTCGGTCAAGGAGTTGGCCAACGTGAGAAGTGTCAGTACGACGAGCCCTGATCCGGCAACGGCCATGGCTGCATAGACCCTGCCGCTAGCCGCAACGGCACCGACGACGAGTGCGCCGGCAAGTAGCGTGTGCACCATTCCCGTTCCGGTTGCGGCCCATGCCGTGCCCATCCGATCCGGAAGATACTCGAACTCGGATACCAGCCTCAGCGTGGGTTCGGGGTTAAGGTTCTGCCAGTAGTGATCGCCAATGAATTTCTCCAGCAATGCACGCTGACGGCTTTCGTCGACGAAACGGACAAGCCAGCCTTCATGGCCAGCCACGAGGGTTAGATAGAAATAACCAGTGACCCCGAGAAACGCCAAGCCGCACACAATGAGGGCCGTTCGCCAATTGAGCAGCCACGCTGCGACCGTCAATGCGATCAAGACAATCAGCCAAGCGCTCAGGCTGTAGAAGGGCTCCGCGTCCAGGGGACCCTGCAAGCCAATTGCCCGGATCGACCCCGTTAGGGGGAACTCCAACCAGGTGCCGGTGGCGCCCGACACAGCAAGGATCACCCCAGCCAATGCCATCCATGAAACGATCTGCCCGCGGCTCGTGTGAAGCTGGGCCGTGTCGAGTCGATTCGAGCGGACGTCGTTGTTCACCGCTTTATCCCTCGGATGAGCGCCTGGACGTCTTTAGGGTCAAGCGCGCCGCAGAGCCGTGCGAGCCCAAGGTAGAGGGCTCCGAAGACCACGGAGGTCGTCAGCATTGGAATCCATGCGACGACATCCATTGCAAGAGCGAGCACCACTGCGGCCGGCAACGCCGCGCAAACTGGACGTCCGATGATCTGCCGGTAATTGAGAACGAAACCCTGCTGGGCCAGAAACCAACTCGCACTCAAGAAGACGGCGGCCTCGGCGATCAAGGCCGAGATGACGACGCCGGGAACCCCGAGCACAGGAATCAGCACCAGATCTAGGAGTAGATTCAAGGTAACACTGAGGGAAACGCTGATAGTGTAGTAGCGTTGCTGCCCGAGTGCCGAGAACAAATAAACGAACATGCCGTTCAAGAACAGTAGGATCACGACGGCTCCCATCAGCCTGAGCAACTCGCCGGCAGCGGCGAAGGCTGGCCCGAACAGCAGCTGGATGACCGAGTGCCCTACGAGTGTCAGCCATACTCCAATCGGCACTCCGACCAGTGTGAATATCCTGAGTGCGCGTAGGTACGCGGCAAAAGCCTTTTCCGGCGAATCGGCTGCGAGGCGTGATAGAACCGGAAACATCGGCACCGCGAGAGTGAATGGGATGACATTGATCATCTGTATGACTCGGTACGCCGAGCCGAACAGTCCGACCGCAGCCGAGGTCGAGAGAATGGTAAGCATGAAGGTGTGGATGTGCCAAGAGATCCGCCGCAAGACCATGGCGATCCCAACGGGCAATCCTTCGCGAATGAGGTGCACCCAGTACGAGAAGTCCAAGCGCCATCGATAGTGGGTGTACCGGACGCGCACGACGATGCGAAAGAAAGCCCATTGAAACAATCTCTCGCCGAAATAGCAGAGGGCGATGCCGGGCAGTCCTGCATCGAGTTGCTGCGCGACGAGAATCAGGACGAGGAGCACGACGCGCTGGGCCATCAGCCCAACAGCGTTTAGCCACATATCCTCGAAGGCACGGCTCACGTTGCCGGCGACGGCAGCGTGGAACGTCAAGATGACGGTGCCACCCATGATGAAGGCTGCCAATTCTGCCGACGGGTCTAGGGGCATGAGCCAGATTGCGGCTGCAATGATGGCGGAGCCGATGATCGCCATCAGGGTGGCGAGCGGCATCACAGCCCCAAGGATTTCCGATACTTTTTCCCGGTTGCGAGCGATCTCTCGGACGAGCACATTGGTCAAGCCAAAGTCCGCCAGCATTTGGAAGACCGTTACGAACGCCAGGATGAACGTTAGTGTGCCGAAGTCTTCTGGTCCAAGATGTCGGGCGACAAGGATCGCGACGAAGAAGAATATCCCGCCGCCGAACGCCTGCCCGATCACGCCGTAGAGCGAATTTCGGATAACGCGCTTGCCGGTGCTCATAACCTGACCTAACTGCCGCGCGGTGTCGTATGCATTTTGTCGCTCAAGGGTTCGGGGTGGGAAACAGGCCTGGCACGCCGGCGTCGCTCTCGGGAAGCTCGCGAACCAGATCCCCGTCAACCAAGTGGACCTGGCCGGCAACGACGACTCGCTGGCCTGCCTCCAAGCCGGACTCGACACGAACGAAGCCATCGGCGTAGGGGCCGACTTCGATCTCGCGGAGATGTGCCACTGCCCTTTCCACGACGAAGACTTGCGCGCGGTTCTCCATCGGGCCGATGAGGGCTATGGCCGGGACTCTCAGGCCATGTTCGGTTCGGCCCAAGCGGACTAGCGCTGCCATGCCTGGCAGCAACCGGGTATCAGGATTCGCTACGGTGAATACAGCTTGCAGCGACGGGTCGGTCTGGTTGGCGTCTGCATTGGCTGGGTCGTAAGCGGTGACTGTCGGTAGGAACTCCTTGAAAGTTGCATCGAAGCGTTCCCCCGGCAGCGCGGGGAACGTCAGCGTGGCCGGAGAGTTCTGATCTATGAAGCCATAATCCTCTTGGGCGAAGACGCAATGTGTGTGCAAAGGGTCGAGCCGAGAAATCTCTGCCAGCGCTTCGAAATTCCGAGGCTCACCACCGACGACGGCGTTGATTGCGGTCACGACACCGTCGATTGTTGCGCGGATGCTGAGGTTCTCTCGTCTGTACTTCAGCAACTTCGACTCGAGGGTCAGGCGGGCCAGTTGGGTGCGGGCCTGTCCGGCCGCGTTCTCGACCTGAACGACGTCGGCGATCCGCATCAGGGTCTTGTTCTCATCTTTGCGAACCGAGCTCAGAAATGGTTCCAGGTTCTTCACCAATTGCTGCGCTTCGGCTTCGCTCGCTAGCACATTGTCCAGCTCGACCTGCAGTCTGCTGGGATCAGCCTGGAACAGGACGTCGCCGCGCTTCACTTCCTGACCGAGCTCCACGTCGATGCTCGAGAGCGGCTCGCTCATGTTGCCGCCCTGCTGGATGACAAGGCTGGCGTAGGCAGTACATTCTGCGCCGACGCTCCAGTTGATGTTGCCGGCTTCGATCTGCCAGGTCGTCACCGGGATCGGCTTTCCAGCGGCCCTCGCCTGGTCTGCGCTATAACGTAACTGGTGCGCACGCATCGCTTTCAGCGCGAGGTAGGCGGTCGCTGCAATCGCGCCGAGCAACAGGATCGTGACGCCGATAGAGCACAGCTTGTTACATTTCATGATGCGTGGTTCTTGTTAGATTCAGAAAGCTTGTCGGAAACGAGCCTGACCGCTTGGCCAGCGACCTGCCCAAACGGCGCACTTGCGAGACTGAACACTCTCTAGCATTGGTCGAACGTATACCCGAACAGCTCGATGTCAGCGCTGAAGTAGTCACCAACGATCTTCCGAGTCTCGGAGTCATAATAATCTCGGAAATCAGTACGCGACGATTTCTTCACATGCGGCAGAGTGGAACGTTCGCGGCCAAGGCGATCGCAAATGTCATCCCAAGCCTGTTGAAGGTTTTCGAATTTGCCGACATAATCCACGATCACTTCTCCATGCTCGTCGGAAATCCAGTCTTTTTGGGTCAAGAACAGCATGTCCTCATCCACATATCTGTCCGAACGATTGACGAAGACCTCGCGTGCCCATTCCTTGAATGTAACCGGGTCTTCACCGAGCCCATCCCAATTGATCTGACGCCGGTAATGGAACTGAGATACCGTGCGATCCCAGGGATTGCGCACGATCGCGAAACTGAAGCGACGATTCCAGCGCTCCAGTCCGATATCTCGGCGATACTCCACTGCCGGCTTATGGAACACGGGCATGCCGAGAGCACGCTCGATGCTCGTACCGCCAGTCTTGTTGATGTGAATGAAGGAATAATCCCGAAAATACTTGATCGGGAGGAAGATCATGCGTCGTCGCTGCTTTCGGGCGAACCAATAAAGGTCGTGTTGAAGTGATTTGAGATCCACTGACATCTACCTCGATCTGCATCCTGGGAGCCATTGGTTTCCGCGTGCCTGCAGAAACGGTCGGGGTGTAATTGTGCGACAGCGCAGGTGTCGGCCTGAGGGTTTTTAGGTCGGCAGCCAGCGTCAACGGCAAGATGTCGGACCCAGGCGGCGCCGGCTGAAGTAAATCGCTGCCGCGGCTGCAGGTGTCAGCAGCATAAGCTCGAAAGCCGCTGTGAACAAGGCGTCCGGAAACAAATTCCCGTGATTGACGCCTTTGAAAGCCGTGATCGGCATCGTGATGCGGTCTCGAACGAAGGGCCATAGCAACGGCGTGCCAGAGCCCTCATGTAGGCCTAGCTGAGGGCCGGTAAGGGTGTCGACGATGATATGAGATACAACCAGGAATCCGACCAACAGAGCGAAAATGATTCTTTGCCTGGGATCTCGCCACGTCACTAGCGCGACCAATGTGCAGAATGTCGCAAAGGCCAATGAGTGTGTCACGCCGCCGTGTAGGGCCGAGTGATTGCCGGAAAGTACCAAGCCGAAGATGATATCGATGTCTGGCAGGTTTGCGGCGACAAAGGCAATCACAAGCCATGAGAGCTCGATCGGCAACCGCCGACCTGCCGGCAGAGTTGCATTCGCGGCGCAGAAAGCACAAATTCCAATCAGGCCATGGGCCACCGTTGTCGCCATTTCCAGGCTCTCTAGTCGCAGCGCCCAACGAAATCCCCTTCAACGGCGGCAAGCACGGGTCCATAGAAGAGGTGGGAAGCAGAGGTGGAGATCATAGGTCTTCTTCCTGCAGGCTCGGGTAGAATAACTTCCCATCGATTTGATTGGCAGAGATCTGCTTGGCGTCCATAATTTGTGGCTTATAACTTTTCTTGAAGTAGGCGGAGACCGAGGACAGCGAGTAAGACTTACGGCTCTCAATGAGTTGACGATAGGCCTCCGTCACGCCGAGTCCCAGGGTTTCCCAGTCGAATACACCAGCCAGCGACTCGTATGCTCGGCGACCCATGTACTCTGCCAGCTCCCGATCCTGCAATAGCAAAGCGATGCCATCGGCGAAGTCTTCCACGTCGTCGTTCCTTGCCACATAGCCGCTATAGCCATGACAAAGAGACTTGGCACTCCCCTCGAAGCTGACGATCGGCCTCCCTGCCGCCATGTAGTTCAGCAGTTTCACCGGGAAGCCAGGGCAGGACGGCCGCGGGGCCACTGTGACGTCCGCGGCAGCGAGGTAATCCGGCAACTGATCGAGGGGCACGGATTCGACGAGCTTGACTCGCATCGCGATGCCCAGCTCGGTCGCCATGGACTGGTACAGCTCCCAAGCCTTGGTATTCTTGATGTTGCCAGCGATGACGAGGACCGCGTCTGGTACCTTCTCTGCCACGGGCACCATTGCCTGCAACAGATAATCGATGCGCTGAAACCCCTCCAGGGCACCCGTGTACATTACGGTGGGCACCTCGTCTGGAAGTTCCAGGTACCCTCTCCCGCGTGCGCGATCGCCTGACGACAGCCAGTCCATCTCGACGCCTGGTGGGACGATCAGCACCCGATCTGGGCGGTTGCCAAGCGAGATCAGGTAATCGCGGAGGTCGTCCGAGAGCACCATGCTCAGGTCGCCCATGCGTGGAACCGTTCGATCGAGCAACTTACCGATACCGCTGGCCAGGCGATCAGGCTTTATGAAGCCATAGCTGGGCAGCTCATCTGCCATGGCGGTGACGCCATTGTAGATGAGGGGCCTGCGTGTCAGCAGCCTCGCAAGCCAGCCGGCGATCGTGGCCTCGTAGTTGTGCGCGTGGATCACATCGATACGATACCGGAGAATGACCTGGATCAGCTTCGGTACCAAGAATGCGTCGAACAACAGGCGTTCATATGAAGGTCCGATCCCAATGGGACCCGGCTTGTAGAAAGGAACCTTGACGCGATGGATGTGGAGCCCGTCGACTGGGATGGGCTCTGCCTGAGGGTAAGTGACGACATGGACCTCATTGCCAAGCCGTGCCAGATGGATCGCCAGCTCACGAATCGCTGCCGGGGTGCCGTGATTCGCAGGGAACGGGCATGCGGCAACCATCGCGACCCGTGGTGGTCGAGCACCATGCGTTGTGCTCGTTGATTTCGATGCTGTCACGTCCATCGGTAATGCTCCTCGACGGCAACCATGCCGCTGGTCGTTGATATCATGGCTATTGATGGCTCGTGAAGCCAGCATCACCGCCGTCGCGCGCCGTCCCTACGATACTACGAAACCCAGGGGGCCTAGAAGCTGACGTATCTCCAGCCAGCCCTGAAGCATAATCAGCGGCCGTCGTGGCTGGCGAGGCGAGTTCCGCTGCC
>JBJYWZ010000212.1:0-7231 GCA_046259725.1 Promineifilaceae bacterium (SeqCode) | reverse complement strand
GGAGACACTCTACCACGTCACGCTGCACAATGCGGTCAGCGGTTTTTGCTGGCAGGCCAATGTCGACGCTGGCGGCAGCGTTGTGGCCACGGGGGTAGAAGCGGGCATGCTGCCGGAACTCTCCAACGCCGCCGCGGCCTACTGTACGGAGGAGGGGTATACATACCAGGAGGCGGAGCAGTCGGACGGGGTGCGCTGTGGCGTCTGTGTCTTTGACAACGGCCAGAGCTGCAACGCCTGGGCCTTCTTCCAGGGCATGTGCGGCCCACAATAACCCGCTGCCCACCGTCCACTGTTTACTGTTGGCTGAAAACTGTTCAATGAAAATCTTGACACAAGGGTATCGTCATGCTACGATATTCGTCGGCGCATATAATGCGACTATTTGACGCGAGAAGGTTGAATTGATGACAAACATGTTCTACCACAAAAGCTTTGCCATCGCCGGTGATGTTGATTCACCTTGTCGGAGTGCGCCTGTTGGTTGAACCCTCGTTTAATAGAACCAGGGCCGCGGTGCACTCAGGCGCCGCGGCCCTTTTTTATTTCCTGTCGCCGGACGGGACCCTGTCAACAGACAGAGCCTATCAAAAGACAGAATACCCGGAAAAGGACGTGGCCCAAGAACACGTCCTTTTTTTATTTGTTAGTGGATGAATTGCTAAATTGTGAACGAGTAACCAAAAAACATACCGGCTGGGATCTTGCAGCCCTGCAGCCTGAATCCCTGCCCCTAAATACTTGGTGAATATTATGGCTACACCAGAAATACACAACTCAGAATACGATCTCAAAGAAGCCGTCTCCGAAAACCGTCTCACCGGTTTATGGCGCATGCTCAACGGCTACCAGAAGATGTTTGCCGCGGCAACAGCCGCGATCGGCATGGCGGCTGTTTTCCAGGTATCTTCTTTTTACCTGATCCGCTACTTTACCGACGATGTATTGGGCAGCGAGGATTTGCTTCGGCAGCTGTTCATGGTCGCCGCAGGCATCATCCTCCTGGCCCTGCTGCAGGGGATCTCCACCTTTCTGAGCGGTCGTTGGGCGGCCGAAGCTGCGGAAGGGGTCACCGTGCGTCTGCGCGACTACCTCTATGACCACATCCAGCGCCTCTCCTTCGCCTATCACAGCCGCACGCCCACTGGTGAACTGATCCAGCGCGCGACCTCCGATGTCGATGCCATGCGCCGCTTCTACGGCGAGCAGGCAATCGGCCTGGGGCGCATCGTGCTGCTCTTCCTGGTCAACTTCACCGCGCTGCTGGTCCTCAACTGGCAGTTGGCGCTCATTTCGGTGGTTGTTGTTCCCATCCTTCTCATTGTCTCTGTGGTCTTCTTCGGCAAGATCGCCGATCGCTACGAGGCTTTCCAGGAGCAGGAAGCCATTCTTTCTACGACCCTCCAGGAGAATCTGACCGGCGTGCGCGTCGTGCGCGCCTTCGCTCGCCAGGAGTATGAAGAAGCGAAGTTCGAGGCCGATAATATCGAGAAATACCATCGCGGCCGGCGCCTGGTGTTAATGCACGCCATCTACTGGCCCTCAACCGATCTGCTCGTCGGTGCCCAGCTTCTGGTCGGCTATTTCGTGGCTGCGATCATGACCATTAATGGCGCAATCACCCTGGGCACCTACCTCGCTTACCTGGGCATCCTGGGCTGGCTGCTGTGGCCGATGCGCAATCTGGGCAGACTGATCGTTGAGGCGACGCGTGGTATGGTCTCCTACAGCCGCGTGGTCGAGATCATCGCCGTCGAACAGGAGCCGCTGGATGAGGGCGTTTATCGCCCCAGCGGACCGCTGCAAGGCCACATTCGCTTTGAGGATGTTTCTTTCCTCTACGATGACGAAAAGCAGGACCCGGACGCGCCCGTGCTGAACGACATCAGCTTTGAAGCTGAGGCCGGGCAGGTCGTGGCCCTGGTAGGTGGTACTGGCTCCGGCAAGACTTCCCTGGTCAATTTGCTGCCCCGTTTTTATGAGTACAGCGCGGGCAGCATCACGGTCGACAGCGTCGAGCTGCGCGATTACACGCGCCGCTACCTGCGCCAGAACATCGGCATTGTGCAGCAGGAACCTTTCCTCTTCTCGCGTACCATCCGCGACAACATCACCTATGGTGTGGAACGCAAGGTGTCGGATGCGGAAATCGAGGAAGCGACGCGCGCGGCGGCCGTTCACGACGTCATCATGACCTTTCCCAAGGGCTACAACACGCTCGTGGGCGAACGCGGCGTGACCTTGTCCGGCGGGCAGAAACAGCGCCTCACGCTGGCGCGTACCTTCTTGAAGGATCCGCGCATTCTGATCCTCGATGATGCCACCTCGTCTGTCGATACGGAGACCGAAGCCGAGATTCGCGAAGCGCTCGAATCCCTGCTTCCGGGGCGCACGACCTTTATCATTGCCCACCGCATCCAGACGGTGATGAACGCGGACCTGATTCTGGTCCTGGAAAACGGCCGTATCACGCAAAGCGGTACGCATGACGAACTGCTGGCCCAGGAAGGACCTTACCGCCGCATCTACAACCTGCAGGCGCAGATTGAAGACGAGCTGGAAGAAGAACTGGAATCCGACATGGCCTGGAAACTCGAACCCGAAAACGTTTAACCTGCATCTTGCATTTTGCATCTTGCTGCATGGACTAACCGACAATGACTGAGCAATATTACGAAGAAGAAGAATTTCACAGTGAATTTAACGGGCGAACGGTGCTGCGTGTCTTGCAGCAGACGAAAACTCACCGGCGGCTTCTGCTCGGTGCTCTGCTGACCGTTGGCGTGGTGGCCTTCATTGATGCCCTCTTCACCTATGTCAGTAAGCTGATCATCGATGAGGCGATCACGCCTGCCGATGAGGCCGCGCTTGTTCGCTACCTGGCGCTCTATGGCCTGCTGATCCTCGTCCAGTCGATCAACGTCTTTTGCTTCATCTACCTGACCGGCATGCTGGGCGAGCGTATCCGCTACGATCTGCGCAAGCAGCTCTTCAATCATCTGCAGAAGCTCTCCTTTTCATACTTTGATCGCACGCCCGTGGGTTGGATCATCTCCCGCGTGACATCAGACACGGAGCGCATTGCCGAGCTGGTGACCTGGGGTGTGCTCGATATGACCTGGGGTACGACCAGCATCGTCATTTCCATGGTCTTCATGTTTCTGATTAACTGGCGCCTGGCGCTTGTGGTCCTGATCATGCTGCCGCTGCTGGTCGTTATCGCCTTTGAGTTTGAGAAGCGCATCTTGAAAGAGTTTCGCCGCGTGCGCAAGATCAACAGCAAGATCACCGGTGCCTACAATGAGAACATCAGCGGCGTGCGCGTGACCAAGGCTCTGGCGCGCGAGGAGCGGGACCTCGATGAGTTCCAAAATCTGTCCACAGACATGTACCACGCGTCTTATCGTGCCTCATGGCTGTCCGCGCTCTTCCTGCCGGTGGTCCAGCTAATTACCGCCTTCGGCGTGGCCGCCGTAATCCTTTTTGGCGGCCTGCAAGTAACTGGTGGGACAATGACCATTGGCGAGATCCAGGCCTTCATCTCCTACATCCTCTTCATGATGTGGCCGGTGCAGGAGATGGCCCGCGTCTACGCCCAGATACAGCAGTCAATCGCCTCCGCCGAACGCGTCTTTTCACTCATCGACGCCGTGCCCGAGGTACGCGACAAGGAAGGCGCGCTGGCTCCGCAGCAAATCTCCGGCGACATCGTTTTTGAAGATGTTGAGTTTTACTATGAGGCCGGCAAGCCGGTGTTGGAAGACTTCAACTTGCATGTCAGGCAGGGTGAGACCATCGCCCTTGTAGGTCCGACGGGCGGCGGCAAATCGACCATCGTCAATTTGCTCTGCCGCTTCTACGAACCGAAAGAGGGGCGTGTTCTGCTCAACGGCATGGACTACACCGGCCTCACCCAGCAGGCGATCCAATCACGCGTGGGCATGGTGCTGCAAACGCCGCACCTCTTCTCCGGCACCATCCGTGAAAACCTGCGCTACGGGAACCTGAGTTCCACTGACAAGGAAATCGAGACCGCGGCCAGGCTGGCCGGTGCCCATGATTTCATCGCTGCCCTGGAACATGGTTACGATGAAAATGTGGGTGAGGGTGGCAACCTGCTCTCTGTAGGCCAGAAGCAGTTGATCAGCCTGGCGCGTGCTATACTGGCCAAGCCCGACATCTTCATCATGGATGAGGCGACAAGTTCAGTGGATACGCTGACCGAGGCGCTCATCCAGCAGGGCATGGAGGCGGTAATGGCCGGGCGCACCAGCTTTATCATTGCCCACCGCCTGAGCACGATCAAGCGTGCGGACAGGATTCTGGTGATTGAAAACGGCCGTATCACAGAGTCTGGCACGCATGGCGAGCTGATTCGTCAGCAGGGACATTACTACAGTCTCTATACCAACCAGTTCCGCCGCGAACGCGAAGCAGCCTACGAAGACCTGGCGATGGCAGGCTAAGTAAGCAAATAGCCCAATCTGGCGCGGGCGAAAGAAGGTCTATGATGCCCCTGGATATCTTATCGATTGGATCGATATCCATAGACTATATCCACTCACAGATTTTCTTTGGCGGTACGGCCGCCAATGTGGCCGTCAACAGCGCCAGATTGGGCCTGGCCGCGGGGCTGTACAGCGCCGCCGGCGAGAGTGATTGGGGGATGCGCTACCGCACTTTCCTTCAGAGCGAAGGAGTGCGCTTCCTGCATCCCCCCGATTACCTGGCTGAACTGCCGGAATTCCATGTTTTCCCGGACAGCAGCGGTGCGACTGAGGAGATGGTCTTTAATGACAACGGCTTGACACAGGCCTTCAGATCCGTGCCTCAAAATGAAATAGCGCTGCCGGCGGCGGGAATTATCCACTTCGCCGCCTGCGAGCCCTCCTTCATCCACAGAGTGCTCGAAGCCGTGCCGCAGGATCAGCTGATCTCCTATAATCCCGGCGGCTGGCTCACCTATGATGTCGATTACTTTTCGGCGGTCTATCCCCGGGCCAACTTCCTCTTTCTCAACGCCTACGAATATGGATGCCTGCTGTCCGCAAATGTGCTGCGAAATCCGCTTGATCTCCAAAAGGAGGATGATCAGATCGTTGTGATTACCCGCGGCAGCAGCCCTCTATGGGTGGTCACAGACGGGCGTCTCTTTGAAGTTCCCGTCAAACAAGTGCCCGCCGTCGATGAAACCGGCGCCGGTGATGGTTTCATCTCCGCCTTTCTCTGGGCCTGGATCAGGAAACGGCCGTTGCAAACCTGCCTGCAGTTGGCGATCACCTTCGCCGGGCTGGTCGCGCAGCAGTTCGGCGCTCAAATCGAACCTGAAAGCGTGCAAACATTCAAAAAACTCGCCGCCGGTTTATGACTCTTGCTGCTCAGGCATGATTCTCGTTCCCTCCGTCTCGCCCGTTTCCAGCAGTCTGGCCAGCCGCTCCGGGTGATCGCCGGAAAGGATCCACGTCTCCATCTGCGGCGGCAGCGCCTTGACGAAATAAGGATCCACAGCCTCATATCCGGCCAATTCGCTGCGCGATATTTCCGCCAGCACCTCTCTATTGGCTGACGGCTCGCCGTCAGCATACACCCCCGGCACATCTTTCAGCAGCACCAGCCGCCTGGCCCCGCTGTATCCCGCCAGCCAGGCCGCCAGCGAATCGGAAGTGGCGTCCCAGCTGTGCGGTAGAGGGTCAGCCTGGCGCAGCAGTGAATAGGGAAGCAGAACAGCAGACGGTGAATTAAAATCCGAAATCCGAAATCCGAAATCCGAAATCAATGGAATGCCTGGCATATAATCCCCCAGCAGGTGTCCGTTCTGCTCCATTGCCGCGATAGCCATCCAGTGCGCGGCGCGGTCGCTCAGGCCAAGATGTTTATCCAGTGCGCGTACCTGATCGGCAAATAGACCACCGCCGGCCACGAACAGCAGCGACCTGCGCGAAGCGAGCGCCGCCCACTGCGAGGCGAGGGCTTTCAGCGACTGCGTATTACAAATGCTGCCGCCAACCTTGATCAGCGCCTCAAACATCACACTCTCCTGAAAATGTAGCGCAACCTTCAGGTTGCCTGCGCAAGCGAAAGCGTGCGCCACAAGTTTCATTACTTTTTGTGGGTAGAACTCCCATGAATTCTCCTCAAGATTGGTTCGTAGTCACCGCTTCAGTGGTATCTGACTGAATCCTTCTGCATGAGTCTTTCACACCGTTTCCGACCCGCAAGATGCATCCTCAGAAAGCAAAATGGCCACGGCGTAGGCGGGCGCGGCAATAGACGCTTCACTTCCTGGAGCTGCTTCACTTGCTGGGGCCGCTTCTTCTTCAGCGGCGGCATGCTGGCTCAGCGCTTCGTGCAGCGATTGGCAGGGCACGCCCAATTGCTCAGCGGCGGACCACACCAGGAAAGCCCCGGCTCCCGACGCGATCAGCGGCCCGCTGATATCATTTCGCGCCCGTACCTGCGCGATAGCACCGGCGATCTGGCTGCTGTGCTGCACGGCGATGTATCTGGCCATGGCCTCGATCTCGTCAGCGCTGAGCATTTCGGCATCGGCGCAAACGACGCGGGCCAGGCGTTCGGCGGCGAAAGGCGCCGTGGCAGGGCGACCGTCTGCCGTTGGGCTGCTGCACGCCTCCGGCGCCACTTCTCCCAGCAGCAGGTAAACATCCTGGATCGTCGCGAAATATTCGGCCGAAACGGGGCACCAATATCCCCAAAGGGGCACGCGCTGCACGATCGCGCAAATGTTAGTGCGCTGCGCGCCCGTGTAAAGTAGTTCGCCGTGAATCAGGCGCGAGGGATCGTCGCGGCCGCGGGCAACGACCTGGCCGCCGGCGATGGGGATCACGTCGGTCGTGGTGCTGCCGATGTCAACCAGCACGCAGTTCTCGCAGTGCCGCGCCACGAGCGTAGCCGTAGCCATCCAGTTCGCCGCCGCCACAAGCAGGGGATAGTCGCGGGCGGTCTGTGGATCGTGAAACCGGCCGTCGCTGCCGAAAACATGCAGCGAGATGTTTTCGGGCAGGACCGCTTGCAGTGAGTCCAGGACAAAGTGGATACCTTCGCGCTTGCTGCGAAACGCGTCGGACAATTCGGCCGTAATCGTGACGCCCGCGCAGGCAAAGCCCACTTCTTGGCCATTCCTGCCGATACTGCGCAAAATTTCGGCTAAAACCTCCTCCAGATCATTGCGCGCCTCCCAGATAGGGAAGGGGAGCTGGATGACGCGCATCCC
>JBJYWZ010000211.1:2484-3636 GCA_046259725.1 Promineifilaceae bacterium (SeqCode) | reverse complement strand
TCGCCGCCCAGGGTGATGGAGAAGAAGCCGTGCAGCAGGCCCAGCAGCGCGCCGATGAGAATGGCGACCAGGAAGCCGAGAAAATAGCTGCCGGTGGTCTGGGCGGTGATGAAGCCTAGGGTGGCTCCAAAGAGCATGACGCCTTCGATGCCCACGTTGATCACGCCGGAACGCTGGCCCAGCAGTTCGCCGAGGCCGGCGATGAGGAATATGGTAGAAGCGTCGAGACTTCTAGCCAGGAATTCGGGCATCGGCGGGCTCCTTACCCTTGTTTTCGAAAACAATTTTGTAGCGATAGAAGAATTGAAAACCGACCAGGGTGATCATGAGCACGCCAAGGAGAGCGTAGTCAACGCCGAAACTCATGCCCAGTTTACCCTGTACGAAACGACCGCCGATGGAGAGCCCGCCAAAGAGCAGGGCGACTGGGATGGCGGCAAGGGGATTAGCCAGGGAAATGAGGCCGCAGATGATGCCGTAAAAGGCCAGGTCGCCGAAAAAACCATAGTTCCTGGCGATTTTGAAGACGCCGGGCACGGCGGCGAAATAGTGGTAGCCGGCGAGGCCGGCCAGCGCGCCGCCGAGCATGAAGACGAGCACGGGGATCCTGATAGTGCTGATGCCGGCGTATTCGGCCGCAGCGGCGCTGAGGCCATAGGCTTTGATTTCATAGCCGATTTTGCTCCTGGCGAACAGGTAGGTGAGCAAGAGGCCCACGGCCAGGGCGAGGAAGATGGTGAAGGGGACATCCAGCAAAAGCGGTGCGCGCAGGCTGTCGGGCAGTTCAAAACTCTCGCCGCGCCCGCCGGGATTCATAAAAGGCCCCCCTTCTTTGATCATGAAAGAAACGAGCCAGAACATCATGAAATTAAGCATCATGGTGACGACGATTTCGTTGATGTCGTATTTGCCCTTCAGATAGCCGGCTATCGCGCCCAGGAGGGCGCCGCCGGCCATGGAGGCGATAAGCAGCAGGGGAATGACGACAATGGGCGGGGGCAGGACGGTGGCCGATTTGTCGGCGCCGAAAGCGAGCAAGACGCCATACACGGCAAGCGATCCAGCGTAGAGCTGGCCGGTCATGCCGATGTTCCACAGGCCGGCCTTGTAGGGAATGATGAAGGCGTAGGTGCAGAGAAGCAGGAAGACGAA
>JBJYWZ010000211.1:0-2384 GCA_046259725.1 Promineifilaceae bacterium (SeqCode) | reverse complement strand
GATGTCCATAAATTTTCCTTCGTAAATCGGCGCGACCCAGTCGCTGAGGACGAGAATTTCGTCCAGGTCTTCGGAGAGGAGGAGGATGCCGGCGCTCTTTTGTTTGGCTTCGACCAGCTTATTGCGCACGAATTCGGTGGCGCCGATGTCCAGGCCCTGGGTCGGCAGATCGACGATGACGAGGCGCGGACTGCGCGAGAGCACGCGGGCGAGGATCATTTTTTGCAGGTTGCCGCCGGAGAGGGTCCTGGCCAGGGCGTCAGGGCCGGAAGCGACGACGCCGAATTCTTCGATGAAGTGGCTTGTAAGCTCGCGGATACGGCCGTAATCGATGCGCCGGAAGACCGGCGGCCCGCTGCGATTATATTCGCGGTCAAAGTAGTAGTTCATGGCCGTGTTCTCGACCAGGGAGAAGTCAGGAATGGAGCCCATGTGCACGCGGTCGGCGGGGATGTAGCCCACCCCCAACTGCCAGCAGCGGAATACTGAGGCGTGGGTAATGTCCTCCCCTTCCAGCGTGACCCTACCGGTCTCCGTTTTGCGCAGGCCGGCCAATGTCTCTACCAGTTCCGTCTGCCCGTTTCCAGAGACGCCGGCCACGCCGAAGATCTCACCTTCGCGGATGGAAAAGGAGACACCGTTGAGCGCCATGAGGCCCTTGTCGTTGCGCGCCGACAGATTTTCTACTTCCAGGATAGGTTTGCCGGGCTGCACCAGGACGCGGTCTATGCGAAAGATGACATCACGGCCGACCAGTTCCTCGGTGAGACTTTGCTCAGTGGCGTCTTTCGTCGCCATGCTGGAGACGACCTTGCCTTTGCGCAGCACGGTTACTTTGTCGCTGATGCGCAGGACGATGGGCAGTTTGTGAGTGATGAAGGGGACAATGGCCAGATTGTTGGCGGCCATCGCTTCGACGGAGGAGAGAAGCTTCTCCGTCTCCAGCGGGGTCAGCGCCGACGACGGTTCGTCCATGATCAGGATTTCCGCGCCGCGATAGAGGGTCTTGAGTATCTCTACGACCTGCTTTTCGCCCTCGGAGAGCTGCCACACCCTGGCGTGGAGATCGACTTTAAAGCCATAGAGATCGCACAGGTCGTTGATTTCCGCCGTGGTTCGCTTGATATCGGGCACACGGCCGACCCCGGGATGGCCGAGAATGATGTTTTCCAGGACGGTATGCGCGGGCACCAGCATGCGGTGCTGGTAAACCATGCCGATGCCGTGGTCAATGGCGTCCAGGGGGGATTTAAACTTCACCGGCTTGCCGGCCATGTAGATCTCGCCCTCGTCAGGCTGGTACTGCCCGAAGAGGATTTTCATCAACGTGGATTTGCCGGCGCCGTTCTCACCCAGGATGGCGTGAATTTCCCCCGCCCTGATCGAAAAGTCGACCCTGTCATTGGCCAGCACAGAGCCGAATCTCTTGGTGATTCCCCGCGCCTCTAGGACTGTTTCGCCGCGTTCGTAATTATGTAGCAGCATGGGCCTGGCAGATAGAGTGTGCCTACCGGAACAGTAGAAGAGATAGAGATAGAAGGGGTTGCTCCAGCATTATCTCTATCTCTATCTCTATCTCTCATTATTTCCTATTCGAGGATTTCCACGCCCTGTAAATCGAAGTTGAACTGTGAGAGCAGCCATTCGTCTGTTGGCTGTTCGCCAGCCGGTTTGACCTCGGTGCCGGCTTCGGGGATGGGCGTGCCATCAAGTTCAAGCCCGGTGCCGTTGCTGATGAAGGCATGCTCGGTAAAGGGGTCCCACTCACCGTCAATCATCTGCTGGCGGCGCTGTTCGACCAGGTCGACGATCTCCTGCGGAATCATGGGCAGTGCGGCCGGGCTGATCGCCTCAATGCCTACCTTGTTATCGTTCATGATATCGACAGTGGGCAGCACTGTGCCGTCGGCCAGCTCTATGTCATTATCCATACCCAGGTAGAGCACAGTCTGGGGATTCTCTTCCCCGGCCAACTGTTCGTTGAGCATATGCTCGTAGAGCACCTCCCAGCGCGTGTCGAAGGAGACGGCCACGGTGTCGGTATCGGACCAGCCGTAAAAGCCGACGATATCCATATCCTTGCCGACAAACCAGATGCCCTGCTCCTGGGCAACGTCAAGGGGCGAACCGGAATCAGTCTGCTGCGTCAGGACATCCACATCAAATTGGGAGACCAATGTTTCGGCGATAGCCTGCTCTTCAGGCGGCAGGTACCAGTCACCAACGTATTTGACGTAGATGTTGATGTCCTTGCCGAGCATCTCGGCGGCATCCTGGACGCCGAGGATAAAGCCGTTCTGGCGGCGAATTACCTGTACGCCGGGGAAAGCGGAAACGATGCCGATGTTGCCTGTTTCGGTCAGCGCGCCGGCGATCAGGCCTTC
>JBJYWZ010000210.1:0-6828 GCA_046259725.1 Promineifilaceae bacterium (SeqCode) | reverse complement strand
TTCCGGCGTCACGGCATCCGGGGTAATGGTGTCTGGCTCAACGATCTGCTCCTTGAGACTCTCGGTGACAATCTCAACGGTGGAAACCTCGGCGGCGTTGACGTGTACGGGAACCTGATAGGTCACTCCTTGAATTTCGGTCACAAGCGAGTGATCTCCCGGCGGCACATCGGAAAAGACGAAGTTCTCCGCCCATCCTTCGTCGGGATTCATCAGGTTTTGCGGATCGCCCAGGTAGCTCCAGGATGGGAGGATTTCGCCTGTTTCATCGTTGACCAGCGCCAGCGGCACACCCTGCCAGGGCCGTCCCTCGGGATCGACGAGCCTCCCGGCAATGACGCCGCGCGTCGGTCCGGGATCGAGCCAGAGCATCGGATTTCGCGTGCTTGCAAATTGGTTCTCGCCCACGCGTACCTCAAAGTGGAGATGTGGGTGGGTGGCCGCGCCGCCGATGCCTATTTCGGCCACCTGTTGGCCACGTTCAACGCGCTGGCCCGGCTGCACCACGATATTGAGGACGTGGCCATACAATACATAAACGGGTTGATCTTGCCAGCGTTGATCCAGCTCGATGACGACGAGATGGCCGTACCAGTCGCAGCGCCAACCATACAAGGCACTGTAATCGGATTGGGCGACAACGACTGTCCCATCGGCGACAGCCAGGAGCGGCATGCCCAGGTCCTCGGCCATATCAACGCCATTATGCAGCAGCAAACGGCCGTTTTCATCCCAACCGTAAGGGAAACGATCGTTGATCAGCACGCGCCCCGCTCCGGGCAGCGGTCTGGACAACCAGAAATAGGGCCGGGCAATCGACTCATGCGGCTCGGGCCACTTCTTTGCCGACAGATAAAAACGGCTGTATTCAGGTTTGAGCGGAGCCGTTTCCGGACAAAGGCGATTCGGCTCCGTCGTCGGAGACGGCTGTGGCGACAGGGTCGGAGCGAGGGTAGCAGTCACTGTTGGCGAAGGAGGGAAGGTAGGCGCAGTCGTCGGGACAGGTGTGGCGGATGCAGGCGGGGCAAACGTGGCGACCAGGGTCACGGTAACAGCCGTTGTCGCTGCCGGGTATGATGACTGTGCCGCAGGGGCCAGCGCCTCTGCGGTTGGCGCCTGTGCCGCGCTTTGCGCATCTTGCGCGCCGGCCTCCGGCAGTATTGCGGCCGCGGCGTTGGGCGCGACAGCCTGCTGCACGCCGGCCGGGGAAACGGCCGTACAGGCAGCCAAAGAGATAAGAGCTATGGTCAGGGCGGCGATCGCCTTGCCCCGGAAGATAAACTTCATCCTTTTACTCACAGGCCGACTATTGTCGGTGAGTTGTACAATTGCGTCAATCGTACCTAACCGAATTTAACCCAGCTGTGGTCGGCTCAAATTGTTCAGTAAGTTTCTTATCTGCAGTAATATTCTTGCCAGATACCTCAGATACCTATTGTAAAGCAGGCTATTGTCAAGCTTGAAAAGGGTACTCTATAATACCGCAGCAAGTTACCCTGGTAATCTGAAAGGAGTGCACTCCATTTTCTGAAAACCAGAATGCGATTGACCCGGCCTCGATGAGGAAAAAGAGGCACTTTGTGAGGACAATGAGCAAGCATTTGATTTTCTTACCCCTACCCCGGGAGATATATAGATGTTCAAGAGCTACATAGATCCTGTCGAAGGCGCGGAAGCCAAGCGCAAACTGCCTGGCCTGATGGTCGAAGGGCTGCTGTTGGGAGGAACAGGGCTGGGCGTGCTGGCCTTGATTTTCGAAATCGCCGCCGATGCATTCAGCGTCGCGGCTTACCAGACGCTGCTGGCTATCCACGGCGCGGAAGGATATACGGAGATCGCGATAGGCGCGTTTATCGTCCTCTCCATCCTGCTCTTCTTCGGCGTTGTGCCCGCGTATAAGGCAGGCGCTTATCTACGGCCGAATGCCGGCGGCAGCGGCCCCCTGGTCGAAGCGATCGGGCCGCCCAACATGCGCTGGCTATCGTGGATAGGTACCAGTCTATTCTTCATCGACGCGGCGCTAACAATTATTATCAGCTCAATTTCGGCCGCCGACGTAACCATGCTCGTACTGCCCGAGCTCGCGCCGTATCGTATCCTTTTGGCGGAGGCCTTTGCCTTTTTCATCATGGTGGCCCTGGTCCTCCTCGGACCAAAACGCGCGGTCCCCCTATTTCTTCTTGGCGGCGGCACATTTACCATCTTTACAATTGGCGCCCTGACGCTTGTGGGTGTCATGGCGATGTTGAATCCCGAATGGTCATTCTTGACCCAGGGTATCGTCTTTCGTCTTGAAGCCAGCGGTGTAGTCGAGCATGTTGTCAGAGCCCAGCAGGATATTCAGGCGATCGGCACCCTGCTGATTTTCCAGTTATTCTTCCGATCGATGTCCAGCGCCATGCTCGGTTTTTCCGGCTACGAAGTTATTCCCGCCAGCGGCAAACACGCAGCACGGCCGAAATGGAAAGTAATCAATACAGCGTTGACATTGGCGGCGGTTTTCCTGATTGGGACCGGCGTTATTCAGCTATTTGGCGCCTACCAATGGCAGATTCCGGCTACCGAGGGATACAGCACGCTGCTGATCGAATATGAGATTGCGGCCGTGCAAACGATGGGAGGCGGCGTTGAGGAAGATAATGTGGTCATTACCAATGCCGACGTAGCGGCGGCGGAGGCCATGTATTTGGAGGAAAGGCTGCAGCCTGCGCTTGATAGCCCTGTGGGTAGCGTAGACGATCCCCTGGAGCACAATCTCGCCGTTTCCGAGCAGGAATACGTCGAACAAGTATCGTGGGAAATTGCGCTCTCCAACTCAATTACCGATGCCCTCATTGGAACCAGGGGCGAATCCTTTCTTTTTATTGCTGGAACCTTGCTGGCCATCATCCTGCTGCTGGCACAAGGAGGCGGCTACGTTGGCGGGGCGGCCGTGGCCGCCAATGCGGCCCGCCTGGGCCGGCTGCCGGCCATGTTCGCAAATGAACGCATCGGTATCGGCATCATCTGGGGTGTTTCGGCGATTCTGATACCGATCATTCGCCAGGTTGTGGTGGTGGAAGCTTACTACGCCTTTGGTTTTGTCAGCGCATTTGCCATAACGAGCACCACGGTTTTCTTTGTCCGTAACGACGTCCTGCACGATAGAGGCATCGAACCGGGGTCCGGTGAGGCCAAGTCACTAAAATTCGCGGGCCTCAGGGGCATGATTGCCAGTTACTTCATGTTGGCCGTCCTGGTAACACAGAAGACAAATGCGCTGCCGGCAATCATTATTACGGGTGGTCTGATCACGCTCATTCAAATTGTCTACGCGCGCGGCGGTGTAAAGAAAAAAGAGAAGGACGATTTGATCACGGAAAATCCGCCAGGAACCAATGTGCCCGATTATGATATGGGTGTGCAGCGCGCTCATGACGAAGCAAGGCAGCGTGGGATTGCTCATGCGGTCGAAGACATGATCGAAGATGGGTCATTCGCCAAGTTTAATGTCGGTCCGGAACGTATCTTGCAGATTGTCTCTTATCTGTATAATGTGGATCCGGAGTTGTTCGCTCAAAAAGATGAGCACCACGAACGAATTGAGGAGCCAAGCGAAGATTTGGAGGCGACGTACCAGAATGCGTATGGAATGCGCGACCAGATTCTGCGCCGTGTTGAAGATTATTCGCACTTCGGTATCTTCATGTTCATCAACAATTACCATATAAATTGGGTGGATGAAGATCACGGCCGTGACGCATCGGTTGTGCAAAAGGCGATGCTGGACATCCTCTTCCCGCTTACGCCGCATGAAGAGATTTGGGCTGAATTTGAGAAATTTAAACCTGTGCGCCAGCCGGAGCCGATCTGGCAGTTCAGCCGCAGGCGCTACCTGTGGGCCAAAGATCAATGGCCTAATCTGAGCGACCGTATCACCACGATCTGGACGCTGCAAGATTTTGGATTGCTTTCACCGGATATCAATGTGAAGACCGTCATCGCCGTGGCCGACGGCAAGCGCCATATGCAGGTGAAATTCCCAGCGAAGCCTTCCGAGGGTAACGTGGACAGCAAGCGCGAAACAACGGAATCAACCCCACCTGATGACGACATTGGTGAGGCGCAACAAGAAGAAGAGTAGAATGGACAAGAATAACCAACCGCTGCTGCAGAAATTATGTATCGAGCCAATTAACGAGGGTACATGCACCGGGCCAGGAAACTGGAAAAAAAGCGATGGTCCGCTCCTGACCTCAACCAACCCGACCACGGGTGAAGCAATCGCTCAGGTTGTGCAGACATCGCCTGAAGCTTATGAGCAAGCGGTCAGCGCAGCAGCAGCCGCATTCCAGACCTGGCGAGAAGTCCCGGCACCACGTCGAGGACAGGTCATACGCGATCTTGGCAACGCGGTACGCGAGAAGATCGAACCTTTGGGTGAATTGATCAGCCTGGAAATGGGCAAGATTCGCGCCGAGGGCATCGGCGAAGTACAGGAGATGGTCGACATCTGTGATTTCGCGGTGGGTCTATCACGGCAGCTGTATGGATTGACCATGCACTCCGAACGCCCCGGCCACCGCATGTACGAACAGTGGCACCCGTTGGGAGCGATCGGCATTATCACGGCCTTCAATTTTCCGATCGCCGTCTGGTCCTGGAACGCCACAATCGCCGCAGTGAGCGGCGATACAATGATCTGGAAACCGTCGGAACTTGTGCCCCTTTCGGCCGTAGCCATGCAGCATATTTGCAATGAGGTGACGGCCGACTATGGCTTAAGCGGTATATTCAATCTGGTCACAGGCGGAGCGGAAATCGGCCGGCAACTCACGGCCGATCCGCGGCTTCCGCTGGTTTCATTCACGGGATCGATCAAGACCGGACGCCGTGTCGCGCAATCGGTGGCAGGCCGTCTTGGACGCACGGTCCTGGAATTGGGCGGCAATAACGCGATTATTGTGGCGCCGGATGCAGACCTTGACCTGGCCGTGCGCGGGATACTATTTGGTGCAGTCGGTACGGCCGGGCAGCGCTGCACAAGCACCAGGCGCATTATCGCCCATCAAGATATCGCGCCGGAGCTGGCTGAACGGCTGGCTGCCGCCTACGCACAGATTCCGATCGGGGATCCGTTGGTCGAGGGAACCTTGATGGGTCCGTTGGTGACGGCAACGGCCGTTGCGCAAATGGAGAGTGCGTTGCAGCAGGCACAGGCCGAAGGCGGCGACATCATCTACGGCGGCAATCCGCGTCCCGATATTGGCCCCCACTTTGTCGAACCGGCGATCGTCAAAATGCCCACGCAAACGGAGATTGTACGCACGGAGACTTTCGCACCAATCCTGTATTTAATGGAGTACGGGGATATTGAGGAGGCCATTGCCCTGCACAACGGCGTGCCGCAGGGATTATCCAGCGCTATATTCACCGACAGCGTGCGCACGGCCGAATCTTTTCTTTCCAGCGCCGGATCAGACTGCGGCATCGCCAATGTGAACATTGGTACCTCCGGGGCGGAGATCGGCGGCGCGTTCGGCGGCGAAAAGGAGACCGGAGGCGGGCGCGAGTCCGGTTCTGATGCCTGGAAAGCGTACATGCGGCGGCAGACAAATACGATCAACTGGACGACTGATTTGCCGCTGGCGCAGGGCATCGAATTTGGTTAAGCGTCAGATGACCTAAAACAATCCGAAAAAAAGCCCGCACGCGCTATGCCCGGGCTTTTTTTCGTAGCTGCCGCGTCTAGCTATTGTGCAGGGCCATTTCGCTCATCATGCAAATGGGCTGAATACGGGCCACGGCCATTTGATTTAAACAAGTTTAAGAAATCAAGCGAGGAAGAACGCTCTGCACTAGAATTTCCAGACCAAAAACGCCAAGACCGCCAGGTCATTATCAGTAAGGATTATTAATGAAAACCAGATTATTTATTGTATTGGCCATCATGCTTACCATGTTGGCCGCGTGTGATTCCCTGGGTAACGCCGGGGACCCCTCTTCCATTCTTTCATCAACAACGGAACAAGCGCAGCTCGAAAACCCTGCGCAGGAGCCGGCGGCGGAAACGGCCGACGCACAGCCGACCAAGACCATGATCCCGCTTGCGACCAACACAGCCGCCCCTGAGGCCACAGAGCCATCCGCGGCAGGGGAGGAAGCGGTGCCGGTAAGCGAGGAAAACGGCGAAGATAATAGCGCCGCCGCCGATGAAAACGTGCTGGAGTCCGAATTTCCGGCCGCGGAAATCGTCAATGATGAAGGAGGACCGGTCAGCATTACCGGGGAAGTGGATTACACCAATGTGTTGTTCACAGACGGTGTTGCCGAGCCGGAGGTTATCCTTGAAGATCAGGCCGGTTTCGTCGATCGCAACGAGTTCTTCATCATGCCCGTGGAGTCGCAGACGTTGGGCCAGATCACGTCGGATTTTTACGACCCGCCTTTCAGTTACAGCATCGCCCTGCCCATCGAACCAAAGGGCTCGCTGCGCGACGTTGATAATGACAGCGAGGAAGACACGGGTGTACAGGTATTCGCCATTGCTTACTGGACGAACACATTCGGCGACCCTTACCTGGAAGCGCGCGATCTCTCCGGCGGCGGCTGGTCCACCGCTTATGCCTCTACGCTAACAAGTCCGGACGCCGAGACAAAACGGGAAATCATCGGCGGCAAGCTGCTGATCTATGCGCCAGAGGAAGGGCAGGGATTCCCGTCAGGCTTCGGCGAAGATGGTCTCTTATTTACGGAAGACGACCCGATTGTAACCGTGCCGCAGGGATATACGATTGTCGATCTCGACAGCGATCCCTTCACCTTCGATCGCTCCGCCCATCCGGTGAT
>JBJYWZ010000209.1:0-3051 GCA_046259725.1 Promineifilaceae bacterium (SeqCode) | reverse complement strand
ACTGCGTCGTCGTCTTGAGAGCCAGTGAGAGGAGGATGCGCTGGATATTCTCCCACTCGTTTTCGATTAGGCTCCGCTGGATCTTGCGTATCGGCTTGAGCGTCAGCCCATGGTAGCGGCTGGGGTGCTTGAAACCATACAACGACGTGCGCACCTTGTCATAGAGATCTCTGTAGCGTGGCGCGAACTGGTAACCAAAGAAGTGGAGCAGTGCGAAGTTGACTGGGTTACTGCCATGGGTGTCGGTGGAATGGATGGTCGGTTGCACCTCAGTCGTGTTGTTGAACAGCAAGTCGAACACGTAATGGCTTTCGTGCTCGTTGGCGCCGATGACGCGGGCGTTGATCGGGATGTGGTTGGCAACGAGCGTATAGGCCACAATTCCCTTTTTCAAGCCGAAGTATTTGGATGAGTGGCGAGCATTGATGGTGTGCAGGCTGGTCTCAAACTTCTGGCCATCGCTGCTGGAGTGTACCGTATCCCCAATGTCGTAGTGGTGGAAGATAGGGAGGCCGGCCGTCGCGTTGCTGACCGCGTCGTTGGCTGCCTGCAGTGTCTCCAGCCGGATAAAATTGTCCGAAGCATCGGCCAACGTCGCGTAGGCGACATCGGAGATGGTACCCATGCGCCCCAACCCCATGTTCGTGCCCCAGGCCAACAGGCAGGCGCTGATGACATCGTCGTCCGCCTCGGTCTTGCTGTACCGATGCAGCACGTGCTCGAAGGCATCCATGAAGCGAGTACGACGGTTCGCGAAACCGAGCACGGTCTGGATGTTAACGTCGGGGAGGATCTCGAAGAGAGGGTGATTGGCTGCTGTCCTGGCGCGTGGGGTGGGTAGCGTCCAGCGCCCGCTCCGCTTCCGCCGGAACTGCTTGTTCTCGCCCGACGCGATACGGCGATTGACCTCGAGCAGGCGCTGTTCGAGCAGTTGCTCAAGCCAGTCCAGATGCTCGCCAACCGGTTCCTGGAGGATTGAGAGCCCCGTGCTGGCAATCAACTCCTCTTTTCGCTGCCATTGTTCTTCGTCAAGCAAATCATCCTCAAAGCTGCGAAAGCGGACGCTATCGTGACAGAAAATGTCGCCCGCTTCCAGCCCATTGCGCAACAGGCGATAGACTAGAAATTCGTAGCGATCGACGAGCAGTTTTTTCCGGCCCAACGCGTCAGAGCCATACAGGTACCGCCTAACGTGGTTTGGAATAAAATAGGTCGGTAAGAAATCGGCAAACTGGGTCAGCGATTTCTTCTGCAGAAAGGCCCACTTCATCAGGTCAACGGCTTCCAGTAACGGATCGTTATCCGTGGTGGCTGAAAAGGTGACGTTCCGAAGCACAGGGCGTATCCGAAGCTTGAATCGCATGGCCTTGCCATCGACGAACTCCCACTGCAGCGCTGTTTCATCCAGAGTCTCATCCTCGGTAATCTCGCCGGCCAGGCGGTCTAGCCGCTGACGGTCGAGAATGGTAAATGCCCTGGCCTGCACCTGGCCGAAAGGGGTTTGAGGTGAAATAGCATCGTCGGTGAACAGCTTCAACACGTGCCCAGCTTTGCGCAGGTCGCGGGTTTGCTCCAATCGATATTCGTAGACCCGCTCTTTAGCGGCCTGCTTGGCGGCGGCGGCGTACTGGCGTACGTAGTAGAGGAGGGCATTGAGCAGGTTGTCGTGCAGCTGCTGATAACGGTAGTAGACAAAACATAGCAGGTAGATGAAGACCAGTTGCTCGTCAAGTTGCTGCAGCCGGAAGACAGAGTAGAAGTTGACCAGCGAGGCGTAATATTTGACGCTCTCTGGGGAAATTTGCATGAATTGCAGTAGTTTCTGGGCTAGATGGTAGAGCCCGGCGATCTGCTCGCCCCGCCGAATTTCTCGCGCCATCGCCTCATTACTGAAATCCTTGGGCTCCCGCTTAAGGCGCGTAATCTCATACAAGCCGTGGGGATTGGTCAGCAATTTTCGGAGTGTAGCCACGTCGGCGGCAGTTAGGTGCTCGTCGGCGATGCGGATTAGGCGCTCTTGCTCGCGCGTCAGCGCCTTGCTGACGATGTCCTGCAACACGGTATAGCCAGGCGCGACGATGCGCTGCTCAGCCAGATATTGCAGCAGGTTGTGCAGCACGTAGATGGGTTTGCTGGAAATCCTCGCCGCCTGTTCGGCCCGCCTGGCGAGCAGCAGGCGTTCTGCGCGCTTGCAGAGGCGGAAGCGGAACAAATCAAGGATGACCCGCTGTTGCTTCAGCCGCGTCCCTTTTGCGACCTCCAGATCGGTCAATGGAATGTCCGGGAAATAAGTCTGCTGCACGTAGCTCGCATCGGCGGGGACGTCCTGGAGGGAGAAGGTGAAGAATTGCCGGCGCGCCTTGAAATAACCCAGTTGCACGATGTAGAAAATGCGCGACTGGAAGGTGTGGAACTGCTTCAAGGCAGCCTTTTCGAGCGGCGATAAAGAGAAGTAGTGGACGCGATCTTCGTGGTTGAAGAGGGGCCGACCGTACATGGCCTCAATTTCATCCTCGCTAAGAATCTGAAGGCGTCGTTGTGTCCTGTCATCGTTCTGGTGTTTCATTCTATCTTTCCTGGAATAATGATTTGCGGGAATGTCCCACAAGGTAGCCGAATTGGAGCACAAAAAAGTCGACCTTCAGGTTTTGGACCAGAATATTAACACCGGTGATGCGACGGGCCGATTGCTATTCAATATGCTTGGGGCCATCGCCCAGTTCGAGACGGAAATAAGGGCCCAGCGGCAGGCTGAGGGGATTCAAAAAGCTAAGGAGCGGGGGGCAAGAAAAAGAAGTTAAACCCTGAACAAATTGCTCAGCTTCAAAGCAGACGAGACGAAAGGAAGGGGTTCTGATCAAGACACTGATGAAGGAGTACGATCTCTCAAAGTCCAGCGTCTACCGCTACCTGAACGAGACGATCTCCCTCCAAAACCATGGCCCTTGAATTCTGGATTGAACCTCATTGGAGAATATGCAAAAATCCCTTGATTGGCAAAATATCCGAGATCTGGATTGAACCTTTTTGTGGGGATATGCAAAAATCCCC
>JBJYWZ010000208.1:0-2194 GCA_046259725.1 Promineifilaceae bacterium (SeqCode) | reverse complement strand
TGGCTTACAACTATAACCAAACAGGGAAAAGTCCGATTCCATCTGAAGCGTCACATCCCCACGCTCGACACCAACCGCCTGCCTCAACTAACAGTTGCTTTCCACTTGGAGCAACTCTATAAGAAAAGATTGCACACGGTCCGAATTCCTCACCATCGGTTCCGGTATAAAGCTGGCAGTTGCTGCACTGCTGCTTGGTCTTGTGGCTAGCCGAGGTGTAGTTGAGAGCTGCGGCTTGAGGGTCCTTCGGATCGAGCAATGGAGGATTGTCATCAGATGCCCTCCTAGCTGTCCTGCCTGCCCATGCACTCTTGCCGACAAGCATACTCGCCGACGATGCGAGAGCGAATGCTAGTGCATTGCGCTTTAGAAAACTCCGTCGGCAGTCGTCTACTACACCGGTGAACAGTGTGTTGTCGCGCGAAACCCCCAATTGCGACATGGGTTCATCTTGCCCCGCCGTCGTGTTCTGTTTCATTGTCTCTGCCCTATGTGAAATAAGTGCGAAGGCGATTTATCACGCCGTCCATGCTCGGCGGGGAAACTCTCGAGACGACTACTTGGCAAACAATGGAGATACAGGGTTTCTACCAAGCATTGAGGAGGCGCCCTGCATGCCGGCAATTTCTGTGCCGACGAGGTAATATTTAATAACCTGCTGTTTTCGCTTAAAGTAATGCGCGAAGCGCTGAGTCCACCCAATAGTCTTTCGCACCAATACAGAGCGTGACAAGAAAGATCCTCGGCTATTTGCCCCGTTAATAACCCCAGTTGAGTGGGGTAAAAGGTATCGCTCCATGAAA
The DNA here is from genome assembly GCA_046259725.1 of Promineifilaceae bacterium (SeqCode). Classification (GTDB taxonomy): domain Bacteria; phylum Chloroflexota; class Anaerolineae; order Promineifilales; family Promineifilaceae; genus JAACFF01. The sequence goes on along the minus strand of JBJYWZ010000208.1, from coordinate 1,391 downwards.
CCGTTCTCAGCCTTCGGCTTCTTCGACCTGGGCTTTCTTTTGCTGAAGGCAACAATAGGACGTTCGCTTGAGACCGATTCCGAAGGTCCTACTCGCTCCTCGCGAGAGCCTCAGTATGCTTTACGTTGCCCTAGCCGCAGCTGTATTGACGGTGGCCGGTTTGAGCGGCCCAGATGGCAGCCTGGGAGAGGCGGCAATGCGTTGTGAGTTCAACCGGTGGATGCAACACCCTAAGCTCCAACAACCAGGAGCAGGAGTGTTGCAGATGAAGCAGAGACGACGGATCTATTACACGGAGGCGCAGAAAGCGCTGATGTGGGATCGCTGGGAGAAGGGCGAGTCGCTGGCTGCGATCGCGCGGCTGTTTGATCGCGGCCACTCCTCGATCCAAGGCATTCTGGCCGAGAGCGGAGGGATCCGGCCTGCACCGCGGAGACGCTCGCCGCGCGCGCTGACACTGGCGGAACGCGAAGAGGTATCGCGGGGTGTGGTGGTGGGCCGCTCGCTACGCTCGGTTGCTGCGTCACTGGGTCGGGCACCATCGACCATTAGCCGCGAGATCCGCCGCAACGGTGGCCCGCAAGGCTACCGGGCGAGCGAGGCCGACCAGGCCGCCTGGGATCGGGCCCGCCGTCCGAAGATCTGTCGACTGGTCGAGAACCGTGGGCTGGCCCGCCGCGTGGCCGCGAAGCTCCAGCTGCAGTGGTCCCCCCAGCAGATTGCCGGCTGGCTCAAGCGCCAGCACCCCGACGACGAGCACGCGCGCGTGTCACACGAGACGATCTACCGCAGTCTTTTCATCCAGGCACGCGGGGCCATGAAAAAAGAGCTATTACAGCACCTTAGGCGCACGCGCGCGATGCGTCGTTCGCGTCACCGCACCCAGAAAACGCCAGATCACGGGCGCATCACCGACACCGTCTCGATCCGTGAGCGCCCAGCCGCGGTGGAAGACCGCGCGCTGCCGGGGCACTGGGAAGGCGACCTGCTGTTCGGCAGCCACAACAGCCAGATCGCTACCCTCGTCGAGCGCCATACCCGCTACGTGCTGCTGGCCAAAGTCGACAGCAAGGAGACTGCGACCGTCATCGATGCCTTGATCAAGCAAGCCAAGAAACTGCCGAAAGCCCTCTATCAGTCGCTGACCTGGGATCGCGGCAAGGAAATGGCCGAGCACAAGCGCTTCACCCTCGCAACCGACATCCAGGTGTACTTCTGCGATCCGCACAACCCTTGGCAGCGCGGCTCCAACGAGAACACCAATGGACTGCTGCGCCAGTACTTCCCGAAGGGGACAGACCTGTCGGTTCACTCGCAAGCGAAACTCAACGCCGTCGCTCGGCGGCTCAACGAACGACCGAGGAAGACCCTAGACTACGAGACACCAGCCG
>JBJYWZ010000207.1:0-3284 GCA_046259725.1 Promineifilaceae bacterium (SeqCode) | reverse complement strand
CGCTGCGCAATCTCCGGCGACGGCCGTTCGCAGAGGACGACACAGTGCGGGTTGCCCACCGAGGCCGCGCAGTAAGCCAGCTCCTGGCAGTCGACCTCGATGATCTCGTTCAGCACCTCCCGCGGCCTTCCGGCGACGGGAACAAGCCTGCTGTCAAAGGTGACGCGGCCCATTTGAACGGTGACGGAACGGCCGTCTTCGCTCACGTCGCACATATAGATGCCGCCGGGCGTCTGAACCGTGAAGCTGCCGCCGCCGGCACAGCCATCATCCAGCAAGAAGCGCGCAAAGATGCGCAGGCCGTTACCGCTGGTCTGCGCCTCGCTGCCGTCCGGATTAAAAACCCGCAGGCCGAAGTCAGCGGAATCACTCTCCAGAGGACCGAGCAAAATGCCATCCGATCCGATGCCGTAATGGCGGTGGCAGATCAGGCGGATCGTTTCCTGGTCGAGATCCCCCGGCAGGTCAGCCGGATCGATGACGATGTAATCGTTGCCGAGGGCGTGGTATTTCGCAAATTTCATAACAATGCCCGGCGAAAGATTATACTCGGTTTTAGATTATCAATCAGATGTCTGGGACTGCTCAGGTTTCTGCGCGTTGGGCGACGACGATCATTTCACCGGTACCGTCATAAGCGTTTTTATCATAATCGCGGAATACATCAATGATTTGGAAACCTGTCGACTCCAGGAGGTCGATCATCTCATCATAAAAAATGTAGCGTGTTTGAAGAGGCACAATGCGGCTCGTCACAAGCCTACCGTCTGCATCGAATTCTTCAAACAAGAACTCAAAACGGCGCACCTGGCTGCGGCGATCGTGCTCTGCAAGACGCTGTTTGCGCAGCACGTGATTGCCGTTTGGCAGATCAAACTCGCGCGCAACAGCAAAACTTTCGCCCGGTTCTAGGGCAAGACGCCGGGGATCCGGGGCGATGATGTTGATCACAAGCATCCCACCGGGTCGCAGGTGCTCGTGGAGGCTCCGCAGGCAGGAATGCTGCCGTTCACAGGTGAGCAGGTGCATGAATGAGCGCAGGGCGACCAAGGCCATGGCGAACTCCTTGCGCGGCAGATCGAAAGCGGCCATATCCGCTTCGGTTAAGATGACGCGGTGCGCGAGACTCTGCGCCTGCACCGCTCCGCGGCAAACTGCGAGCATATTGGCTGAAATGTCAACGCCGTGTAGTTCGTATCCGGCTTCGGCGAGGGGAATCAGCACCCGCCCGGTCCCGCAGGCGAGATCGAGAATAGGCGAACCGGTCTGCCTGGCATAGTCGAGGTAGAAATCAAGATCGAAGGTAAGCGCGTGGTCAAGATCGTAATATTCGGCGAAGTCGACATAATCTTGCTCACTCATCGGTGTTGAGTCGTGCTATGTGACGACCACTTCCTCGACGGGATCAATCGTCGCCGGCGCATCATCTTCCGGTGCGGGTTCCAGCAGGACAATGGCGCCCTGGCCAGCTTTGGGCATCAGCGGCTTGTCAATCGTTGAGACAAGCAGGTGGCCATCCTGGGTCACTACAAAGAGGACGACTGCGGGAATGCCTTGCTCGATACAGGCCGCAATTTTCTCAAAGGCGTCTTCTTTGAACAGGACCACCTGCGTGCCGCGATAGTACCCGCGTTCGAGTTCAGCGAAGGTCATGTCTTCACCAAACAGCAGGCGCCCGCGCAGCCGTTCGGTGAACTGCTGAGGCTGCCCACCCTGGGCGGGCACAAGCTGATAGACATTCTCACTGCCCAGCCACTCGCTGAAGCGCACAGCGGCCAGCGCATTTAGCTCACCATTGTCGGTGACAGCCAGCAGACGGCCGATGCTTTCCAGCGGCAGGTCATCTAGAATACCATCGGCCATGATGCTCTCCTGGTAGGTTTTCAACCCGGCGTCGATCGCGTTCTCTATATGGCGGCCGTTGGTATCCACCAGCCACACGTCGATGCCCGCACTCTGGATTGCCGTGGCCATCTGCCGCGCCCAATGGTGCGCGCCGACGATGAGCGTGCCCTGCGGGTGCTCCTCGGTGAGCTTGAGCTTTGCGGCCAGGGGACGCGCCAGAAGCGAATAGAAGAGCACCGTTGCCACGACGACGGTGAAGGTGTTATTGACGAGCTGCTGCGCGGCCAGAAAACCCGCTTCTTCCAACTCAATGGCGAAAAGTGAGGCCACGGCCACGGCCACGATGCCGCGCGGCGCTATAGCGGCGATATATATTTTTTCGTTGCGCGGGATTTTGCTGAAGAGGGTTGAGATGAAGACTGAGAGCGGCCGGGCCACCAGGATAATGATGACCAGAAAGACAACTTCCTGCCAGACGACCTGCACAAGCGCGTCAAGGTTGACACGCGCCGCCAGGACAATGAACAATGCAGACAGCAGCAGGACGCCCAGCTCTTCCTTGAAGGATGTGATATGGCTGATGTTGGCCTGCTTCTGGTTGGCCAGGACAATGCCCATGACGGTGACGGCCATCAACCCCGATTCGGTGCGCAGGTAGTTCGACACGGCGAATGCGACCAGGACCATCATCAGGGCAACGGCCGTTTCCAGGAAGGTAGCGATCCAGTTGCGTTTCAAAAACTGCACCAGCACGAAGGCCATCAGCGCGCCAACGATCGTCCCGACCAGCAGCGTGACCACGATACCTGTCAGAATACTGACAATTGTGAGCTGGTTTCCAGGCCCGCCTTCGATGATGCTTTCAAATACGAGCACAGCCAGCGTGGCGCCGATGGGGTCGATCAGAATGCCTTCCCACTTAAGGATGGAACCCACGCGCCGAGTCGGCCGTGCCTGGCGCAGCAGCGGAATGACCACGGTGGGGCCGGTGACGACCAGAATCGCGCCAATCAGCACAGACATCATCAGATCCAGCCTGAGGATCGTGTAGGCCGCCAGGGAGACAATGCCCCAGGTGATCAACGCGCCGACTGTGATCAGCAGGCGCACCACGCCTTCGACACCGCGCAGTTCGTTTATTCTCAGGCTCAGTCCGCCCTCGAAGAGGATGATGGCCACAGAAACGGAGACATAGGGAAAGAGCAGATCGCCCAGCAGCTCGTCCGGCCGGATCAGGCCGGTGAGCGGGCCGGCGACAAAGCCAAAGATCAACAGCAAAAGTATGGCCGGGATTTTGAAGCGCCAGGCCAGCCACTGAGCCGAGATGCCCAGGAAGATGATAATGGCCAGACCTATAATAATGGATTCTTGCATACAGTAAGCCTTCAGATCAGTACCGGCGCAGCATACTCTCGCCAGTCTATACTATCAGATTTTCA
>JBJYWZ010000206.1:0-1813 GCA_046259725.1 Promineifilaceae bacterium (SeqCode) | reverse complement strand
TGTTTCATAACGGGAATCTGGATCGCCAGGCTGGTTTAGATCACGGACTCAGGTGTCATTCAGCACCTTGCTACTCGGAACGACTCAAGTGATTTGAACGGTTCAGCATCTATACGTCGAGCGCGTGCGCGGAGCGTCTGTCCAAGCACAGCGCTTGGGGCGCACGGCTGAGGCCGAACCACCGCTAACTGCATTCTCGTGAACCGCTTGAGCAGCGGACCCGCATGCTAGGTGGTGTGGGGAGGGCGGGTTAGACACCCGCCCTTACCCGATTAGGTAGCCACATACAGGAGGCAGACCAGAAACGATCGCCTGGTGATCGCCCTGTTTCCATGGTTGGTGTCTTGTCTTCCCCGAGAATCATTGGGATGATCTCAGATTGCGCTGCTTGAGCTTCAGCACAAGGAACAGAACTACTGTAACTGGGGTGCCGATGAGGAAGTAGAGATGCAACACAATAGCACACCACATCCCCGGACTACTATCTGGGTTGTTGTGGTGAACCCATCCGCCTGACAGTGCCACGGCCAGAAGGACCAGCCCAAGGGATACGGAGACCAGTGCATAAGAGCGGACAGGTCGTAGGTGTGGCCTCAATGGCATTTGCTGAACCAACGCAGCCACAATGGCGAGTACCCCACTGGCAACCAAGACGATCAGGGCTTGAATCCTGTTGACGTGATAGGTATACCGCTCTCATCTGAGTTTTTCTCTCAGGAGTCTAGCGCAACCCGCTGAAGATCCTGTAGCCTTAGTCGCATGAACGACTACACGCTTGGCGCCGAGAAGCTGGCTGAGCTGCGGGCTGCGCATCGCGAGACCCGCGACAAGCGCGAAGCCGACCGCATCAAGGCCGTGGTGCTGCTGGCCACCGGCTGGAGCGCCGAGCAGGTGGCCGAAGTGTTGCAGGTCGACCCCAACACGGTGCGCAACCATTTCCGGCGCTACCAGCAAGGCGGCATCAAGGCCATGGGCCATGTTGCCTTTCGCGGCAGTGTCTGTGCCCTCGACGCGGCACAGTTGGCCGTGCTCGACGCCCATCTGCAAACGCATCTGTACCAGACGGCCAAGGCGGTCGCCGGTTGGGTCAGGGACACCTTCGAGGTGGACTACACCGAGAGCGGCATGACCGCCCTGCTGCACCGCCTCGGTTACGTCTACAAGAAGCCCAAGGTCATCCCCGGCAAGGCCGATCCAGAGGCTCAGCGCGCGTTCCTGGAGCAGTACCAACAGCTCAAGCAGGACAAGGGCGAAGAGGATCCGATCTACTTCATGGATGCCACGCATCCGCAGCACAATCCGGTCGTCGCCTGTGGCTGGATCAAGCGTGGCGAGGAGCATGCAGTGCGCACCAACAGCGGGCGCCAGCGCGTCAATATCAACGGTGCCATCGATCTCGAACGCCTGGAGCCGGTGGTGCGCTTCGACGACACCATCAACGCCGACTCCACGCTCGCCCTGTTCGAAGAACTCGAGCGCGTCAATCTCGTCGCCACCTGGATCTACGTGATCTGTGACAACGCCCGCTACTACCGTTCCAAGGCGGTCAAGGAGTACCTGAAAACCTCCCGCATCAAGCTCGTATTCCTGCCGCCATATGCCCCGAACCTCAACCTGATCGAGCGCTTATGGAAGCTGTTTAAGAAGCAGACGCTCTACAATCGCTACTTCGAAACCTTCGCAGACTTCAAAGCGGCGTGTGAAGCTTTCTTCGCCAATCCCGGAAGATACCGCGGGGAACTGCGCTCGCTGCTGACGGAGAACTTCGAAATCGTCGGGTAGTGAAAAACCGAAAATCTGGCATTAGCTCGCT
>JBJYWZ010000205.1:10462-22041 GCA_046259725.1 Promineifilaceae bacterium (SeqCode) | reverse complement strand
GACCGCCTGGGAGATACGCAGTCGAATTATGTCCTGGAGCGATTTTTGCCCGGCGACGTTTTCCACGTGGATTCCATCATCTGGCAGGGTGAGGTGCAGTTCGCCATTACAAGTAAATATGGCGCTCCACCCTTATCGATCACGCAGGGAGGCGGCACATTCGTTACCCGTACATTGGATCCCCGGTCCGAAGAGAGTCAATCCTTGCAGGAGATGAATAGGCAGGTCATGGCCGCTCTCGGTCACGGGGACGGCGTTGCCCATACTGAGTTTATCCGCGCCCATGAGGACGGTCGTTTTTACTTTCTGGAAACCGCGGCGCGCGTCGCCGGGGCGCATATCGACAAGATGATCAAAGCGGCTGCGGGCATCGAGCTGTGGGCGGAAGCGGCGCGCATCGAATTGGCCAGCATACGAGGAGAACCATACCAGATACCGGACTATCGCAACGACAGTGCCGGCCTGATTATTTGTCTCGCGCGCCAGGAATACGCCGATATGTCTTCCTATCAGGATCCGGAGATTATCTGGCGTATGGAGAAACCATACCACGCGGGTGTGCTGCTTGCGTCACCTGATTCCGGGCGTATTGAATCATTGCTAAATTCCTACAATGAGCGCTTCGCACAAGATTTTCTGCACCATCTTCCGGGCAAGGAGAAAGAAGGGGCGCGCAACACGATCTAAACCAGAAACAACCTGCGATTCGGCTGCAATAGGGTTCAGATCAACAAGACTGTGCGAATTAGAGGTCAAATGAGAGGCCGCAATGGGCGATTCGCGCGCCGCTCCGGTAAACGGCCTTTCGTTCGGGGCTGGTCTCATCCAGGATAGGATTTGTATGGTTAATATGCGTCAGCAGTAGTCGCCCGGCAATCTCCGGAAATCGCTCCAACGTATCCGGTACCAGCGGGTGGGCCACAGGAGCGCGCCCGCCCAGTTCACCAGAAGAATAGAAGCAGGCGTCAACCAGGGCGATATCCACCGACGACAGCACGGCCGATGCTTCCGGCCAGAGTTCCCAGCTATCGATATCGGGGAGATAGAGCAGCGTTTTTTGCGGGCCGGCCACCTGATAAGCAACAGTGCCGGCGTTCCACTCGTCGCGATGAGGCACGGGTACGGCCGTTATTGCCAGGCCAGGAGACAGATGCAGCGCTTTCCCCGGCCTGATCGGCCTCAGCGAAAAGCACGATACGGCCGGCCGCCACAAGTCCGTCCCTTGCAGCAGCGCCGCCAGTTCAGGCGTGGCGTATACCGGTAGATCGTGCACGGCCATTGCTTCGGGGCCAAGCTGGGGCAGGCCGCCAATATGGCCCAGATGGGCATGCGTGAGAAAAAGGCCATCCGGCTGCCGCAAACGACCGGCGCGCAGAGCATGCGGGCCTAAATCCGCAGCCAGCATTCGAAGCTGCCACTTGATGTCCGGCGTCGCGTCAATGACCCAGACTTTTGTCGGTTCCTGGCGGCGATCGACCAGCGCCAGGCTGGCGGCATACCCGGCAGTGCGCGGCTTGTCGAACGCTTCCTGGCAGCGTGGACATTGGCAGCCGATATGCGGCAGGCCGCCATCCTGCATGACGCCCAATACAACGACCGATACACCTGAAGGTTGTTGATTCATCTATCAAGCGTAAGCGCCCTATCCTTTTTTGACAACTCACGTTCAAAAGATTATGGCGCTTTATCTATAGACAATGAACACAGCCGGACGTAAAATATCTGGCTAATTGGATTGCGGTCGGCAAGTAAAATGCCCGCACCCTGATCATGAAGATATCAATCAGGCGGTTCAGCACTCCTGCTGGACCGCCAACAATGTGAGGAGAACGTCATGAAATCGTTATCCAGCCTGGCAAGTAGTATTCCAACCTCAGTGACATTGGCCGTCAATGATAAAGCCAATGCCCTGAAAGCCGCCGGCGAAGATGTCATCGCCCTGGCAGGCGGCGATCCCGACTTTGCCACGCCCGACCATATCACCGCTGCCGCGTTTGCCGCTATTGAAAATGGAGCGACCCATTATCCCGGGCCGATGAAGGGCATCGTTCCGCTGCTTGAGGCGATCGCTGACAAGATGGAACGGGAGAATCATGTATCGCTTAATCCAAAAACGGACGTAGTTGTTACTCCCGGCGGCAAATGGGCGCTAAATCTCGCTCTCAGCGCTATCGTCGACCCCGGGGATGAGGTTCTCTATCTCGAACCTGTCTGGGTCTCTTACCCGCCGATGATCATGTTGGCCGGGGGCACGCCGGTGCCGGTCAGCCTGCCCAGCAATGATAATTTCCGAATCACGGCCGATTTGCTGCGCGAAAAGGTGAATGACAAGACCAAGGCGATCATGGTCACCTCGCCTAACAACCCAACGGGCCGCGTATTGACGCGTGAAGAAGTGGACGCCATTGTCGAGGTAGCCACGGAATCGGATCTTTATGTGATCACGGATGAGATGTATGAGCAGTTGATCTTCGACGGCCGTCCGCACATCGCCCTGGCCGGAGAGCCGGGCATGGCCGATCGCACGATCACCTGTAATGGTCTGTCTAAAGCGTATGCGATGACGGGCTGGCGTTTGGGTTGGATTGCCGGACCGACGCCAATTCTCAAACTGGCTGCAAGACTGAACAGCCAGACCGTATCTGCGGCGGCCAATTTCACCATGCATGCCGCCGTTGCGGCCCTGAACGGCCCGCAGGACTGCGTGACCGAAATGCGTGAATCTTATCAGGCGCGGCGTGATTTTATGGTGCCCGCGCTCAATGAGATTGAGGGCGTGTCGTGCCGATCTATTGAAGGAGCCTTCTACCTCTTTCCCAGCTTCCCGGACAGCCAAAAGAACAGCCTGGAACTGGCCGATGCGCTGCTGGAAAAAGCGGGCATCGCCGCCACGCCGGGCATCGCTTTTGGCAGCAGCGGAGAAGGGCACGTGCGCTTTTCCATCGCCACGGCTCCAAGCGAGCTGGAGCGTGCCGTCGAGCGCCTGGCGAAGATCGCGCACGAGCTTTAGAGAGCCAGTCAGTTTTTCAGTTTTCCATTCGAAGGGGACAGGACCAATCTAGAAGATTGGTCCTGTTTTTGATTCCTTTTTTTAACCAACTTGACTGCCTACTCTCTGGCTCCTATTATATTATGGAGTGCGGTCAATACTGCTCACCTGTTTTAACTAACCCGTTGCTCCACACTTTAAACATTGCTGTCCAATTTATCAGAGACTGGCAAGCATGGGCGATCAATTTAAGTGGGAATTTGAAGAATCCGCAGAGGAACGGCCGCCGCCCGACGGCCACAGAGGCCCACGCACCGGTGTGCTAACTTTCTGGATTACGGCGATATTCATTATCGCTGCCGTTGCCGGTACCTGGATAACGATCAGACAACGGAACGAGAAGGCCAAAGCGGGCTTAATCGCCAGCGCACAGGAAATTCTTGATCTGCAACGCCAGGCATTGTCCGCCAGAGACGGCGATCTCTTTTTCTCGCTGCAAACCAGCGACCCTCAATGGTTTACAGCCCAGCTGCTGCCTGAAAACCAGGCTGTCATCCGCGCCGGACTGACGGCAACTAATGCCGAGGACCATGGTGAATATATCTGGGTCAACGCTGCCTGGGAGGATGATAAAGGAGCGGCACGGCAGCGTATACTCTTTCTTGAGCCGCGTGCGGGAAGACTGCGGCAGGCGCCGATCGATCCCGCCTTTTGGGGGAATCTGCAACACAAAGACTATGCATGGGGAACGCTGTGGTACCACGCAGTTGACGACCCGTGGGCAGATAGAATCGGTAACACGATTGGCGACAGCATAGATGGCCTCTGCCAGGACATCTGCCTGGAGGACAGGCTGCCTCTGACTATTGTGGTCGGCGATGGATTCGAGGACACGGCCGAGCCCGGAACTCTCTATCTTCCCTCCCCGCGGCTGCAAGGGTTGGATCTCGATGGACAACCGTCATCTCTCTTCTGGGAAGATCTAGACCGGCGCATGATGAGCTATCTGACACCGGCAGTAATTCGCTTTGCCGTGCCCCCGCGTCGAAACCGGGGCGCAGACCAGTGGATCGTGAACTACAGCCGGCTGGCAGAGGAGTTCATGGCCTTGCACCCGGAAATCTCACTGGAAATCGTCGAGGTAGATGTGCAGCCTCCAGATCGATCACGTCTGGCCAAAGAGTTCGATGGCGCTGCATTCGTACCGTCTGAGGCAATGCTTGCCTCCGGGCTTGTTCGCAGCCTGGATGATTACGTCGACAGCGATCCCGATTTTGATCGGGATGACTTTTATGATCAGATCTGGCAGGGCGCTGTCTGGCACGATAGGACCTGGTTCATGCCCCAGGCGGCGGAAATGCCCCTCCTTTACTACGATCTCAAGGCGTATGAGCACGCCGGCTTTTCTGTTCCCTCCTCCCGTTGGACATGGGAGGAGATGGCTGAAGATGTCGCGACGATCGTGGCCGGCCAACCACATAAGGGAGTTCTAGCCTGGGGATATCTGGATGTGGGCATGGATACACTCTACTCGTATGCCTATAACTGGAACAACCAATGTACGGAAGAAACGGCCGTGTTCTGCCAGATGCCTTTGAGCGAACAAAATATCGCGGCCGCCCTCGACTGGTATGCACATCTGGCCAGGCAGCCCGGCCAGATGCCCGACCTTGTCAACCAGCTGTCGGATTCGTTCTCGCCAACTCAGATGGCCTCTCTTGAAACAATGCTGCGCGACGATCCCTATACGCTTCTATTAAATTTCCAGGGTTCGCAGAGAAAAGCGGCCGTCTGGGTAGACTCGCCGTTGCATTACGAGTTCAATCTCCTTCTGGCGCCGGTAGGCGTCGTGTCCTTTCCCGGCTCCGATCGCTTCGACGGCATTACGCCGTTGTCGATACACGGGAGTTTTATCAGCGGAAACAGTGCGTATCCGTTGGCTGTATGGGAGTGGCTTAAATTTCTCAGCTACCAATCTCCGGTTCCGCGTTTGATACCCGCCCGTGTATCCGCAGCGGACCGGTCAGGCTATTGGCAACAGCTTCCTCGGCCGTTGGGCAATGTGATGCGCACGGCATTCCCCTTTTCGCGTCCGGTGACCATTGGCGAAAAGAAAATGATTACCTGGCCGCAGGTGGCCGATGTTTTCAGTGGAGAATTAACCCCTGTTCAAGCCGCCAGGAAACGGGAAGCTTTACGCTGGTTTGGCCAATAGGGTAGCGTGGGGCGCTTTCTGTCATGGTCATGAGGCAGGAAGTCGCTGCTCGAGAACGGCCTTCAGCCTGTTTTCTCATCTCAGGCAAAGCGTTGTATAATCTGACAAATTTCCACAGTTGATTGGTACAAATCTATTGGTAAACTTGCTTTTCGCGATGATTCAAATCAGAACAGACCGTCATTAATTCACCAAGAAGGAGGAAACTGGCTGATGAGTGAAGAAAACAGCATATTTGATGGCGTCATTGTTGCTGCGTATACAAATAAAGAAACGGCCGATGACATGCTCAAAAAGGTAGAAGAAGCCAAGAAGGCCAAGACTTTTCAGTATTGGGATGCGGCCGTGATCAGAATCGACGAGCGGGGCCGATACTATCTCAACGAATCTAAAGATATGTCCACACCAAAAGGAGCCGGGATTGGCGCCGTGATCGGCGGCGTTATTGGTATCGCCGGTGGCCCGGCAGGCGTCATTCTTGGATCCGGCTTAGGCGCGGCCATCGGCATGTTTGCAGCCAACCATGATGCGGGCATTAAGGATGAGCGGTATGAGGAAGTCGGCCATGCCCTGGAAGCGGATAACTCCGCCCTGATCATCGTTTCCGACCGTGATTACCTGCAGAATATGCAAAATTACGCCGGGGAAGACGAAACGGCCATCGCCATGCACAAGCTCACTGACGGCATCCACGAGCACATGGTTCAGGGGAACAGTGTCGCCTACCGCATTACGTCCGCGGGCAGAAGCGTCAGCTGTCACCGCCTGCGGGACAGCGATATACTCGATCTCCTGGAACTTGAAGCGCCGGAAGATTAGTTCCTTCGAAATTCAGCGCGCGCTTCAATTTGCGAATGCAACCTGAGGGTTGCGCCACAAGATTCTATTCATGAATGTAAAACGGCCGGTTTGTGTGTACAAGCCGGCCGCTTCTTGTGAGATGCCACGAACGTCGTATCGTTTCTAATTTGTGATTCGATACAATCACGTGCCTGGCACCTGTCAATTAGTGATGCAAAATTTGTGATAGGAACAGCTTCAGGCGATCGTGTTTGGGGTTGTCGAAGAATTCGTCCGGTGGCCCTTGTTCGAGGATCAAACCGTGGTCCATAAAAACGATGCGATCAGCCACACTGCGCGCAAATCCCATTTCATGTGTTACGGCGATGATTGTATAACCTGCCTTTGCCAGATTGGTCATTACATCCAGCACTTCCTTGACCATTTCCGGGTCTAACGCGGATGTCGGCTCGTCAAAGAGCAAAACTTCAGGCTCCATAGACAGCGTGCGGGCGATGGCCACGCGCTGCTGCTGCCCGCCCGAAAGCTGGCCGGGATATTTATGCGCCTGTTCAGGGATGCCAACACGCGTCAACCACTTCATCGCGGTTTCTTCCGCTTTCTCACGCGACCATTTACGCACATTGATCGGCGCCAACGTGATATTTTCCATCACCGTCAGGTGGGGAAAGAGATTAAACTGCTGGAAGACCATGCCTACTTCGCGGCGGATCTCGGCGATATTGCGCACATCGTGGGTCAGGGTAATGCCATTGACAATAATGTCCCCTTCCTGATGTTCCTCCAGACGGTTTATAGCGCGGATAAACGTAGACTTGCCGGAGCCGGATGGCCCTAAAACGACGATTACGTCCCCTCTTTTTACGGTCAGGCTGACACCGCGCAGGGCCTCAAACTCTCCGTACCAAAGGTGAACATCCCGGCACACAATAACTTCTTCGATACCGGGGTAAAGCTGGCTGGTGTCTACTTCTGAATTTGTCTCAATTTCCATATTTATCGTATCAATATCCATTTCCATTTCCCTCTTATCGCTGGCCTACACTCAAGCGGGCCTCCAACCGTCTGCTGTACCAGGACATAATAAAACTGCCGGTAAAGTAGATCACACCTGCAAAAACGTATAACTCCTGGCGCAAGCCCAGCCACTGCGGGTTGGCGACGATAACCTTGGTAATTCCCAACAGTTCAAAAAGCCCAACAATTGCTACCAGCGAGGACGACTTATAGGAGCCGATGAACTGGCCGACAATGCCTGGGATCACAATGGTAATAGCCTGGGGCAGGATGATAAAACGCATTTTCTGCAGAGTGTTTAACCCGATTGCGTCGGCTGCATCATACTGCCCCCTGGGTATCGCCTGCAAACCACCGCGAATGAGCTCTGCCATATATGCCGCTGAGAAGAGTGAATAGCCGACGATGACGGCCCATACATTCGCCGCCTCCGCCCCTTCGCCCAGGAAAAACGGGGCCATGATAATGGCCATAAAGAGCAACGTAATCAGCGGCACGCCGCGAATAAACTCGATAAAAGCGGTACTGGTCGCGGCTATCACATTGCCCTTGAATGATCGCGATAAAATGTAAGCAACCGCGAGAATCAAGAGGGGCCAAAATGCAATTATCCGCTGCACCGTATTATCCGCATCGGCCAGGATCTCCGTCGTGGAGTTCAATAAGAGATAGACAGTTGCAATGATGGCCACCGGCCAGATGACCCAGGCGGGAATTCCGGGAATCACACTGCGCCGTCCCAGGGCCAAAACCATGCCCATGGGGAATGAGAGAATGATCACTGAGGAAGCGATGATCAGGGTGAGCAGCAAGCCTCCCCAGAGATCCACATCAATTGGGGGGAAAAGTTCACTGGACCCGATCGCTCGCCAGGCCAAGTAAGCTACGGGCCAGGCAAGCGCCCAGACGACAAGGGTCGGCCAGCTAAATTTGATCACCCTTTGCCACGAGAGGAGCAGGAAGGCGCCCAGTACCAGGATCTCGCCCACAATCAACGTGGACGGGTTAATACTGCCACGAGGAACACCAGCCAACAAGACATAGACAAAGATGGGCGAGAGTACCCAGATAGCAGTAAGGACGCGGCGTACCAGGTTATTACGCTCCCAGAGCCCGGTCTTGTTGGCGATGAAGCTAATTGCGGACATGAATATGAAAAAGGCGACAACGACCCAGACGCGAGACAATTGGTTGCGGGGGAAACGGCCATACATCAACAAATCCCAGGCACCGGGGATGACGCCCCATGTCGCACCATCGGGATTGCGGTACTGAGGCTCAGTCAAGGCCGGGCTAAATGTGGCGTTAACCACCGCCCACTGCCAGATGCCATAGGTGATGGCAAAGATCACCAGCGCCAGGAATAAGGTTAGTAAGGCATTGGATACGGACCCTAACAGGTTAGTTCTTAACCAACTTCCGATGCCGGAATGGAAAACGTGCAGGCCATCAAGTATGGCCAGCGCAATGCCCGCCAACCAGACGAGCACGATGACGGTCGTTTGCGTGGGGAAAGTGACCCACTGCCTGCCGGTTAAAGCCAGGGTCACCAGGAATAAAACGACCACCCAGATGGTCTGCATCCAGGACCCGGTGACATTATCCTGCAGGAAATATTCCCAATTAAAGCGCCGGCCGATCGATTCCTGATATGATTCTCTAAGCGTTTCGGTTATTGAGGCCATCGTTACCGCTCCACCAGCTTGGTTCTTTCGTTGTACCAGTTAAGGACCAACGAGAAGGAAAGGCTAATTGCAAGATAGACCAACATCATCAACAAGACCATTTGTAATGCGCGGCCCGACTGGTTCAGCGTCGTGAAGGCGACACTGTACATTTCTGGGAATCCTACGGCGACACCCAGACTGGTGTCTTTCATCAGGCTTAAATAAATGCTGATGAGTGGGGGAATGATCACCTTCAGCGCCTGGGGCAAAACGACGAGCTGCAGACGCTGGCTTTCATTCAAACCGAGTGCTCGCGCGGCTTCATTTTGTCCCTTTCCCACTGACTGGATACCGGCACGCACAATCTCGGCCAACTGAGCGCCATAAAACAGGGTGAGGCCGATCAACAAAGCCGTGAACTCAGGTCTGAGCCTGCTGCCGCCGGCGATGTTCAAGCCTTCCAATACGGGAAAGTTCCAGACAATGGGTTGTTCGCGGACAGATATAACCGGATTCGCGCCGGGATTTTCCAACGTTGATCGCTCGGCGGCCAATACCGACTTAGGAGCGACAATTGCTTCACACTGCCCTTCCTGATAAGCATTAGTAGCCTGGTCAATACGATCAAAACGCTGCACCTGATAAGGAATGTTCATGCCCCGCAGCTGCCGTACTAAATTTGTTTCTGAGGCGGAATCACGTACAACGCAAAATTTGAAAGCTACCTCTGCAATTTCTTCCTCAGAAAGCGTATCCAAATCGCTCAGAAAATTCAGACCGCTGCGGCTGAGCATGATCTTCTCCAAATCGCCAACTTCGCGGATGCGGCTAGCAGTTGGCGTCATTAGGCCTTGAGCGTCGGAGACGTTTCCGGCAACAAACCAACCAATACCGGCAATAATCAGAAAAGAAACCACCCCCCAGCCGAAGCGGTTGCTACTATGTCCTGTCTTTTCCTCACGACGTCCCAGCAATATCCACACTACCTGGAATTGAATGACTCCCAAGACAAGAAAGGCCAGCCAGATGGCCGCGGAAGAGGTAAGCTGCGGCGAAGGGATGCTCAATCCACGATTCGTAACGTAGATGGGGAGCCCAAGCGGCTGTGCAGCCTCGCGCACATCAGGAAAGGCCAATATCACTGTGAAATAGATAAAAAAGAGCTGTAAAAGTATGGGCGTATTACGAAACAGTTCGATATAAGCCAGTGCCGTTTTGTTTACCAGCCAGTTGCGGGAAAGCCGCGCGATACCCACAAAGAGTCCCAAGAATGTTGTCAGTACCACGGCCATGAGGCCAACCTTGAGCGTGTTCAGGATACCGTTGAAAAAAGCGTACCAGTAGGAGTCGGTGTTGACATATTCAATAACGGTGTCTGCTATATCGAAACCGGCCTCGCTGGACATGAAGTCATAGGCACAGAGGTAACTAAAAGAGCCGTCACGACAAATAAATTGTGTCGAGCCTAGTTTGCCGACATTAGAAGCGAAATTCGTTCCGATCAGGCGAAAGAACAGAATGGCCAGGATAATGAAACCGATCTGCCCAAAGACGCCAAGGATGCGGGTATCGCGGTAAAAAGGGACAGATTGTTGGGCTTGCAGTTCTGATTGTGGCGGTGGGCCCGTCAATTGCTCCATGCTGTTTCCTCCTCCCTAACGACTCATAAACGATGTCATATTCTTACTTCACCGGTGTCGTTCTGGTATTATGTCCGAACTGATCAGGCCGATTACATCGGGTCGATTAAATCGGGCTCGACCAGTCGAGACGCGTTGTATTCATAGCATTATCCCGGAAACTGGGCGTTTCCGGGATAATGATGCCTATAAAGGCTTGAAGTTTTTAACGGAACGGGGGCGAGTAAATCAAACCACCGTCAGTCCATTGTGCATTGACACCACGTTCCAGATTGTAAGGCGTATCGGGACCAAGATTGCGGTCGTAGATCTCGCCGTAGTTACCAACCTGCTTGATGACCTGATAGCAGAAGTCGTTGTTGAGCCCCATGTACTGGCCCAGATCGCCTTCGACGCCAAGCAGGTTCAAGACGACCGGATCGTCGCTGCCCAGGAATTCATCAACATTCTCCGAGGTAATGCCCAGTTCTTCAGCCTGGAAGGTGCAGTTGACGGTCCATGTGACAATGTCGCCCCAGTTATTATCACCGTGGCGAACAGCGGGACCCAGCGGTTCCTTGGACATAGTCGCCTCGAGGATGACGTGATCGTCAGGAACGGTCAGCTGCGTCTGGACTGCAACCAGGCCGGATTTGTCGGTGGTCAACCCGTCACAGCGCCCTTCATCATAGGCCTGGGTGGTGGTGGGATTGTCGGGAAAGACAACTGATTCGGCATTGATTCCCAGCTGGCGGAAAACATCAGCCAGGTTCTTTTCCGTGGTGGTACCAGCCTGCACACAAACGGTGCCGCCTTCGAGGCCTTGAAGATCGGTAATGCCCGAATCTTTACGCACCATCATGCCCTGGCCATCATAGAATGTGATCGGAGCGAAATCCAGACCAAGGGAGGTATCACGTGTGGTGGTCCAGGTCGTATTGCGAATGAGAACATCGATTTCACCGGACTGCAGCACGGGGAAGCGCTCGGTAGCGGTCAGAGCGCGGCCTTCGACTGCTTCTGAATCGCCTAACACGGCCGCTGCAATGGCGCGGCAGTAATCCCAGTCGAAACCTTCCCAGTCACCTGCTTCATTGAGAAAGCCGAATGCGGGCAGCGTACCGTTGGCGCCGCAGTTCAAAGTGCCGCGGCCCTGTACTTCAGCCAGAGTATCAGCACCCTGAGCAGGCGCGGGGCCTTCTGTTTCACCAGGCTCTTCAGTGGCTGCTTCTTCAGCTGCCGGTTCTTCAGTTGCCATCTCTTCGGCTGCC
>JBJYWZ010000205.1:0-10362 GCA_046259725.1 Promineifilaceae bacterium (SeqCode) | reverse complement strand
TTCCTCAACTTGCGGCGCCTCTGCTGCTCCGCCGCCACAAGCGACAAAGAGCAGGGCAAAAATCGCCAGAACGGTTAATAAACTCAGTTTCTTAAACATTATAGATTTCTCCTCCAAATGTTACTTGAATAATTTTAAAATCTTGTACGACAATTCTCTTTTCAATAATCACTGGGATATTGTTCTTCGCGCATCACCTCCTCGAAGTCAGGTAACGTATGTGCTAGCAAACTTTACAGTTCACACGGCAACCAAATATAATTCGTCAAAATGATCGTGATTCAGGCTTGTTCAGATTACCATTGAAATCGCCTGTGAAACGTCTGTTATACCAACCGGGAATTTCGCCCGTAGCCTTTAGTCGACTGAGGAAACTTTGATGTGGGAAAGTGGTTGGCCGTCGACTAAGACATTTTCAAAGCACCGCTGCTGCCCTGATTATGGTAAAAATACCATCCATCCTGTGTTACAGGTACCTTGAAATTCCACTGATATTTACTTCCTTAATTTTCCATTATAACGGCGCAATCAAATTCAGCAAATAATCATGGTAGATAAGTCGTGGGGAAGCCACACTTCTTGCACAAGTTACATATGCTATAATCCACCAGTTATGCTGAAGAATAAGAAGCTGCGCGGCGTTTTACAGGTCCTGCTCAGCGTGATCTTGCTGGCCCTACTGTTCAATATGGTCGGGCTGCGCGAAGTGGCTGAAGTGCTTTCCCGCCTTAACCTGGCGTGGTATATCCCTGCCTTCGTACTTTTCCTGCTAAACATCATTATTCGCGCTTATCGCTGGTATATCCTGTACCGCTCGCTGAACGATCGCCCCAGCTTCGGCCGAATGGTATATCTCTATTTCGTCGGTTTCTTCGCCAACAACTTCATCCCAACCGGCTTCGGGGGAGATGTTGTCAAGGTCGTGAGTCTACGGCAGCAGTACGGTCGTGGCACGGAAGCATTGAGCTCGGTGGTCATGGATCGCGTTACCGGCCTCCTGGGCTCGTCGCTGATCGCTCTTGCCGCCCTGGTCTGGCACGCGATTGGCCACACGGAGGGGGTCGATCTTCCCAACGTGCTCCTGTTAACCATCGCCCTGATCAGCTTTGGAATTCCTGCAGGCTTCCTGCTGCTGCGCTGGACTAATCCTTTTCAATTTTTAAAGGCGCATGTTCCAATCATCGCCACTGCGCCCTTCTATGACAGATTTGAGAATCTGGCGGAGACGGTTAAACGATATCCTTTTCCGGTGCTGCTGCGTTCCTTATTAATCAGTCTGCCGTTCACATTGAATCTGATATTGATCCAGTACTTCATCGCTCGCGCGCTGGATGTCGATGTGCCGCCGTCCGTCTTCCCTCTGTATGTGCCGATTATCGCTTTAATCAATCTACTGCCGTTTACGTTTAACGGATTGGGTTTACGCGAAGGCGCCTATCTATTTCTCTTTGTCCCGATTGGCGTGGCCCCGGAAGCGGCCGTGGCCATGTCCCTCGCCTTTTATTTCTTGCGCTTTGGGGCGGGCCTGGTTGGCGGGGTCATGTACGCCTGGTCCAGCGTTTCCCATTTGCTGCGCTCGCCGCAGGCGGACAATGTGTGGTGGCGGCGATCTTAAATGCTATCTCTTTAGATATGAATCCTTCACCTGGAATAAAACGTAGAGCAGCGGTCTTTGGCCTTGACGGCGTGACATTTGACCTGATCCAGCCCTGGTTGGATGAAGGTCGGCTGCCCAATCTGGCCGGTTTGATGAACGAAGGGGCTCACGGCCGTTTGCGCTCAACCATCCCACCTGTATCGGCATCCGCCTGGGCCTCCTTTACCACCGGAACCAATCCGGGGCAGCACGGCCTGGTCGACTTCACGTATCCGATTGTAGATGGCTATGATGTCCAGATCACGAACGGCCGTACGCGCGCCGTGCCCGCCCTGTGGGAGCTGGTGAATGCCGCTGGCGGGAAAGCGGGGGTTGTGAGCATGCCCATGACTTTCCCACCGCAGCCGCTGGACGGTTTTATGCTCTGCTCCTTCCTGACTCCCAGCCAGGAGAGCGAATATACGTATCCACCGGCGCTCAAAGCAGAAGTAACCAACGTGGCGGGAGCGTTTCCTCTGCATATGTCGGAAAAGGGACGCGGCCAGGAACCGGCCATTTTTGTGCGCGCGGTCAAGCAGATGGAAATCGATCGCGCCCGGGCTGTCAAACACCTGATGCAGAACCATCCCTGGGATTTGTTTCTGTATGTGTTCGAAACCACCGACAACTTGCAGCACGAAGTGTGGCATCTCCTGGATGAGACGCACCCACTTTACGATGCGGATATGGCTGCGCGGACCGTACCTGAAATACTTGATTATTACGAAACGGTGGACCGCCTGCTGGGCGAAATGCTGGCCCTCCTGCCCGAGGATGTCCTTGTCGTGATCCTTTCCGATCATGGCTTTGGACCTTTTCACAAGTTCTTCCACATTAACAACTGGCTGGTTGAACAAGGCTGGCTGCAGTTCAGACGCTCGCCGGTCAGCCTGGCCAAACGCCTGGCCTTCAAGCTCGGCGTGACGCCTATCAACGCCCTGAAATGGGTGACACGGATGCGAATGGGCGGCATGCGCAAAAACGTCAAGCGCGGCCGCGGCGGCGGCATGCTGCGCCGCCTCTTCCTGTCCTTCAATGATGTCGATTGGGCGCGGACGAAAGCTTTTTCCGTGGGTAATTTCGGGCAGGTGTATCTCAATGTCAGCGGGCAGCGATCGCAGGGCTGCGTATCTCCAGAAGAGTACGAGGGGCTGCGCGACGATATCGCCGGCGCCGCGACAGCGCTGCGCGATCCCGCCGACGGAAGCCAGGTTGTCCCGCTGGTCTACAAACGGGAGGAGGTTTTCCACGGACGCAGCGCGGAGCGCCTGCCCGATCTGGTGCTGCATACGGATCGCGCCAAATATGTTTCCTTCGGGCACGCCGACTTCGGCTCAAACAAGATCATCGAACCCAGTACCGGGCAGACGGGGCACCACCACATGGTAGGCATCACGGCGCTGAAGGGGCCGGGCATTCATACAAATCTTGAACTGCCGGAGGCCAGCCTGCTGGACCTGGCACCGACGATCCTGCATTATATGGGCCTGCCCGTCCCCAGCTATATGGACGGACGTGTCTTAACCGAAGCCTTTGAAACAGAATTTGATAAAGAAAACCCCGTCCAGTATAAAGATATAGATCTAAGCGGCGGCGCACCTGACGGCGCATCCAACAGCGGCGTAAGCGACGAAGAAGAAGCGCTGGTAATGGAAAAATTACGCGATTTGGGGTATGTTGCCTGAGTAAGTTTAAAGGCCTCATCTTGGGGCCCAGATATTGGTCGAGTGCCAGGCTCTTTGAAAGTTACTGGTATTTGAGAAGCAGCGATGGATTTAAGCCTGGTCATCCCGGTATACAACGAAGTAGAAAATCTCGGCATCTTGATGGATGAGATCACGTCTGCTCTGGCGGGCGAGGATCTTGATTATGAGGTTATTTTTGTAGACGACGGCAGCAGCGACAGCAGCTATGAACTGCTGCAGTCACTGCGCGAAGAAAACGACCATATCGCCACCATCCGTTTCCGGCGCAATTACGGCCAGACGGCCGCTTTTGCGGCCGGTTTCGATCACGCACGGGGCAAATATGTCGTCACTATGGATGCCGATCGCCAAAACGACCCGGCCGATATCCCGAAACTGGTAGCGCGCATTGAAGAGGGCGACTGTGATGTCGTCAACGGCTGGCGGGAGAACCGCCAGGACCCATTGCTGATGCGCAAAATGCCCTCCAAAATCGCCAACTGGCTGATCGCCACAACGACCGGCGTTCACCTGCATGACCGCGGCTGCTCGCTGCGTCTTTTCCGCAACGAAGTCGTCCAGGAACTCAACCTGTATGGGGAGATGCACCGCTTCATTCCTGAGTTGTGTTCCTTCAACGGCTTCCAGCTTTCGGAAGTGCCAGTTAATCATCGCCCGCGCGTGGCCGGCAAATCAAAGTACGGCATTTCGCGCACTTTCCGCGTCATCGTCGACCTGTTCACTATCCTCTTCCTGCAAAAATACAGCGACCGTCCGATGCATCTCTTCGGCAATGTCGGCATCCCTATGGGACTGATCGGTGCGCTAATCTTGTTCTTCCTGGGCGCGCATAAGATATGGGCCGGTGTCACCGATGGTTTAGAGGGTTTTCACGGTTACCGCATCGGAGACCGGCCGATGCTTCTCCTGGGTGTTCTGCTGATCATTCTCGGCGTGCTTTTCGTCGCTATGGGTCTGCTGGCGGAGATCATCGTCCGTACTTACTATGAATCGCAGGGCAAACGCGTCTACCGCATTCGCGACTATGCCCCCAGCGAGGAGATGGTGAAGGAAAGCGCCGATCTCGCGGATGAATAGATTATGGAGACGCGACCTCTGAAGGTTACGCAGCGGCATGCAGAGAAATAACGGAGGTAGACAGAGATTAACTGTTTGGAAACGCCGCGCAGCTCAGTGAAAATCTCCGTGTAAACAAGCGAACAATATGAAACTCTTGATTATTGGCTTTGACGGCGCGACATTTGACCTGATCCGGCCCTGGGCGCGGGAGGGGCATCTGCCCAACCTCGCACGCATTATGGAAACGGGCGTGCATGGCGATCTGTTGTCTACGCTGCCTCCGGTAACCAGTCCCGCCTGGCCGACCTTCATGACCGGCTGCAATCCCGGCAAGCACGGCGTCTTTGACTTCATCCAGCCGCACGGCGAAAATTTTACGCTGGTCAATGCGACGCGCATTCGACAGCCGACAATGTGGCAGCGCCTGTCTGAAGCCGGCCACCGTATGGGCGTCATGAATGTCCCTGTTACCTACCCGCCAGCGCCGCTCAATGGCTTCATCATCAGCGGTTTGCTCAGCCCTAAAACAGGGCAGATCAGCCAGCCGGCAGACCTCTTGCAGCGCTATGAGGATGAGCTGGGCGCTTATCGCGTCGCACCAACCGTGCAGTACCGCCCCGGCGTGGAAGAAGAGTTCGTAGCGGACCTTTATGACCTGATCCACACGCGCGGCAAATGGGCGCAGCATTTGATGCGCCATGAGAAACCGGATGTAATGATGGTTCATTTCATTTCCATGGATGTTATGAAGCATGCCCTATGGCGCTTTATGGACCACGATCATCCGCGCTACGAGGCAAGCCCGTACGAGAACGCCATTCGTGACGGTTACAAGCTGGTTGACCATTATACGGGTCGCCTGATGGAGATGCTGCCGGACGATGCCTCGACGATTGTCATGTCCGATCACGGCTTCGGACCCCTGCTTAATATGGTCAACATCAACGTTTTCTTCATGGAAAAGGGGTTGATGAAACTCAAGAAAGACATCTGGACACAGCTTAAGGCGCTGGCTTTCCGCTGGGGTATTACGCCGTCGACGGCCTACCAGCTCATCGTCAAGATGGGCATGCAGAATTTGACGGCGCGGGTATCCAAGCAGACGCGCAATGATGTCATCGGCCGTTTCTTGAGCTTTGACAGCGTGGATTGGAAGCGCACCGTGGCTTACAGTATGGGTCACGTGGGCCAGGTCTATCTCAATCTGGCCGGTCGCGAGCCGCATGGCATAGTACAAGCGGATGAATATGAGAAGACACGCCAGCGGGTGATCGACGTATTAAGCGAATTAGCGGATGAAAACGGCCGGCCCATATTGAGCCGCGTCATTCTGGGCGAAGAGGCATACCACGGCCCCTATTCCGCGAAGGGACCCGACCTGCACCTGATACTGGATGATTACAACATGATCGCCTGTCCGCTCTTCGCCACGGAAGGTAAGATTATCACCTTGCAGATCCGCGGCGATTCCGGCTGCCATCGCAGCGAGGGGATTTTCATGGCCCAGGGCCCGGGCATTAAGAACGGCGCAAAGCTTCCCGCGAATCATATCCGCGATCTGGCGCCGACAATCATGCACATGCTTGGCGAGCCGGTCCCCAGCATCATGGACGGCCGCGTCCTGACCGAGATCTTTGACCGGCCCCAGCAGGTCACGTTTGACGATCGTGATCAGGAGAATATGGTGATTCCCGAGCAGGGCTTTAATGCGGATGAGGCGCAGCAGGTAGAGGATCGCCTGCGCGGATTGGGCTATCTTTAGGTGCCGGAGAAGCTTATTATTTCCCCGATGTCCGCAGAGGATTGGCCGGCCGTTCGCGCAATCTATCAAGAAGGCATCGCAACGGAGCAGGCGACCTTTGAGACCAGGGTGCCATCCTGGTCCGAATGGGATGCAGCCAGACGGCCGGACTGCCGCCTCGTGGTGCGGCGCAATAATGAGGTCCTTGGCTGGGCTGCTCTTAACGCGGTATCCAGGCGCGCGGTCTATGCCGGCGTGGCCGAAGTGGGCATCTACGTGACCGAGAAAGAGCGAGGACGCGGCGTCGGCCGTAGTCTCCTGAACACGCTCATTGAAACGGCAGAAGAGGCGGGTATCTGGACCTTGCAGGCCTCGATTTTTCCGGAAAATGAAGCCAGCGTCGGGCTGTTTCACGCCTGCGGCTTTCGAACAGTCGGCCGACGCGAACGCATCGCCAAACAGCACGGCTTATGGCGCGACACGCTTCTCTTGGAAAGGCGCAGTGAGGTGGTCGGGGAGAATTGATGACCAGGCTGCAGACGAAGAAGGCACGGCCTTTCCTGAAATGGGCCGGGGGTAAGCGCCAGCTTCTACCGCAAATAGATAGCTACCTGCCGGCGGCGCTGAAGAAGGGCCAGATACGGCGCTACATCGAGCCCTTTGTGGGCAGCGGCGCCGTTTTTTTTCACATCGTGCATGCCTATCCGGTCGAAGAGCTGTTCATCGCCGATATTAACGCCGAATTGATTCTCGCCTACCGCACTATCCAGCGGGATGTGGAAGCCGTGATTTCTGAATTAAGAACCATCGAAGAACGTTATCTCCCTTTGTCCGAGGCGCGTCGTAAAACCTTCTATTACCGGCAGCGCGACCGCTATAATGAAGAGAGGGCGGCAGTTACATTTGAATCGTTCCAACCAGCGTGGGTCAGACGGACAGCCCAGTTGATTTTCTTCAACAGAACCTGCTATAACGGGCTCTTTCGCGTCAATTCACGGGGTGATTTCAATGTCCCTTTCGGCCGTTATAAGAACCCCACAATCTGCAACGCGCCCAATCTGCGGGCCGCCAGCGCCATCCTGGAGCGCGCGCAGATTCACTACGGCCATTACAGCGATTGCGCCGATGTGGTTGACGAAACGACGCTCGTCTATTTCGATCCTCCCTACCGGCCGATCAGCAGCACGGCCAACTTCACCGCCTATTCAGCGCACAACTTTGACGACTCGCACCAACTGCAGCTTGCCGAGTTCTATCGCAGATTAGATGAACGGGGAGCGTATTTACTTTTGAGCAATTCGGATCCTAAGAACATTGATCCCGATGACGAGTTTCTGGAAAAAGCTTACGCGGGATTCCGCATCGAGCGCGTGCAGGCACGGCGCCGCATCAACAGCAGCGCCGAAAATCGCGGCCCTATTAACGAGCTGTTGATCCTCAACTATTGACGGGCAGCCCATGGATACCCGGCGCAGTTTTCTACAATCTCTAGGGCAGCTGCTGCTCGTCACGCTGCTGGGAGTCCCGCTCATAACGCCGCTGCTGCACTGGACGGCCGTGCCCTGTACCCATGACGGCCACCTGCACGTGCACCGCATCGCCGCCATGCGCTACGCC
The DNA here is from genome assembly GCA_046259725.1 of Promineifilaceae bacterium (SeqCode). Taxonomy (GTDB): domain Bacteria; phylum Chloroflexota; class Anaerolineae; order Promineifilales; family Promineifilaceae; genus JAACFF01. The sequence goes on along the minus strand of JBJYWZ010000205.1, from coordinate 2,603 downwards.
TGGGAAAATGGCATCTATTTCTCGCGCTGGGTGCCCGATCTGGCGTTCGGCTACGGCTATCCGTTTTTTGTGTTTCGCGAGCCGGGCCCGCTCTATGCCATTCTCGGCCCGCACTTGCTGGGGCTGCCGATGGCGGCGGCCTCTAATCTCTTCTATGCCCTGGCCATCCTGGCCGCGGGCTGGTTCATGTTCCTCTGGGTGCGGGATATCGCCGGCGCTCGCGCGGGCTTTGTTTCGGCCGTCGCCTACATGGCCGCGCCCTATATCCTGATCGACGCACTGGTGCGGGGCAACGCTCCCGAGAGTCTGGCTTTGCCCTTGTTCCCTTTCCTCCTGTGGATCGGACGGCGCTGGCTGGTAAAAGGCAGCTGGGTAACTCTTGTATTTGGGATCCTGGGCCTGGCGCTGCTATCGCTCAGCCACAACATCTCCACCTTGATATTCGCGCCCACACTGCTGGTCTACCTGCTAGCGGCAGGTCTGCTCAATGAGATCAACTGGAAGAGTCTGCTCCTACGTTTGGCGCTGCTTTTCGGGCTGGGACTAGGCCTGACGTTTTTTTATACCGGCGGTGCTTTGCTGGAGATGGACCAGGTCACGCTGAGCCAATCGACGGTGACACGCAACAATGATTTTCATTTTAACTTCGCCACCCTGAACGAGATGCTGGCCCCTGTGACCGCGGATGATGCGAACCTGGTCAATCCGCCTTTACCCATCCGCCTGGGCTGGATTCCATTAGCGCTTGCCCTGATCGGGGCCACGACGCCGCTGTGGAAACGCTGGATGAGTAAGGAACAGCGCGGGCATGTCCTACTCATGATTATAGGAGCGGCCTTTTTTCTATTCATGGCCTTACCAGTGTCGCTGCCGCTCTGGGAAGGGATCCCGCTGATAGATTTTGTGCAGTTCCCCTGGCGCTTTATCGGCCGTGCCGCCCTACCCATCGCTTTCCTGGCCGGGATACCTTTCATGGCGCCGGCGGCGAGAGAGAAGGATTCGCGCCGTCTATACGCAAACCTGGCCGCCCTGGCGGCGATCGCACTCCTCATCCTGGAGGCGGTTCCGGCGCTTTACCCGCGAAACTGCGAAGAGGATGCCTTTCCAACTATCGTGGATGTACATGAGTATGAGGCGGCCACGGGCCTGGTTGGTGTTGACCCCGAGGGCAGTTATTTCCCGCGCACGGTCGAGAAACGGCCGCAGGATTCCCCGTTGGAAATTGATTATCAAGAGGGCCGGACGCCGCAGCGCTTCGACCTCTCTACTCTGCCCGAAGAGGCGACGGCCGAAGTGGAATATGAGGGCTTTGGGGCAACTATCCGGGTGAACAGCCCGGAGGCGTTCACTGCCCGCTATTTCAGCTTCTTCTATCCCGGCTGGCGAGCGACCGTCGACGGAGAGCCACTGCCTATCGTTCCCAGCGATCCCGAAGGCCTGATTACCTTTCCCGTAGCGGAAGGTGAGCATACGGTTACCGTTAAGTGGGGTTCCACACCGCTGCGCAGCGCGCTATCTGCTGTGAGCTTGCTGGCGCTTGTCGCTGCGGGCGTGATCGTCTTTTACATCCGATCCCGCGGCCGGCAAGAGGAAGAACAACCTTCCTTCGCTTTGAACGATCGATCCCTCGTCATCGGGCTGGCTGTGGTTGCGCTGGTCCTGCTGGCGTTCAAGCTGCTTCTGGTCGACCGCGAGCTGACTCCCCTGCACAGGCCCGGCGCACCCGTGGTCGATAAGCCGGCCCTGCTGAATGCGGCGGAACTGCAGTTCACCGGGCACAATTTGAGCCAGGATCAGGTCGCCGCTGGAGACACTTTTGATGTCGACCTGGCCTGGAGAACCGTCACGCCGACATTAGAAACCTACCAGTCCAATGTCTGGCTGGCCGGGCCCGACGGCCTGTTGTGGAGCGATAAAGAGACATACCGCCCGCGCCTTTATGAAGACGGGCCAGAAACCTGGGAACGGGAAGCGGGGCAGTGGTCCTGGGACAGCCGCGAGGTCGAGGTCCTCTCCGGCACGCCGCCCGGCATATACAACGTTGTCATGACGCTTTTTGATCGCAACAGTTTGCAGACGGTGACGCTGGTGGATGAGAGCGGGGCCACGGTCGGGCCGACGACCGTGATTGACCAGATTGAGGTGATCACGCCCGATCGGGCGCCCACCTTTAAGCCGCAGTACCCGCTTGAAGCCCCGCTGGCTGACGCTGGTTTGACCCTATTGGGTTTCAATCAGGATCGCTCTGAAGCGGCGCCGGGCGACGAAGTCCTGCTGACGCTGTTCTGGGAGCGAACAAGCGGTCCTCTCGCCGATTCAATAACAGTTCAACTAGTTGATGAGGCGGACCGGGCCGTTTATGCATGGACCATGCCCATCATCAGGGATGGGTTTGACGCATCAACATGGGACAGCGGCGAGCGCCTTCGCGCGCAGCATCTGCTGCGCCTACCGGCCGCGTTAGAGAGCGGGGAGTACCAGCTCCAACTACAAGAGCAGATTCCACTGGCCGCGCTGTCAGTGACGGCCCCTGATCGTTTATTCACAGCGCCCCCATCGGAGACGGCCGTGGATATCCCCTTCGGCGACGAAGCGCTCTTGAA
>JBJYWZ010000204.1:0-4366 GCA_046259725.1 Promineifilaceae bacterium (SeqCode) | reverse complement strand
CCGCTTTTCAGCGCCGCGGCCAGGTCGTGATCGTTGATCAGCTTGCCGCGCGCGGCGTTGATGATCACCACGCCGTCCTTCATCATGGCGATGGTCTTCTTGTTGACCATCTCTTCGGTTTCTTCCAGCAGGGCCGTGTGCAGGGTGATGTAGTCCGACTCGGCCAGCAGGTCGTCCAGATCGACCAGGGTCACATCCAGCTCGGCGGCGACTTCTTCGGAGACGAAGGGATCGTAAGCCAGCACGTTCATGCCGAAGGCCAGGGCGCGCTGCGAAACAAGACGGCCGACACGGCCGAAACCCACGATGCCCAGCGTCTTGCCCATCAGCTCCGTCCCGGTAAACATGGATCGTTTCCATTCGCCGCCTGCCAGCGAGGAGTGCGCCTCGGCGAGATGCCGCGACACGCCCAGCATGAGGGCCATCGCCTGTTCGGCCGTGGCCGTGCTGTTGGCGCCCGGCGTATTCATGACGATGATGCCCGCCAGGGTCGCCGCGCGCAAGTCGATATTGTCCACGCCCATGCCGGCGCGGCCGACCACCTTCAGATTCGTTCCGGCCCGCAAGACATCTTCATCAACCTTCGTGCCGCTGCGCACGATCAGCGCGTCGTATTCGGGCATAATCGCCAGGAGTTCATCCTTACTCAACCCGGTTTTCATCTCATAGACCGTGTCTTCGGCAGCCTCCAGGCGATCAAGCCCGGCCTGTCCCAATTTGTCTGAAACTAAAATTCGGTACATACAATTACCCCAGATCTAGTTTGCGAAAAATTCATCCATGGCCGCGAACAGTTCTTCCATGTCGGCCAGGGTCGTGTCGCCCATGTGCGCGATGCGAAAATTCTGGCCTTTTAATTTGCCGTAGCCGTTGGAGATAATCATGCCGCGCTCGCGCAGGTGGCTGTTGAGCGCGCCGATGTCGTCGCTGCGATCGTTATTGACGCAGGTCACCGTCGGCGACTCATAGCCGGGCGCGGCGTAGAGCGACAGATTGTGTTCGCGTGCCCACTCGATGGTGCGGTCGCGCATCGCCAGGTGGCGCTGGAAACGGTTCTCCATCCCTTCGGCCATCATGTTGTCGAGCTGCCGGTCCAGGGCATACATCAGTGATATTGGCGTCGTCGCCGGCGTCTGGAACTTGGCCATCGATTTGGCCAGCGAAAGAAAATCAAAATAGTAACCACGGTTAGGCACAGTGGCCGCCTTCTCCATGGCGCGATCGGAAACGGCGCAAAAGGCGATTCCCGGCGGCAGGGCAAACGCCTTCTGGCTGGAAGAGAGGACCACGTCCAGGTCCCAGGCGTCGAATTCGATGCGCGCGCCGGACAGGCCGCTGACGGAATCAACCAGGATCATGATCTCGTCGCCGTTGGGCGCGCTGCGCACCGCCTCGGCGATCTCCTTCACCGGGCTGGTCACGCCGGTGCTGGTTTCGTTATGTACCAGCGTGACGGCGTCAAAGCCGCCCTGCGCCAGACGTTCGGCCACCTGCTCCGGCAGGATGGGCCGGCCCCAGGGCACTTCCAACACCTCGTTGTCTTTACCGTTAACCTCGGTGACCATGCGAAAACGGTCGCTGAAAGCGCCGTTGACGCAGTTGAGGGCCTTTTTGTTGATCGTATTGCGTACGGCCGCTTCCCAGAGGCCTGTGCCGGTCGAGGCCGTAATCAAGACGGTCTGTTCCGTAAAGAACACACGCGGTAATTTCTCCTGGACGCTTTTGATCAGGTCAGCGCACTCCGGCATCCGGTGTCCAATCATCCAACGCGCTTGGGCGTCCAGGATTTCCGGGCGCACCTCCGTCGGTCCGGGAATAAAAAGTTTGATGTGCTTTGATTGCCTCACTGAATTTTCGTTCGAGTCGTTCATCTGTAAAACTCACTGCTCCTGATTGAATCAGATCCCAGGCCTTCTGGCCCAGGTCCTGAAAGGATGTATTGTCTAAACGGCGCAGCGCCGCGGGGCCGCCAGCGAGCGCCAGAAGCGGGGCCAGACTTTCACTCTGGATGAAGACAGGGGCCTGCTCGCGCACCGCGGGGCGGCTGATGACGCCGCCAAATCCGACGAAAAGATCCACGGCGAGGCCGGCCATGAGGTCGCTGGCGCCGTCTCCGATAAGCAGCGAACGGCCGGATTTTCCGGCCATCAGCTCCTCGACAATGTCGGCTTTGCCGTCACTGACCGTCAGCGCACCGTCCTCATAATCCAGGTACTGCTGGTCGCCGCCAATCCACCATTGGCCGGACAGCTCGTTGTAGGTTACGCCAACCGCGCGAATATGCTCCTTGGGCACGCCAAGATAGACGCCAAATTCACGCACGGGTTCGAGAAGACCGCCGCTGATGATATACACCTCCTGGCCAAGTTCCTTCAAGGCGGCGATGACAGCCTGGGCATCGACAACAAGGTTGCGCTTGTAAGCACGGTGGAGTGCACGAATCTGGCTCTGGCGCGGCTTCACGGCGCGCAGGCGGCGTTCGTAAACTTCGGACAGGTCGACATTACCCTCCATGGCCGCCTGTGTCAACACCTCGACGCGCCAGCGTTTGCCGGCCGTTTCGGCCAGGATATCAATTCCCTCAACCGTCGTCAGGGTGGAATCACAGTCGAAAAAAACGTGTTCGTACGGCGGCCATCGCATCTTAATAATCTCCGGCTTGCCGCGCCAATTCCTGCGAAGCGGGCCCTTTGTAGATTATTTCACAATATTTGCCCCGATACACGGTCAATAGATCCAAAATTCGGGATTGTTTATCGTGCACAATCACAACCGCTACCAGCTCTGGAACTCACGCTTCTATGGCAGCCCTGGCACAGTCATCCGGCATCAGCCCGCTCAGCCCATCCTGCGGGCATTTAAAGTAGGCGTAAGCATGGATAAAGAGGCTGACGAAGGCCAGGATGCAGAGTAAGAAAACCAGATTGAGAATGATGGTGATCATGGTCAGTATTTGCGGCAGGCGCTGCCGCACTTCGCTCATGATTACAGCGCTGTCGGCCAGGCGCTGGTCGGTTTCCTGCAGGGTAACCTGCGTATTGCTCAAATCGTTTAAAAGCGTACCGGTAGCGTCGGTGATGACGCTGATCTTTCCATCAATCAGTTCAGCTCGCCTGGCCTGCAAGAGCCGCGATAGATTGGCCACCCCTTCGCGCAGCGCGGCCATCTTATCGACCACTTCTTGCAGCCTGGTTGTTTCCGGGAGCCGGGTGTTGACTGAGGCGGAGAGCATGGGGATCGAGCGGAACGACTCAACCGTCTCGTTAATAGCGACGATATTGGCTTCAATTTCGTTAAATGTGTCCACGGCGTTATTGACGGCTATCACCAGTTCATTGTCCGTCGATTCGCGCACACGGTCGACCAGAAGGCTGCTATTTTGCACTGCTGTGCTCAGCTCGCGAATACGGCCGTCCACGTCAGTCAAGATGGAGGTCGATCGTGTGAGCACGACATCAACGCGCTGCATCCCGGCGCGCGTCGATGTGACGACACTCTCACCGGTGAGCAGCAAACTAACGGCCGTTGTCTCCACCTGCGCCTTGGCCGGCCAGCTTCCAACGAGGGCCACGATCAGGACGATAACGGCAATAACTGAAAGGACCATTGTGATAACGGCAACAATTTTCTTGAAAACAGACATGCTCCTAACTCCCTATTTCTCCAGTTATGACTTTTGTTAATTAGATTTGCGATTCAAACACTTTCGGCAAAACGGCCGTAACCTTGGCTGGCGCGCACGGCATCCGGCCACGCCTTAAGGTACTCAATTATCAAGTGAAAGTGACCTTTTCGACAAGCATCATTTTCTGGGCGTCAGATGAGGGGCCAGGTAAGCATTGCTGGTCTGGCAGCCGAAGCCGGCCGGGTCCAGTTCGAGCAGGCCGCCGGAGAGGTCGCTGACCAAGCCGCCCGCCTGCGTAACGAGCAGCGCGGCGGCGGCCACATCCCATGGTTTGAGCTGGAAATTGATGTAGCCATCGAGACGTCCCGCGGCTACCCAGGCCATGGCCAGCGTGGCCGAGCCCAGGCAGCGAAAGACATTGACCTGATGCCCCAGTTGATTGATCAGCTCCAGCGCCTCCTGCCGGGGACGAGCTTCCAGCGGCAGGTCGAGGCCGATCAGCGAATCTTTGATCTCCTCCACCGGGCTGGTCTGGAGCTGACGGCCGTGCAGCCCGCTTCCTTCCAGCAGGCAGGGCCCGCCGGCCGATGCCGTGAACAGCTCATCCTGCATAGGATCGTAAACGGCAGCGGCCAGCACCTTATCCGTGGTCAGCGGCGGCTCATTGCGCACGGCGGCCACGGACACGCAGAAAATGGGCACCCAGCGGCTGTAATTGGTCGTGCCGTCAATGGGGTCGAT
>JBJYWZ010000203.1:0-4152 GCA_046259725.1 Promineifilaceae bacterium (SeqCode) | reverse complement strand
GGGTCAACGACCCAAGCGCCGCTGCCGCCTAATGCCAACGCTATGCTGTTTTTCTCCGCTGCGCGCTTTAGCTCTGTTTGATAGCTCTCGATTGTTTTTGAAGGCGTGCAAGACGAAGCAGAAATAACCAAGAGATCGGGCTTGAGTTGGTCAACTATGGGCTGCAGCTCTTCCGCCGGCGGCCCGTCCCCCAACCATAGGCATTGCCACCCCTCATGTGCCAAGACGAGCTCTGCCAACGCTAATCCAACAACGTGCCGCTCCCCCTCAACCGTGAAAAGCACGGCTCGAGGAGCTTCCCGGTCATTGCGCAGCTCGGCGAGACAGAGCGCTAAACCACGCCGAAGCGTTTCAGTCGCGATGCGTTCTTGAAATATGTGAGACTGACCTGCTTCCCAATCACGCCCCAGTTCCGCAATCGCAGAAGCAACTTCATCGGCAACAGGCGCCCAACCAGCGTATTTCTGCTTTGCCGAAAGCAGCGCGGCTTTGACCCTTACAGCGTCGCCAGCTCTGAGTACATCCAGCCAATCGGCAATGGGCCCTGTCGGCCGCTCGGGACGGTTGGCAGCCATCAGGCGACGAAGCTCGGTGACATAAATCCGTCTATGGCCACCGGGCGTGCGTTCTGCATTCAGCACACCTTTATCGACCCATCGCTGGATCGTGATCGGTGAGACGCCTAGACGGCGCGCAGCTTCACCCGCTGAAATCGTCACCTCGCTCATTCGCTCTCCCTGTGCCATGTGCGGAGCGGCAGAAAGTGTGCGATTCGCCGTCCCTAGACTTCGCTTTATGTGTGATTCCGACCCGCCGATGTCAACGTCCTCGCATGGCGCCGAAATCCTCGATTATCAAGACTTTTGGTAGGGCAGCGCTCCGTCCCCGAACCTGAAGAAGAAGCAGTTCCGAATTTGCGATTGTAATGAAATGTTCAATTGACAGTGAAAAAACTCGCACATATCGTGTTGATACGGGGGAATGATGTCCTGCTGTTCCGAGGGAAAGCAGCTACTCAGAGGGAGTAGAAACATGGCCAGAATTCCCATAAAAGGCCGCATTCCCATCGAAGGTTGGGTCATGGCGGCACTCTTCACGATCATGTCGATCGTTTCTTCTAGCTTCGGGGGCCCGGATGCCTCCGATGTGCTGAGATTGAGCCCACTTTTCGGAGGGGCTCAGAATGCCGACCTGTTGGCTTTGGCCCATTCGGTCAGGGGCTAAAAATCCGGGCCTGTTAGCGTTAGCCCACACGGCGAAATGAACGGCGGGTTTCTGGAAGCTCTTCTGGATCGTCTGATGCCGCTCACATCGCTTGGAGAACATCCAGACGTGTGAATGCGCTGGAGTGCGAGTAATAAGTGAGATGAGTGACAAAAATTTTGATCGCAGCGACGATGGCCACGTCGTTGAGCTGTTCATCGATGACGACGAACTAGAAGCAGCACTGGAACAAGAGCTCCTCGAACTATCGAGTTCTTGCCAGCCACTGGGGCCGAATGTCGCCAAGTGTGCTAAGGACGGCTGCGGATTGGGCGACCAATTCGAGCGCGCCGAGCGTTTCACACCGAGTGGTCGTCCCAACACATTCCCGAACCAAATGGGGTGACTCGGAGTTACCCAAAACTATCAACCAAGCGAAGTAACAGGAGTAGCTATAATGAAGACCAGCAACACAATCTGCGTTTTGACCCTCAGCGCCATGCTGCCATTTGCAGCCTTTGCAGCAACATCAGCCAGCGCCGAAGAGGGCGAAGGAAGCGCTGCGAAGGGCGCGGCGACTGGCGCTGCGGTTGGCGCTGTCACGGGCGCCGGCGCTGCTAAAGGCGCGGCCGCGGGTGCCGTCCTCGGCGGAACCAAGTCCGAAGATCCGAGCGCCGTCAAAGGCGCAGCGAAAGGCGCGGCTGTCGGTACGATCATGGGCGGGGACGCCGGTAAGGGTGCGGCCGCTGGTGCCATCATCGGTGGTGCAAAAAAGGCCGGCGAAGAATAAGCCCCGAGATTTAATTAGAGCTAAAATCTGAAAGATGCCGCCCCAGAAGAGCAGTATCTTCGAACGGATGTGTAGCAGCGGGGCGCCCTAGCAGAAGGGCGTCCCGCAAATTCTTGGGCTCAAATAGAGGAATGCTCCATGGCAAATAAGCAAAGCTTCACTCCTGAGGAGTGGACCACGCTTTTGGAGAGCCCCATGATTGCCGGCATGGCGGTGTCAGCTGCAGAACCGAGCGGTTTGTGGGGCGCACTTAAGGAAGCTTTCGCGAGTAGTTCAGCCCTTGTCGCGGCGAAGACGGATGCCGGCGCCAACGAGCTGGTCAAGGCCGTCGTTGCAGATTTCGAGACCTCGCAAGGTCGATCTGAGATTCAAGATGCGTTGCGCAAGCGTTTCGAAGGCGCCAAACCTGCCGACGTTGTGCAACGCTCGCTTTCAAGCCTGGGTGAGGTCTCCCGGCTGCTCGATGCAAAGGCCCCAAACGACGCTGCCGCTTTCAAGGGTTGGCTGCGAGGCATCAGTCAAAAAGTTGCTGAAGCGTCCAAAGAAGGGGGCTTTTTAGGGTTCGGTGGCGTTCAAGTCACCGATGCTGAGAAGGCCACTCTCGCTGATATCACCAAGACTTTAGGAGTGATGGTTTAGCCAATCATTCGTCCGGGTCTTCGAACCTTTAGGGAGCGTCCCATGGCAACGAACATCGTCGCACAAATCACAGAGGCATTAGCGCCCGCAATCGTAGACCGTATTGCCTCTGGCCTTGGACTGAACAAGACAGTTACGCAGAAAGCCATTGTTGCAGCGATTCCTGCGCTCCTTGGGGCGTTGATCTCTTATGTTTCAAAGCCTCAGGGTGCCACCAAGTTAAATGATGTTGTCAGACAGCAAGAGCCCGGTCTGCTGTCGAGTTTAGCCAACGTCGTCGGGGGATCCGGCCAGAAGGCTCTTGTTGATCAGGGGTCGAGCGTCCTGACCGCTCTTCTTGGCAAAAAAATCCTGTCGGGCATCGGCAGCGCGGTCGGGCAGTACGCGGGCATCGGCGAGAGCAGCTCGAAGAGCCTCATGGGTCTCCTCGGACCAGTGGTCCTCGGCGTCCTCGGACACGAACAACGGGATCGGGGGCTCGATGCATCGGGGCTTGCCAACCTGCTCACTTCCCAGAGGGATACGGTCCAGGCGGCTTTGCCTTCGGGATTCTCCAAATATCTTAGCCAAGCCGGGATCCTTGATGATGTGGTCAGCGCGGCCAAAACAGGCGTGTCTCGCACTCCTGCGAAATCTAGCTCCTCATCGTGGACCTGGTGGTTAGGTGTCCTTGCGGCTCTGCTGATTGCCCTCTTCGCTTGGCGTCTCTTGTCGACACCTGAGCAGACCGCCGAAGCGCCAAGCCCCCAGATTGAGGCGCCTTACGCGAGCATGTTGGAACAGCTCAAGGGCGTGACGGTCGGAGACGTCGACGTCGGCGAGCTTGCTGCCGCTGCGGTGAACAACGTGCAATCGTCACTCGAGGACGTCAAAGACGAGCCGACAGCCCGGGCAGCGCTGCCGAAGCTCAATGAAGCCAACTCGCAATTTGAGCAGTTGAACGGTCTTTTGGATCAAATGTCGCCTGATACCCGCGCACTGGTGGCCAAGACATTCGCCGCGATAAGGCCGACTCTTGATCAGCTTCTAGACAAGGCGCTTGCCATTCCAGGTGTCGGCATAGTGATCAAGCCTACCGCGGATGCGATCCGCGCAAAGCTCGAGACGTTGGCGACGGCATAGGACTCGCGGTCGGCAAGGCCACTGGTCCTATGTCTGGAAACGTCGAGCCGAGGAAACTATCCCAGGACGGGCGAAGTTAGAGCTTGATCAGGTGGATAGACCGCTGAGGACGTAGCTGCATCAAATACCGCGGGTAGGAGACGTGAAACGATTAGCACTACTGCTGGTGATTATTTCTGGTCTCGCTGGAACGCAAGCATTCGCGGAACAACTCGTCTCCCAGCCATTGACCCGAGCCGACTGCGAAAAGTCCAACCTGACGTGGAACGACAATGCCAACGTGTGCGACGTCTCCGTCAGAGAGGCTGAGGCCACTCGAGAGCCGGATGCGACTGCAGTCAGTACAGGACAGCCGCTGACCAGAAAGGGCTGTGAGCTGGCCGGTATGCATTGGAACG
>JBJYWZ010000202.1:0-2520 GCA_046259725.1 Promineifilaceae bacterium (SeqCode) | reverse complement strand
CTTACTGCTGCCTGCTGCGGCGCAAGACATCGGCCCACACTGCCAGGATGACAATAGCACCGGTAATGACGATCTGCCATTCCTGAGGGACCGACATGATACGCAGACCATTGGTCAGCACACTGATGACAAATGCGCCGATGACGGTGCCCAATATGGTTCCTTCGCCACCGCTCAGGGAGGTGCCGCCGATAACGACGGCGGCGATAGCGTCCAGTTCGTATCCGGCCCCCAGAGCCGGCTGTGCGGAATTCAGACGTGAAGCGATAACGACGCCGGCCAAACCGGCGAAGGTCCCGGCCAGCATATAAACAGCCATTTTCCAGGCATCCGTATTAACGCCGGAGAGGCGGGTTGCCTCTTCGTTGCTGCCCAGGGCGAATGTATAGCGACCGAGTACCGTTCTGCTCAATATGAAGTTAGCCACCAGTGCCGCGCCAAAGAAAATCAAAACAGCGTTAGGAATGTCAAAACCGGGAATGACTCTACCGGTGACGGAACCCATAGCTACCTGGGAAAAGGCAGGCGTTTCCGTGAAATAAATGGGTTTAAGATCCGAAATGACCAGCGCCAATCCTTTGGCAATGTAAAGCATACCCAGCGTGGCAATGAAGGGAGGGATCTTCATTTTGGAAATGACGGAGCCATTGATCAGACCGGCGAGGGCGCCGGTTGCCAGCCCACCCAGGATGCCGACCGGGATGGGGAGACCCATATTGGTGATGAACACGCCGGTCATTACCGCCGATAAGGTCATTACCGTTCCCACAGAAAGGTCGATCCCGCCGCTGATGATGACGAATGTGGCGCCGAGAGCGAGGATGCCGTTGACGGCCGTGGCCAGCAAAATGCCGACGATATTGCTGAACTGCAGGAAGTTCGGCGATGCCAAAGAAAAGACAATAAACATGATGATCAATCCGCCGAACGCTGCAAGTTTCTGCGTGGCGTCGGATTGCCAAAATGATCGCTTTTCGGAATGTGTTGTCGCTGTGATTTCAGATGTCATGGAATCGTCCCTCAATCTTATGCGTGTTTACGCGGGTACGCCTGCCGGTTCGCCGTTTCTCAGCGTGGCAAGGTGCATAATAGATTTTTGATCCGCTTCTTCTATCGGCAAAATACCCGTGATGCGGCCTTCACACATGACCACTACCCGGTGGCTCATGCGTAAGATTTCCGGCAGCTCAGAGGAAATCATTATGATCGATTTGCCCTGGCTGGCAAGCTCGTTGAGCAGCCTGTAGATTTCGCTTTTGGCGCCGACATCGATGCCGCGAGTCGGCTCGTCAAATATAAGAATTTCGGTGTCGGCCGTCAGCCATTTGGCGATGACGACCTTTTGCTGGTTGCCGCCTGATAAATTCTTGACCAACTGCTTGATTGTTGGCGTCTTGATCGCCAGAGCATCAACATATTTTTGGGCGACGGCGCTGGTCTCGTCAGTCTTGACCCAGCCCACCAGGCCGCGGAATTTGTCGTAGGAGGCCAATACCGTGTTGGTTTCAACATCCTGTTTCAAGCTCAGGCCGTAGCGCTTGCGATCTTCTGACAGGTAGCCGATGCCACTCGCAACAGCATCTCCCGGGCTCTTGATGTCGATCTTTTGCCCGTGGATATAGATCTCGCCTGAATCGATGGGATCGGCACCGAAGACGGCGCGCGCGACCTCCGTACGGCCCGCACCCATGAGGCCGGCAAAGCCGAGAATCTCTCCCTTCATCAGGTCGAAATTTATATCTCTGATTTGATCGCCGCGATTCAGGTTCTTCACTTCGAGCACGCACGCCCTGCTGGCGTGATCCGGGATATCGGGCGCCTCCTCATAGATGGTGCGACCGACCATCATGCTGATGATTTCGTCTCTGGTCGTCTCCGCGGTGGGAACGGTATCGATGTAACGGCCGTCGCGCATAACGGTGATGCGATCGGAGATAACTTTCAGTTCCTCGAGCCTATGTGAAATATAGACGATGCCGACGCCCTGTTCGCGAAGCTTGCGAATAATGCGGAACAATTCTTCGATTTCCGAATCTGTGAGCGCCGCCGTCGGCTCATCCATAATCAGAACTTCGGAATTGAAGGAGAGCGCTTTGGCAATCTCGACCATTTGCTGTTTGGCTACAGAAAGATTGGCAACCTTCGTACGCGGATCAAGATCTAAATGGATAATATCAAGAAGTTCCTGGGCCTGTTGATTGATCGCTTTTTCGTCCAGTACGAAGCGAACACGGGTGCGCGGTTCACGGCCGATAAATATATTGTGCGCTACTGTCAGGTGGCCCATGAGATTTAGCTCTTGATGGATCATGCTGATCCCCAGATCCTGGGCTGATCTGGGCGTTGGAATATCTACTTCCTGGCCTTTATACGAGATTGTTCCTTCATCTCTACTGTAAATTCCAGCCAGGATTTTCATCAACGTGGATTTGCCGGCGCCATTCTCACCGACCAGGGCATGGACTTCACCTGAACGCAGCTCGAATTCGCAGTGATCGAGTGCATGAACGCCAGGGAAGC
>JBJYWZ010000201.1:0-1675 GCA_046259725.1 Promineifilaceae bacterium (SeqCode) | reverse complement strand
AACAGCACAGCAAACCGTTTTTTTCACATTCCGCTCCTCTTCCTGTTTAAGGGTATTGTGTTCTGCTAACCGACCAATACGCTCATTCCCGCCACCATCAGTGCTCCGGCAAAGAGCAAGGACTGGCCGGACAATTGGTCACGCAACTCGCCGATCAGCACCTCGTAGCTGAAAATCATGACGAGAATACGGGCGCTCACGATGCCCATGTGGGCGCTTTGCAAGTGTGGATTCGGGAAATAAGGCATTATCGCGGCCATAAAAAGAATTAATACGTCCATAGGCGTTACCCGAAACCCTTTGCGGCGGCGGGTAAACTTGAGGGTCAGGATGGCGAAAAATGCCAGCAAACCGTGTGAGATGTTAAATGCGTGTTTGAGCAACGCCGGTATTTCGTCGTATATACAGGCGTTGCAGTGGTAGACAATGAAGGGGATGCACAGGTAAAGGGCTAGACGCAGCAATTGAATCAACCAGGTCGTCCGTGCGAGTGCGGAAATGGCCAGGATCAAGGCGATCACCGCACAGATCCATGCGAAGTAGGCTGCCGGCGCATCCATCATAAAGCAGGTGATCAACAGCAAGGTCGGCGCCAGGTACCTGATAATGGCGAAGGCCGCCTTTACCGGGACAGCCCTTTCCCTGAGTTCCCTGAAATGCCCCTTGACCACCCTGTCGATCAGATCGAAGCGCGGGATCTGCCAGCCCATGCGATCCGTCACCGTGGACCCGACGATGACGATGGCAGCAAAAACCAGGTAGAAGCCCAGCACGAGCCCATCGTCCTGGCGGCGCAAAAAGAAGGCGCCGCTCACCAGGATGATTTGGTGCAGGTAGACCGCCACCACGGCCTCGCTGTGAGTAAGTCCCAGGCGCATGAGCTTGTGGTGCAGGTGATTCTTGTCGGCCTTGAAGGGGGACCGGCCTCGGACGATACGCTCCACCATCACCACCAGTGTATCGATAAGAGGGAAGCCCAGTATCACAATGGGAAGCACGACACTGAGCGATTCTTGAGTCTGGGAGATCCAGATGGACAGGCACATGGCCAGAAAGCCCAGCAACTGGCTGCCCGTGTCTCCCATGAAGATGACGGCCGGGTGGGTGTTGTAGCGCAAAAAACCGAATATGGCCCCGGCCCCGGCCACCGAAACGAATACCGGGAGCCACATATTGTAGCTGTAGCTGATGAACCCGATACATATGAAGATCAAAAGGCTGAGGCCGCCGGCCAGTCCGTCCAGTCCGTCGGACAGGTTGATGGCATTGGTGGCGGCCACGATCAAAAAACAGGTCAGGGGTATAGCGGCGGCAGGGGGCAGAACGGTCCCGGCCGGCAGCAGCGTGCCCAAAGAGCGCACCTGCAAGTCGCCGAACACCACTACGCAGAGCGCCGCCATGATCTGGCCCAGCAACTTGGGGCGATAGCCCAGGTTAATCACGTCATCTATAAGGGCGAAGACCACGATCACGACCGAACCGGAAAGGAGTGCCATCCCGAAAGTGTTCATGGGCGCCCAGAACAGCACCGACAAAAGGATGCCGGTAGCCATGGCCAGCCCCCCCACCCGCGGAATGGGGTGCAGGTGGACCTTGCGCTCGTTCGGTACATCCACGGCATTGTAACGCAGGGCCGCCGACTTGAGCAGCGGGATCAGCATCACCGTGATGAATA
>JBJYWZ010000200.1:0-1500 GCA_046259725.1 Promineifilaceae bacterium (SeqCode) | reverse complement strand
TAACGGCCGTTTCCAGGCGGTGAATATCGGCGCAGAAGGCCAGGAAAACATCGCAGGTCTCAATGTGCTTCTGGTTGCCGGCAATACGCG
The DNA here is from genome assembly GCA_046259725.1 of Promineifilaceae bacterium (SeqCode). Lineage (GTDB taxonomy): Bacteria > Chloroflexota > Anaerolineae > Promineifilales > Promineifilaceae > JAACFF01. Next base: position 1,410 of record JBJYWZ010000200.1, on the reverse strand, counting down.
CCAGGACTTTACGCCTCGCCGGGTCACGCACGACGACGATGCTGTAGGTCTGCATGTTGCTGCTCGTCGGCGAGCGCCGCGCCGCCTCCAGAATCGCTCCCAGCATCCCATCGGGGATGGGATCGCCGTTGAAAAAGCGCACGGTGACGTGGTTGTTCATGGTTTCTGTAACAGGGGTAGAAAAGGTCATAAAATTGTCCCGCTTTTTGGGCAATTATAGCGGGAATGGGGGCAGGTTGCAGGTGGCAGGGCGGCAAGATGCGGGATGCTGGATGGAGCATGATGAAGAATCCCTGCGGCCGGCACAACGTAGCGGATCAGGGATGCTCGTATTTTTGTGATTTATGCCGAACGGGCTGGCGTTGCGGCGGGTTCGCGCAGCTTATCCGCCTAATCCGGACCGGGGACGCTCAGGCATGGGTCAATGTTGATGACGCCGTAAATGGCATCTGGGTCGGTCGTGACGAAAGTTGGCTCAATAACATAAGTATTCGCGGCTGACGCGGTCAGCTCGGGATCAGTGAAGAAGATAGTCCAGCGCAAATCATAATTGAAACCTGACTCGGGACTGATTGGGCTGACGGTGAGCGCCGCCACGCCGTGCTGACCATCCTGGCCTGCATCGTTGTTGCCCGTGGCCCACGTTGTTGCCGTGCTCCTCATGCGTATAGCAGGCCGGTCGTATTCGCGGTCACAGAACAGGTCGCCATCGGTGATGGCAAAATTGGTCACGAGGTTGCTACTGCGCCATTGGACGCTGCCCATCGCAGTGCCGTCATTTTCACCATCGACAGCAACATCAAATTCAAAAAGCTCATCCTCGCCGTCGCCGTCTACATCAAGGGGATGGCGGTGAGCAGAAATCCTGGCGGCCAGATCGGCGTCGTCGGGCACCTGCTGGGTTAGCAAACCATCAATACGGCCGTTATAGGCGCCTCCGGGGGCTGGATCCATAAAACCGGTGACCGAGGCCTGCCCCTGGGAAAAGGCGAAGCGGCCGGTGCCCCCGGTTATGGCCAGCTCCTGAACGTATTCACACCAATTGGCTACGTCCGGGCAGTCCGCGTCCACGAATGCAAAGCTGGTGGTCTGGTTAATGAGCGTATCGCCGTTGGCTGCCACCCAGACGGCCGAAAAAGTCTGCGGATTAAAGACGCCGTCAAACCGGCCGAGCTGCGTAACCTGCCCGCTGAAATCATTGCCGGCGCCGGAAAACTGCCCCTTCAGCGGCACGGTCCGGTTGGCGGCGAGCACGGATAGCACGCTCCAGACGAGCAGCGGCCCGAGAAGCAGCGGCAGGATCAATTTCGTCAACTTCGCTATTCTGTTCATGTGCTTCACCTCAATGATTTGCAGGCCTTGATGGAGCGACGCGCGCAGGCGCGATTTTGCGGTGGAAACCTGGAATGT
>JBJYWZ010000199.1:0-4408 GCA_046259725.1 Promineifilaceae bacterium (SeqCode) | reverse complement strand
ACGCTGATCGACATCGGTTTTCCTGTGGCAGGGATGCCCATGAACTCACCTTCCTGCGTGCCAGTCCAGCGCATATGAACGGCGACCTTATCATCTTCGGCGATCAAGTTTTCAATCGTGGCATGGAAATCGGGGAAGGCGTTGAAGGTCATGGTGAAGATAGCTTTGGTGCCCTCACTCCCTGACGGCAGTTCCGCGGGCATCTCCTCATTTTCAATCATTGTGGGCGAGACGTATTTATCCACGGCGTTCAGATCGTGTTGATTGATTACTTCTTCGACGAACTGCGACGCCAACTTCTTGTTTTCTTCAACAGACATATTTTGTTCTCCAGGTTATTGCATATAAGGCACGATAAAGCAGCCCAATAGGATGGGCTAACGTCATATCTTACCTCCTATTAGGAAACTGGCCATTTTGGGAAATAATTCACAGCGGGAAGGAAGCAGTTTGATACGCCAATCATCCGGTAAGCGAACGGCGCTTGTCAGGGCGTGCCCGGAAAGGGTAAGCTTATGCGCGATGAATATGAAGATGATTTTGATAGTGCTGCTGCTGGCGCTGGTTGTGCCGGTCACAGGCTGCCAAAAATCCGAGCCGTCAGCGATCGAGATCGACCATTTCTTCCTTGGTGAGAATTACGGCCGTGCGGGGTTGGTGATTAAGGCATGCGGCGGGAGACGGCCGCCGGACAGCATGCAGATCCGGGCGACTATGATGGAATCGGCCGACTGGGCCGTCAAGCAGGGTATCACCTTCGACCAGCCGCGCGCTTATATCGACGCGCCGGACCTGATCGGCGTCGACGAATGGGGGCAGGTAATTGGCGACGCCGGCGGCTGGCGATCCGTTTCCAACGGCTGCTACGAGCGCGTTGTCGAGGGCGCGTTCAACGCCGTTCGCGAATGGGACACGGCCGGCGCCTGCCCGGTGACCTCGTTTTCGCTGCGGCTGCGCTGGCGGTTCCAGCAGGCAGAAGTCGAACGGCCGTGCTCCACGCCGATCTTCATCGTCTACCCTGCAGAGCAACTTCCACCCGTGGATCAGTGAACGGTTTACAGTAAACAGGAATCAGCGGGCTGCTCTTTACTGAACATTGACAAAGCAGTGAACGCAGTCCACTATCCATCGTACAGCGCCTTGAACGCGTCAAGCTCGCGCAGGGAATCCAGGTCGGAATCCTGCTGCGACCATTCGATCAGGTTGGGGTTGTAGTGCAAGGCCTGTGAGAGGTAGGCGATGGCCTGTTCGCTGTTTCCGTTGAGCGCATCCTGGCAGGCCAGGTTGTAGTAGGCCGTGCCGCGCCAGCCGGGATCGTCGTGCAGGGCGATAACGCGTTCGAAGAACTGCTCGCCGAAGATGCCGGGAATCTCGGAGGCGTAACCGTGCTTTTCCAGATATTCCCAGATGTGGAACATGGTGTGCGAGATATAGCTGCCGGCAATCTCGCGCCAGACGGGGTATTCCAGCCCTTCAGGATGGGCAAGGAGATCGGACTCGGCCTTGCCGTCCACGAAAGCGATTGCACGGCCGTATGTGCCCTCGACCATCTTCTTCACCTGCTCCCAGGTGTCGTCACGGTGCCTTACAAATACGATGCGGTTTTCTTCGTTAAAGTCGTCGGACTCCGGCTCAGGCGTAGGCTCCCCGGCGGCGGCGGCCTGGATGTCGTCGAGCGTGCGCCCCGCCCAGACCATGCAGTGCGCCACTTCGTCTTTGGCCGACCAGGCGTCGGGTAATCCAGTTTCGGCGCGCTGTTCATCGTTGAGACGGCCGTCAAAATCCAGCACCTCATCGCGCATGGTGCGCAGCAGGTCGCTTAAGCGTTTGTTCAGGGTCATGGTTGCCTCCGGGGCTCGGTTTTTAATAAAGACAGGATTCAGTGAACAGTATACCGTAAACGGTTTTCAGTGTTCTGTGTTCAGCAGGCAGTATTAAGGTAGCCTGGTTCATGTATCCAGCACGCCGCACCTCGCAGCCGCAAATCCGACATCACACATCACCCAATCGTCTCCTCGCCTCCCGGGCCAGGCGCCAGTATTTTCACAAAACAGACCCCGAACCGTATACATCAAACAGTCGTACTGCAGCGTGCAGGCAGCGTCCTTCTTATCAAGCCGCGCCATTAGTAATATTAATATACCTTGCGGACCCCGCGCACTTTGTGGCATAATAGATTTGTGGATCCGGCCAAACCAGCTTCATTCTACGCATTCGCGTAGCAGCCCGAATTCTTAAAGATCGAGCATAAAATAGCGCAGCGCACTTCATAAATGATGATGCGTTACCGGCCGATCCTCGTAAAGTGACTTCTCTTCGACGCTGCTCGTAAGCGGGCGGTGAGACAATCCAGAAGGAGGTACGCTATGGTCTGACGGTTTGAGGTCAGATAGATCACTGTTTCGTTCTGTCTGCCAAACAGGCAGAAAAGGAGTTAATCAATGCAAGAACTAACGAAGACAACAGCCAAAGATGCGATAATGGAAGCGAATGAAGAACTAATGGCCAAATTTAAGCGCGGGGACACCGCCGGCATCGCAGAATTCTATACTGAGGATGGCTGGGTTATGCCCCCAAACAGCGCTTCTGCAGCCGGTAAGGCGGATATTCGCGCCTTCTGGAAAGGTTTGTGGGATTCCGGTGTGCGTGAGATCAAGCTGAACGAGGGGGACGTGCAGGGCTGCGACGACATGGCCGTCGAGGTGTCGAGCGTCGAACTGCTGGGCAAAGACGGGCAGACGGTCGATCGCGGCAAGTATATCGTGATCTGGAAGAATGAGAACGGCGAGTGGAAATTACACCGCGACATCTTCAACAGCGACCTTCCGGCGCACACAGGCTAGTCTGCGGGATGTCCGCAAAAAGCAAGACGCCGGCTTAAAAAGCCGGCGCCTTTAGTACTCAAACAACATTCATGCCGCCCAATCTCTGATCGGACCGGGTAGTCCCAAGTTCTGATCAGATATCAGGAAATCACAGTACGAGTGACAAATCCTCGCCGGGCGTTCGTCCGGCAATTCGTCCAAAGCCATAAAACTTTTCATAAGGAATAACAATGTCTTTTCCAATCGTCTATGTCGACATATCGAAGATTCGCCCGGGACAGCTCGCGAAACTGAAAACGGCCATGAAAGACCTGGCCTCGTTCGTGGAAGCGAACATGCCCCGGCTCCTTTCGTATGCTTTCTTCCTCAATGAGGACGAAACAGAGATGACGGTCGTTGCCATCCATCCTGATTCAGCCTCGCTCAAGTTCCACCTGGACACAGGCGCTGCAGAATTTCGCAAATTCGCCAGCCTTCTGGAACTATTGAGCATTGACGTCTACGGCCGTGTCAGCGATGCCGTTGCCAGTCGACTGAATGAAAAGGCCGGGATGCTCGGCAGCGGAGCCGTGGCTATACACGAATTCTACGCCGGTTTTGACCGCCAAATGTGAAGTAGTTGACCAGTGATTATTCCCCCCGCGCGTGGGCCGATCACCAGCAGTACCACAAAGACAACCCCCCGCTCCTCTGGCTCATCCGCTTCCGCACCAAAGAAACCATCGCTACCATCCTCTTTCTGGTACTGCCGCTCTCCGCCTGATAGTGTCTCCGGCATGCGCCAGCTTTTTTTGAGGTTGCTTGGTCTGCCCCAATTCTGAGCGAAACTGGAGGCTGGCCAATGAGTGTGTTACGGATTCAAAATACTGCCGCTCTATGTCGCCTTCCGCTTCCTTTGCTGAAGCAAGAGGTCGGGCGCGAATTCACCTGAAAACCGCTTTTCCATGACGATAAACAAACAAGGCCAGAGCGAATTGATTACCTGTCTATTTTGAAGCATTCAATCAATTCGGCGGGATGGCTGCGACGCGGGCCGCGATCACCTTGCATGCACGCCCGCCAGGGACTCTCCCCGCATTATTGATCGTGCCCGCTGTTTTCATGCGCAAAGCTTTCCTCGATCACGGTCAGACGAAAGTCAACCTCGCAGAAGTAGCAGTCGATGAATTTGGCGTTCTCGAGCCGCGCGGCGCGAAAATTGACGTTGTAGAAGCTGCACTGCTCAAAGATCGTGCCGCGAAAATCGCCGAAGCGCGCGTCCACATCGACGAAGTTGCAGCCGCTGATCACGCTGGCGGGCATGGCCACGCCGACCATGTCCACATTGGTGAAAGTCGATGAAACGACGTGCGTGCCGAGCAGGCTCATATCTACGAACTGGCAGTCGGTCCAGTTAGTCGATTTGATATGCGATCCTTTGATGTTGTTACTCAGCAGTTCAATGTTGCGGGCGTCGATGTTTTTAAGCAGCGCAAAGGCAAAACCAAACTGCGCCCACTTCCTGCCACCTTCTTTCCCATCCAACTTTGTGTCCACGATCCAGGAACTGTTGACGCCCACGCGGCTGACGAAACGGCGTACCA
>JBJYWZ010000198.1:0-3999 GCA_046259725.1 Promineifilaceae bacterium (SeqCode) | reverse complement strand
CCGGAGGGCGCAGCCCTAGGCCAAGGAAGGATAAAAAGGTTTCGCTGATAATCATGACCGGGATGGCCAGCGACACCGAGGCGATGATATGGCTGTACATGGTAGGCATCATATGGCGGAAGACAACGCGCGCTTCCTTCGCCCCCGACAGCTTGGCCGCAACCACATAATCTTCTTCTCTCAGGGAGAGGAAGCGGCTGCGCACTTCGCGCGCCAGGGTCGTCCAGCCAATCAAGGCTAAAATAATCGTGATCGCAAAATAAGTCTGTTCCACCGACCAATCACGTGGCATAGCCGCCGTCAGGGCAAGCCAGATAGGAACGGCCGGAAGTGACTGTAAGAGTTCGATCAGACGCTGGGTCACCATGTCTACCGTGCCGCCATAATACCCGGAGAGTCCGCCGAGGATGATACCCAGAATGGTACTGATTACCACGGCCACCAGGCCGATCGAGAGGGATGTGCGTGATCCGTAGATCAGGCGCGACCATTGATCGCGGCCCAGGCGATCCGTACCCAGAAGATGAAAGGATTCACCAGACTCCGGTTCGGCGAGGCCGATTAGATGGAAATCCGATTCAAATAAACCCAAAACTTCATATGGGAATCCCCGGGCGATAAATTGCAAATAAACCTTTTCCTCATAATTTGTCTGCCATTCCATGCGCAGCGTCACTGGATTGCGCACTCCTTCCACTGAATAAACGAATGGCTGCAGCTTTCCATCGTCAAAGAAGTGTAGGCGCTGAGGTGGGATGAACAGTTCAGTTGACATGGACTCGTGTGGATTGAGGGTACTGAAAAATCCGGGCAGCGTGGCTACTAATCCAATAATGAAGACAATAATGGTACTGATAACGGCCAGCTTGTGTTTGCGGAAACGCCACCAAACCAGCTTCCAATTCGGGGCAACGTAAATAGACTCGACATCGTCTCTATCGGGAACGAATGGGGCGACGGAGACATCCTCGATGCCATAAGGATTATCCTCTTCTATGACAGTACCGCCCCCGGTTCTTAGTTCAGGATTCGTGCTCATGATGCGCTGCTTCTGTCCGGCTACTCCATACGTATACGCGGGTCAAGCCACGCCAACAAAATATCGGAGACCAGGGTACCAATAACGGCCAAAAACAAGTAAATCATTACAATGCTGCCGGCCAGGAACATATCCTGGCTTATCAGAGATCGCAGCAGCATAGGACCGATCGTCGGCAGATTGAGAACCGTGGCTACGATCACACTGCCGGAAAAAATTAGCGGCAGGTACCAGCCAATGGTGCTCACCAGGGGATTGATAGCCAGACGCACAGGATATTTCAAAATAAGGCGCCATTCCGACATCCCCTTAGCCCGCGCCATTTCCACATAGGGTTTATTCAATTCGTCGAGAAGATTGGCACGCATGATGCGCGCCAGTCGCGCTGTGCCGTCTAGACCAAGGATAACCATGGGCAGCCAGATATGCTTGAGAAGGTCTTGGCCTCGTTCTATGGACCAGGGAGCATCAATGTATTCCGGCGAGAAGAGCCCTGTGACGCTCACACCAAATCGCGAAAATGCGATCCACATCAGAACAAGGGCGGTCATGAATGTTGGCGTGGCCACGCCGAAATAGTTAAAAACGGTAAAGAAATAATCGAGGAATGAGTACTGTTTTACGGCCGAAACAATTCCGATCGGCACCGCCAAAATCCAGGTAAATGCAAAAGTAAAAAGACCAAGGAGGACAGTCAGTGCAATGCGCTCGCCAATCAATTCCTTAATTGGTTTTTGCCAGTCGAGCGAGAAACCGAGATCGCCAGCGACCATGCGCTGCATCCACTTCAGATATTGGATATACATCGGCTGGTCAAGGCCGTACCGCGCACGCATGGCATCTATCTGCGCCTGATCGATGGCTGAGCCCGAGGCGGCCAGATCGGCGATATAGGTTGTTATATAATCGCCAGGCGGAGCCTGGATGATCACAAAAGCAAAGATTGAGAAAACCACCAGTAGAAGCGGCAATAGTAACAGACGCTTGATGATGTATTGGGACATTCTGATATCCTCAGCCGGATCTAGTGGGACCCATCAGATTGGACCCTCGCATTTGAAGAGTCCAATCTGATCCCGACCTAATTCTGTAGGAGCGACCCTGCGGGTCGCCCCTACCTGAGGTAACTATTGGGTGAAAAAGTACTGTTCTGGGCGGGTGTCGCCTGGTGTACGCAAGGGCCAGTCGTTGCCAGCCACCTCGGGTACATTCATCAGATTGTCATTGACGACAATCACACCCTGGATCATCGGAGTCAGGCCTACGGTGCCGATTTCATAGAGGCTGTCCACCCAGAGCCGGAACAGCTCCTGGGCCAGCTCGACCTGGCGCTCCTGGCCTGAGACCTTGGCCTCCTCAATTATCTCCACCATGCGTTTGATATCATCAGGTGGTTCGAGACCTTCAGCGCCGTCCGTTTCGTACCAGACCCGGTAAAGCGGACCAAGCGTCGTGGCAGGATCACTACGGACGTCCTGCTTGGGCTGCCCTGTAAACGGGAAGCCTGTGGTGTCATCGTTCCATATTTCAGCCTGCAGCTCATTGTTGGGTCTCATCGCGAAATGCGTGTTTCGTTCGCGGATCTCAACATGAGCGCGGACGCCTACGTCCGCCCAGTCTTCGACTATCAATTGACCAATGTCAGGCCAATTGGCAAACTGTGGCACAATGCTGAGTTCGATGTCCAGCCGCTCGCCGCTGGGCAGCGTGCGGAATCCCTCGCTATCGCGCTCGGTCAGACCGAGGCCGTCAAGCAGTTCATTGGCGGTGTCAAGATCACGCTCCGTGTACTTGAACGCGTACTCATCCCCAGGGTAATAGGGATGGAAAGGCGCGGGCACAGGCTGCCGGGACTCCCCAAGACCAAAGAAGGAAGATTCCTTGATCGCTTCGCGATCGATAGCGAGCGACATGGCCACGCGGAAGTCATGTTCCTGGAATAGGGCACCCAGCTCTGGTTCATTGGCAATCCAGGTCTGGTTGAATGTAACCGCGGCGTCGGAACCGCCAAAAGTAGGCCAGGTGACGACGTGATAGTTGCCGGCTTCCTCGTTTTCCTTCAGCACCGGGTAGGAGCTCATCTGTATATTCCGGCCCTGCATATCGATTTCACCGGACACGGCGGCCAGGTTCAATGCCTCAATGTCCAGGAAATTGGTAAAGCGAACTTCGTCGATATAGGGCAGCTGGTTGCCTTCGGCATCAACGGCGAAATAGTATGGGTTGCGCGCGAGCGTAAAGACCTGGTCAGCGACCGAGGTTCCCGTGGGCATCCAGGCCGCCGTGGTCGGCCGCGTTCCGCTCATATGCGGGAAGGCCTGTACTGCAAAAAGCTCAACCCATGTATCAAATCCCGCTTCATCAACCTTGGCCTGCAGTTCCGCCTCATCGGCAAAGTCCGGATGGAACTGCTCCATGTAGTGACCCGGTACAAAGGACAGGTTCGAAATGGCTCTGTCGGCGCCGTCCTGGTTAGCCAGAGCGAGCAAGAAAGCAGTGTTGGGCTGGGCATAGGTCCACTTCACGGTGTAATCGTCGACCTTTTCCACAACGGCCGTTGAGCCATCCGCATTCTGCATCCAGACTGGTACGACTGGACTGAGCTCCTCATTCAGCAAAATGTTGTCATACCACCACAAGATGTCGTCAGCCGTGAATGGTTCACCATCTGACCACTTCATGCCTTCGCGCAGGAACACAGTCCATTCGCTGAAGTCTGCGTTAGACTCCCAGCCCTTGGCGATGTGCGGGATAACCTCGCTTCCGTCAGGGGCAAAGCGCACCAGGGCATCATAAACGAGCCGCGTATAGTTGTTATGGTCTCCAGGGCCAAGAAAAGCGCGGCGCAGCGTGCCACCATATTGGCCGATCTCATCAACCACTTCCTGGACCAGCGGTTCTGCGGGTAGACGTTCCTCAACAGCTGGAAGATCACCTGCGGCTACCATATCAGCCAGCAT
>JBJYWZ010000197.1:0-2408 GCA_046259725.1 Promineifilaceae bacterium (SeqCode) | reverse complement strand
GGGCTTTTTCGGGGCGCTGGCCGGCGTGAGCGGGGCGGTGATCAGCAGCACGGCGTCCGGGTTTTCTACCGGGCCGGTGATCGTGCTCAGCGTGAGCGTGATCGTGCTTTTCTCGCTGCTCTTCGCGCCGAACCGCGGGCTGGTATGGAATTGGGCGCGTAAGAGGCGCAACCGGCGGACGCTGCACGTGGAGGCGATGCTGGAAGGTCTGTATCAACTGGCCGCGCAGCATGAGGAACCGCGTGCGCATGATATCGCGGTGCTGCGGGCGATGAATTTGGGACGCGGCGGCGTGGAGCGATCGCTGCGCGAGCTGGAGCGAGAAGGGCTGGCGGAGGAAGTGGATGGGGGATGGGTGCTGACGGAGGAAGGAATGCGGAAGGCAAGAACTATTTCGGATTTGGGATTTGGGATTTCGGACGAACGTCCCCGATCCGCAACCGGCAATCCGCAACCGGCAATCAAATCATGAATGATTTTCAGCTACAGATTCAACTTATTGCGATTGTGACGGCCGTGGCGTGCGCGCTGCCGGGTGTGTTTTTGGTGCTGCGGCGGATGGCGATGATGAGCGATGCGATCAGCCACACGGTTTTGCTGGGCATCGTGATCGCCTTTTTTATTGTGCAGGATATCAACTCACCGCTGTTGATTTTCGGCGCGGCGCTGATGGGGGTGCTGACGGTGACGCTGGTGGAACTGCTGCACCGCACGAAGCTGGTGAAGGAGGACGCGGCGATCGGGCTGGTTTTCCCGGCGCTGTTCAGCCTGGCCGTGATCCTTATCTCACGTTATGCCGGGGATGTGCACCTGGACGTGGACGCGGTGCTGCTGGGCGAGCTGGCTTTCGCGCCGTTTAACCGGCTGGTGATCCCCGCGCAGGGGGGGACCGGGCAGGATATCGGGCCTGTGGCGCTGTATGTGATGGGCGGCATCCTGCTGCTGAATGTGCTGTTTATCGCCCTGTTCTATAAAGAGCTGAAGCTGGCGACGTTTGACGCGGGGCTGGCGGCGGCGCTGGGCTTCGCGCCGGCGGCAATTCATTACGGGTTGATGACGGTGGTGTCGATTACGGCCGTGGGAGCGTTTGACACCGTGGGCTCGATCCTGGTCGTGGCGCTGATGATCGCCCCGCCGGTGACGGCATACCTGCTCACGGACAGCCTGCCGCGCATGATTGGACTGAGCGCCCTGATCGGGGCCGTGGGCGCGATCCTGGGTTTCTGGCTGGCGCGCGTGCTTGACGCTTCTATCGCCGGCTCGATGGCGGCCATGCTGGGCATCCTTTTCGCCGTGGCCTACCTGTTTGCGCCGCAGCGCGGGTTGGTAGCCCTGGCGAGGAGAAGACGCAGCCAGCGCTGGACGTTCGCGCAGACGGCGCTGACGATCCACCTGCTGCACCATCAGGGCGAGGCGGATGAAGTGGAGGAGTGCAGCATCGATCACCTGCACGCGTTTTTGCGCTGGGACCTCGATTTTGCCAGCAGGGTCGTGCGCCAGTCGGAGCGGGCCGGCTTTGTCGAGCGCACAAACGGCCACCTGCTGCTGACCGAGAACGGCCGGATCCACGCCGCCGAAGCGTTTGCCGCGTAACGATATTATGGCGTAATAGCAACCAATCGAGCACAAAACGCATATGATATAACCCATATGCTATAATGTAGGGGCAGTTCTCTTTTTCAGTCCGCAGTTTCAACTCAGAAGGAGTAAATTATCATGGCCGATCGCACTGTCACTCACTCTCGCAAAGACGCTGATGGCGACATTATCGCTCTCTGCAATCCAGGCCAATCCTGGTCACCGCGGGGCATTCTGGCTGTCATCCAGGATATCGAAAACGGTACACATACGTATCGTGTTTTCGGAAACACCAGGATCCTTGTTGTCAACGGCCCGACGCGTAAATATCTGCGCAGCGCCGCCGACGCGACAAGCGGCAATAATCTGGACGACCTGGACGACTGCTAAACGCGGGGCTTCCCCAGGCCCACTGCCTGACAACTTAAGACAGCTACCGAAGCCGGACCCATGCGGCGGCTGGCGGTTGGCAGGGCAAGTGGCAAGATAAAGGATGCAGAATGATCCAGGATCAAGGTTGGGGATTTTTTGCTTTCTGATGCGGGGGTGTATGGTATTATTCTGAAGAGATAGATTTTTAATGGGAGCCTAGCGTGGGCGGAATGGACGGCCGTCGATGAGGATTGATCGCCAGAGCCTGGTTGTACGGATAGTTCTGAGCTTTTTGGCCCTGATCTTGCTGACGACAACGGCCGTAGGATTACCGGCCGTGCTGTTGATTCGCAGCCAGGCCAACCGCCAGACATGGGCAAGGCTTGACCAGGGCAGGCAGACTACGGCCGCCCTGTACAGCGCCTGGCAGATCCGAATTGAGGACCTGGCGCTGCTGA
>JBJYWZ010000196.1:0-2729 GCA_046259725.1 Promineifilaceae bacterium (SeqCode) | reverse complement strand
TGGAAACCCTGCTGGAACTGTTTCCAAACGGCCGTATTGAGCGTTACAATTCGACTCGCGAAGGAAAAAACTTTATCATCTTTCGCGTCCCGGATGATGCCGGAAACTAGCAAGCATTTATCGAGCGCCCGCTCCCGCTAAGAAGCAGGGCAGCTCCGAAAGAAGTGGAGGTATTTCATTGCAAGCTACTATCGTTTTACTACCCGGAGACGGAATTGGACCGGAAGTCATCTCCGAAGCACAAAAAGTGCTGTCGGCCGTCGCGGATATTTATGACCATCAATTTCAGACAACCACGGCGCCGATAGGCGGTTTCGCCATCGATAATTTCGGTACTGCCCTACCGGACGGCAGCCTGGACATGTGCCTGCACAGTGATGCGGTTTTATTAGGGGCGGTCGGCGGGCCGAAGTGGAGTGATCCGCTCGCATCTGTGCGGCCGGAGCAAGGTTTGCTGCAGCTTCGGAAGGCGCTTAAAGCGTACGCCAACTTGAGGCCAATCAAAGTGTTTGACGCATTGGCTTCCGCCAGCCCGTTGAAGGCGGAACGGATTCAAGGTGTTGATATCATGTTCGTGCGCGAACTGACCGGCGGTATTTACTTCGGAGAACCGCAGGGACGCGAACAAACCACAGACGGCCGTTCAGGCTATGATACAATGCGCTATTCTGAAAATGAAATCCGACGCGTCCTGGAGGTGGCCTTCAATCTCGCACGAAAGCGCAGCGGAAAAGTAACATCAGTTGATAAGGCCAACGTGTTGGCGACGATGCGCGTATGGCGCGAAATCGCGCACGAAGTGGCTGACGATTACCCGGACATCGAATACGAGGATGTGCTGGTGGATGCCTGTGCCATGTACCTCATTAACCACCCCGCGAAATTCGACGTCATTGTCACCGGCAATATGTTCGGTGATATCCTCTCCGATGAGGCATCGATGATTACCGGTTCGTTGGGCATGCTGCCGTCCGCAGCGCTGGGCGATCCCGGCAGCACCGGCTTATTCGAGCCAATTCACGGTTCTGCGCCGGATATTGCCGGTAAGGATATTGCCAATCCCCTGGCCACAATTTTGAGCGCAGCCATGATGCTGCGCTGGAGTCTTGATTTGACCGAGGAAGCTGATGCCGTGGAAGCCGCCGTTACGGCCGTGTTGGACGCCGGATGGCGAACGGCCGATATTGCGCACGAAGGTGAAAAAGCTATCGGCACACAGCAGATGGGCGATCTGGTCGTATCGACACTGAAGCGATAAAGTGCAGAAGTATTGCTCTGAGTCCAGGCCTTACCTGGATCCGGCAACCTGCAAGCATGTTCGAGCATAACAATGAGTAAAACAAACATTATCATTATCGGAGGCGGCATTGTTGGCCTGGCAACAGCCCATAATCTGTCGGCCCGTTATCCTGAGTTAAGTATCACCATCCTGGAAAAAGAGAACAAGGTTGCGGCGCACCAATCAGGTCACAATTCTGGTGTGCTGCATTCGGGCATTTACTACAAGCCAGGCTCGTTGAAAGCACTGAACTGCCGCAAGGGCAAAGCGCTCATGGAGCAGTTCTGCGAGATACATGATATACCCTACAACATATGCGGCAAGGTGATTGTAGCTACAAGTGAGGAGGAACGTCCGGTACTCCACGATATTTACGAACGCGGACAGGCAAATGGCGTTGTATGTGAAATCATTGATCGTGACCAATTAATGGAACTGGAGCAGCACACGGCCGGAATCGAGGCGATCCATGTGCCGGAATCCGGCATTGTCGACTATGTAGAAGTTTGCCGAAAATTGGCCGCGCTTATCACTGAAGCAGGCAATGAGATCAAACTGGGTGCGGAGGTTACTTCCATAAGCGAGGGACCGGACGAGATCGCCGTCGAAACGACTGCCGGCGACTATCAGGCCGACTATTTGATTAACTGCGCCGGGCTGTACTCGGACCGCGTGACGAAAATGACCGGCATGGATGCTCCGGCGCAGATCATTCCCTTCCGTGGCGAGTACTACGAATTAAAGCCTCAGGCGGAATATCTGTGCCACAGCCTTATCTACCCCGTGCCTGATCCAAAGTTCCCGTTTCTGGGCGTTCATTTCACATTAATGATTGACGGCCGTGTCGAGTGCGGGCCTAATGCCGTGCTGGCGTTTGCCCGCGAAGGGTATGCCCTGACCGATTTCAATGCCGCAGACCTGCTGGAAACTCTGCGCTATCCGGGTTTTCAGAAACTGGCCGGCCGTTTCTGGCGGACCGGCATGGGCGAAATGTGGCGTTCGGCGAGTAAGAGAGCGTTTGTCAGCGCTCTACAAAAGCTGGTGCCGGAAATTCGTGAGGAGCATCTGGTAAAGGCTCCCGCGGGTATTCGGGCACAGGCGCTGCTGCCCGACGGATCGATGATGGACGATTTTGCCTATCAGGAAAGCGAGCGCATCGTCAACGTCATCAATGCACCGTCCCCCGCGGCCACGTCATCGTTGGCCATCGGGGAAAACGTTGTTGATCAGTTAGCTGGCCACATGGCCTGAATAACTTGAAATGTGAATCATGGCCGCAATAATTTAACGAAATAAGTCGGTTTTTTGCGCCTGCTCGTTTGAAGAAAAGTCTGGAGTAACTCATGTCAAATCCGCTCAATAAATACAGTTCAAGAATCACCCAGGTAAAATCCCAGGGCGCTTCTCAGGCCATGCTCTATGGCACAGGGCTCACCGTCGAAGATATGCA
>JBJYWZ010000195.1:0-2391 GCA_046259725.1 Promineifilaceae bacterium (SeqCode) | reverse complement strand
GAGGTGCACGGCCTGGACATGTGCCCCGATCACGGCATCGACGGCTTCAAGCGCTACGTCGCCCTGGCCGTGGTCGGGCGCAACATCCATCGCCTCGGCGCCATCCTGCTCGCACAGGAGGCCGAGCAGGAGCAACGCGCGCGACGACGAGCGGCCTGACCCCAGTGCGCGTCGCCCCGCAGGGCTGCCGAGGGAGCAGTGTGCCCGCCGGTCGCCGTAATTGAGAATTACTCTCGATGAAGTCGGCACCGCTGAGCCGCTGACCCGAAAATGAATGACAACCTGCCGCGCCAGGTGCCCGGACGGGGCGGCAAATTTGAATTGAAGGCAGTTTTCTGCCAGGCACTAGATTACGTAAATCCAATCGCTATGAGCATCAAGAGGCTTTGATTATGAGTACAGCCGAAGGAAGCTACGCAGAAGCCATTTTCGAGAGGCACGAGCACGACTCTTCAGACGTCGCAGCCCGTTCACCGCTGACCGAAAGGCCGGCACAGACCAGCGAGACGCTCGTCGATTCCTTATCTCTGGTCTTACCTGCATACAACGAAGAGGAATCGATCGAGGAAGCCGTGCGGCGATCACGGGCAGCACTCGCGAAATACTGTGATACTTTTGAAGTCATCGTCATCAATGACGGGAGTTCCGACAACACAGGCCAAGTCTTGGAGTCACTGCAGAAAGAGTATTCTGACGTTAGAGTGGTCCATCACCCACAGAATAAAGGGTACGGCGCGGCACTCTGTTCCGGTCTCTACTCGGCGCGCTTCAGATACGTCTCCTTTATGGACTCCGACCTGCAGTTCGATCCCGAGGAGTTTCACACACTGCTACGATGGGCATCGGATTACGACATCGTGGCGGGATATCGCGTGGATCGGGCCGATCCATGGATCCGTAAGTTCAACGCCTGGGCATGGAATAGCCTGGTGCGTCTCGTTCTCAAGGTTAAGGTTCGCGATATCGATTGCGCTTTCAAGGTGTTTCGGCGCGAGGTGTTTGAAGCAATAAAATTGGAGTCCGTTGGGGCAATGGTGAACACCGAGATCTTTGCCCGCTCCAGAATGCATGGCTTCAAACTCAAAGAGATCCCTGTCACCCACTTCCCACGACAACATGGTGAGCAGACTGGGGCCGATTTGGCTGTGATTGCGAAGGCCTTCCGAGAGCTGTTCGCGATCCAAGGCAAGTTGCGTCGGCAGCACAAAGCGTTCAGGAGACATGGAGTTCTCGCACCCGAATCCCAGGACCAGTAAGTAGATTTCCTCGACAGCGTCTTTTGCGACGAGAACCAGAATCCGGGTAGCGACGTTTCACGAGCGCGCCCTGAGGCTCAAGCCAGAAATGCATGGACTTTGCCGCGGCGCATAAGCCGATCGACAGTCCAGGTTTCAGCGTTCGCTGTCGAAGGCGCTTCCGTTACCGCCAGGTGCCATATCACCTCGTTCAGGCGACCTTTCCTTGATCTCTGCGAGTTCCTGTTGCCCGCGCTCGGCTCCCCGCCCGCTTGCTGAGGGATGTACCTGCCAACCGACTCTGGTCGCCGATACGCTCAGATATGCCGAGGTGTGGCCGGGTATCGGATTCCAATTGTCGCTTGCAACGCATTCAGCTTCACCGAGTTGCGATCCCCGATCACAGTCAGGCGCGCGCCAGACCGATCCAAGCTGACAAGATCAGGCTTCAGTTCCCCTTTGTTGCCTCTGAGCCCAGCTTTGACCGCACTCATGACCAGCCTGCGAGCATCAGCGAGTACCTGATACGGCAGCTGAGCAAGTTCGAGCTCCTGCTCGATCTCCACCAATCTTCTGGCCGTGGCACTCCTGTCAGTCCAGTTGCGCATCCCAACCTGACGCGAAGCACGAGACCACTGCGCGATTCCGAGAGCGACCCGCATCGCATCGGGCTTGCCGGACAGCCAGTAGACCCGATCCAGCCGAAACAGCGCAGTCAGCGGTTCCAGGATACCGAATGTCTGCGGACCGCCTCGCTGAGTCCAGACTGTGCCAATCTAGGCACTTGGCCCTGGCATGCCCAAATGCTTCGCTGAGCCTTGCGGCTCAGAACCTTCGAATGCCAGCGAGATTCGATGCACGTTTCCATCGCCAAACCGTTGCTTTGCCGCCGCTTCCGCGGCCAACAGGGCGATTTTCGATCTTACGATAGCACGACGGCTTCGCGCGCTCTGCGATGTGTTGGGCGCCCGCCGAAGCACGCTGGCATTGCCAGCCGAGGATAAACCGTGGGCTTGTCTCATGCCTCTCGTATCTCCCCAAAAGTTCAGTCATCAAATCCTCACACAGAGGTCACTGCAGGTCCGTGGGGGGTTAACAGTTTGCGTATTCCGGACGAAGTCTGCCACTGATTCCATAGCAAAGCTGCCACCCATTC
>JBJYWZ010000194.1:0-1790 GCA_046259725.1 Promineifilaceae bacterium (SeqCode) | reverse complement strand
TATCTGATCCTGACCATGAGGTCGCCGATCGCTACGGCGTCTGGGGCGAAAAGAAGATGTACGGCAAGGCGTACGAAGGCATCATTCGCAGCCATTTTGTGATTGATGAACACGGCCGTCTGGAGGACGTGCAGTACAAAGTCAGCCCGGAGAAAAGCGTCGAAGAGGCGCTGCGCCAGATCACTTCTTAGAAGAGAAGCGCGACAATTTGCTCTTCATGAACGCCGGGTGGGAACGCTGCTACATCGCAGTGCAGCAGCGCCGCGATGATCTCGTCATGATCGTATCTCACCCCTTGAAGGCAGTCACTCAAACTCAAAAGGAAGAGATCGATCCGGGGATCGTTTTCAAGAGGTCTGCATGCCTGAATATGACCCTTCTCAACCAGGAGCTCCAGAACCACTTCACCGAGCTGCGTGTCAACGCGCCTGATCGTCGTGAATTTAGGCGAACGGCCGATGTTCCATGACCAGGAACGGTATCGTTCGTATGCGATCTGCCGCACAGCTTTCCAGTCATTGTCGTCAAGCTGGAGCGGAACCGCTGCGTCAGAACCGACAAATGCACGTTTGATCTGATCCTTAACCTCATCAAGCGTAACTGCGCTGCCCAGCAAGTCGTTGATGTTGGCGACACTACTGCGTACTGATTGGACTGCTCGGGACTGCACCTGCTGCCTAGCCGGACGGATGACCTCTCGCAATTGAGCGAGATCTGAATGCACGAGTAATGTTCCGTGGCTGACCAAGCGCCCGGTCGTGGCGTATTGGGCATTGCCCGATACTTTCCGGTCACCCACGTATATGGAACTACGGTTGCGAAGATCGGCGCTCAATCCCAGGCCACGCAGCGCATCAATTACGGGCCTTGTGAACGCCGTGAAATCATTCAACAGCTTCTGGTCAGGTGTCAGCAGGCTGAAATTCAAGTTTCCCGCATCATGGTAGACCGTCCCCCCGCCGGAAAGCCTGCGTAGAACCGGAATCTTTTGCCGGCGAACAGCCGTGAAGTTGATTTCCTCAAACACATTTTGGTTACGGCCGACAATAATCGACGGGTCATTCACATAGAACAACAATACCGGTTCATCAATAAACCTGTGCCGGAGTAGAAACTCCTCAAGGGCGAGGTTCATTTGAGGATCATGTTGGAGCGTATTCTCAAAGTAACGCATGAGTAAATTCCGCTGTTCTAGATTTTGACACACCTGGCAAGTAATCACTTCCGCAACAATAAAGCCTGGTTTTGCGTAATGGTAATAAGAGACTGTATCCTTGGCAAGCAGGCAGTACTATAGGCTGTGTAGCAGTCAGGAGATGGTACAGCCGGAGCAGGACTGATGGAGCAAAATGACCAACCAGGCGATCTGGGACAGCGCCTGGTTACGCATGTAATCATTTTAGGCACGTTTGTGGCCACTATCTGGCTACTGGAATTCACTGACTGGATTATCGGCGGCAGTATGGACCAATACGGCATCCTACCCCGCCAATTGATTGGTCTGCGAGGAATCGTCGCGGCGCCCTTCTTGCACGGCAGCTTTGCTCATGTTGCGGCCAATACGATCCCCTTTGTTATTCTGGGCTGGTTTGTACTGCTGCGAGGCACCCGTAACTTTGCAATTGTGACCGGCATTGTAATGATCATCAGCGGCCTCGGAACCTGGCTCATTGCGCCATCAACAACGATTCATATTGGCGCCAGCGGCATCATTTTCGGCTTCCTGGGTTATCTGATTTTTCGCGGTTATTTTGAACGAAGCTGGCAGTCAATCGCCTGGTCGGCCGTCG
>JBJYWZ010000193.1:0-1729 GCA_046259725.1 Promineifilaceae bacterium (SeqCode) | reverse complement strand
CGCCGATCACGTTGCCGCTGCCCGTGGTCTGCAGGCGTACAGGCGGCTGTCCGGGACGCGGCAACTGCGCCGTCACCTGGCATGACTCCACAAAATAGAGGTTATCCGCTTCGTCGCCCATCTTGATCAGCAGGTCGCCGCCGGCAACATCAATCTTATCCAGGTGGTCTATCAATGACTGCAGGGAAGCGTCACGCCACGCACCTTTCTGCATATGTATGCCCGATGATAATATCTCCTGCAGTTGCTGCGCCAGAGGCGGCGCTTCGCCCCCTGGCGTTCCGTCGGCCCCGGCATCCTCGCCGGCCAGCAAACGATTCTCACACCATTCCACACCCTGCTCCAGGCTGTGAAAGATGAGCACTAAATGCTCCCCGGGGTCTCCTGAAGATTTCTGGGCATCAGCCCCCAGACCGCCCTGTTCCAGCTGATTCAGCACTCGTTCATTAGGCGCGGTAAATATTAGCGTGAACCCGTGGTCTTCGGCCAGCTGCTTCATACGTGTGAAACTGAGCAGGCCGGTGGAGTCGAGGCCGGTGACGCGCTGAAAATCGAGCGCCATATAGTCCGGCTTCCGCCTGCTGGGATCGAGGATGCGTGCGCGCAGCTGGTTGAGCAGGTTATTGGCCGTGCCAAAAAAGATAAAACCTTGCAGCTGCAGGATATAGAGGCGATCTCCCTCCTGCTGCAAAATCTGCGCCTGCCGCCGAGAACGCGAAACGCGGCTCTTATAGGACTCGCCACTTAGCTCATGGCGCACGACGTCGATCTGGCTGTAGCTGACCACGAACAAGATAACGGCCAGGAGCAGGCCCAGGGCTATAGCTTCAAGGAAGCCGGCAGTCATGGTCACAAAGAGGATGGCGATGACAATGGCGTAATCAATCTTGGGCAGCCGGAACCAGCCTTCAAAAACCCATTGGTAGAGGAAATCGAGACCCAGAAGAAGAAGCAGGGAACCAATGACGACCCTGGGAAAAAAGGAGAGCACGGCCGATCCGGCAGCCAGGACGAGGACGCAGATCACGGCAGCCACCAATCCTGGCAGGCGGCTGCTTCCACCCAGCTTAAAGTTAAGCGTTGACAGGCTCAGCTGCTTATAGCCCACCAATCCGGCGGCGAATCCGGCGAGCGCGTTGGCCGCGCCGGCAACCTGCAACTCATGGTTGACTTCCAGGTCGCGGTCGGTGGCCAGTTCCAGGCCGCCGGCATTGAGTAACAGGCTGATAGCGCTGACGGCCATGATGGCCAGAATATTGGCGGTTTGCCCGACAATGGCCCGCCAATCGACCAGGGGCAGCATGGAGGGGGTAATGGGCCGCCACAGGACGCCATCCCCTTCAGGGAAAGGCCCAAGCAGCCAGCCCTGCGCTCCCAACTCTGGCAGAGAATAGCCGGCAAGCCGGGCCACGAGGAAGAAGAGCAGGACGCCGCCCACCAGGAAGGCGGGCAAAACAAGAAAATGGTCGTGGCGCCGCGTGGCCACGAGCATGATCACAGCCAGGACAAGGCCGGGCAGCCAGTAAATAAGCACATCCGGCCGAAATAACACACCGAGATTAGCGAACTCCACCGGCACATCGACCATCATGCCGATAGCGCCGGTCACAAAGAGCCAACCCGTGCCGGCCAGGAAGCCGCCTACGACGGGGTAGGGCAAGAAGCGTACCAGGCCGCCCAGGCGAAAGTGACCGAGAATCCAGAAAAAGAGGCCCGTGGCCAGGGCGAC
>JBJYWZ010000192.1:0-5108 GCA_046259725.1 Promineifilaceae bacterium (SeqCode) | reverse complement strand
TCATCCGTAATCTCTTGCGGCAGCACGTCGACGCGCGAGCTAAGGAACTGCCCCAGCTTGATCATCACACCGCCCATTTCGACGGCCAGCAGCCGGAAGCGCGCTGCCCAACGACGATGGCGTGCAGATCGCGTGCGCCGCGCCGAGTAGCCCAGGATGGGAATACGGGCGACCAATAGATCCCACCAGATAACGTGCGTGATTAAGGCCGCAAAAAACGTGATAATGCGTCTGTAGCGGTTACTTTGATATGGATGAGCGGTCCCGGGTAACGTTGTTGTATTCATTGTGCGACGCAAGATCGACAGAAACGCCCTGCGCCGGTTACGTTTCGATTAGGTGATAAAAACGAGGCTTCATCCAGCTTGCTGGATGAAGCCTCTCACGATGCCCCATAGGGGACTCGAACCCCTGTTTCGGCCTTGAGAGGGCCGCGTCCTGGGCCGCTAGACGAATGGGGCCAGGTAGCCGACATTCTAACAAACGGCCATTTCCCTGTCAAAAAAGAATGTGCACGGCTAATGGTTTGCCGTAACATTAGCCTGTTGTGGAAAAAAGCTTGATCCAGAGGGGCACTTTCTACTGGCTGGTGGTGACGCTCCTGGCCCAGACGGCGTGGGGCGCTTACCCGGTAATGACGCGCTACCTGCAGACGGTGAGCGGCCTGCCGAGTATGTCGATCCTGGCCCTGGGCACGCTGCTTGCCCTGCTGTCGGTCGCGATGATATTTCTACCTCGCGTCCGCCCGCAGGAGCTCTGGTCGAAGCGCCTGATCGTCTTTGCCCTGATCGTCGTCGCCCGCGGGGTGACGAACATACTCGCCTCTCGTTTTACCTTGGCCATCTACGTCCAGCTGATCACCCTCCTGACGCCATTTATCGTCGCCATATTGAGCACGGCCGTCTGGCACGAGCACCTGCCCAGGTATACAGGCCGTGCGCTCTCCCTGGGTCTTCTGGGTGTCCTGTTAATTATTGGCCCCGATTATTTAGGGCAGCAAACATTTCCAACCGCCAACCGCACTGACTGGCTGGGGATCTCGTTAGCTGCCTTGAGCAGTCTTTTGCTGGCTCTCTACATGATCTCTGTTCGCCGGTCGGCTTTTCACAATATACGCGGCGAGGCGCTTCTCCTGGTACAGCTTCTGGCGTTGTCCGTGGGTGGCTTTCTCCTGAGCTGGCTCTTTGGCGAATCGTGGGCGCAGTGGCAGGCGATCACGCCCTTCGACTGGTTTGTTTTTGGATTGATCGCCTTCGCCGTCCTGGCCTTCGCCAATATTGGCCAGATTGGTGCGATACGCTACCTCGGTGCGGCGCTCGTCAGCAGCACGATGCCCTGGCGTCTGGTCAGCGTGCTGGCGGTATCTGCTATCTTGCTGGACGAACGCCTGACTTCCATCTGGCAGGTCGTGGGGGTCTTGCTGGTCATAGGTACTGTTACCTGGTATCTATGGCAGCAGCGTGGTCGATAAAAAGAACTGCACTGCTGCGGGGGAAGATGTTATAATTCCTGCTCCCAACATTTCAGTGAACAGCAAACCGTGAACAGTGAGCAGTGGGCTGTTACTGAAGACTGTTTACTGGACACTGCTCACTGAACACTGAACCTATGAGCTTACTGGATGGATTGAACGAAGCGCAAAAGACCGCCGTTACGGCGCCGCCCGGCCCGGTACTCGTTTTGGCCGGCCCCGGCAGCGGTAAGACACGCGTGCTGACCTACCGTATCGCCTATCTGATCGAGACGTTGAAAGTATCGCCCTGGGAGATCATGGCCGTTACTTTTACGAATAAGGCGGCGAAAGAAATGCGGCAGCGCATCGAGTCGCTTTTGGGCGAGCAGCCACGTGGATTGTCGATGGGCACTTTCCATGCTACCTGCGTGCGTATACTGCGCCGCGAGACGGAGAGCCTGATCCATTACGGCCGTGATTTTGTTATTTTCGATACGGCCGACCAGCAGCAGGTTGTCAAACAGGCTTTGAAGGATCTCAACCTGGACGACAAAAAGTTCCCGGCGAACAAAATGCTAAACAACATCAGCAACGCCAAGAACGAGCTCATTACGCCGGAGCTTTACGCGGCCAGCAACTACGTTTCCGAAGTCACGCGGCGCGTCTATAGCCAATACCAGGAGCTGCTGTGGGCCAACAACGCCATGGATTTCGATGATTTGCTGATGAATACGGTGCTTCTCTTCGAAGAACGTGAGGACATCCTGGCAAAGTACCAGGCCCGCTACCGGCACATTCTGGTCGATGAATTTCAAGATACCAACACCACACAGTACACGCTGCTGCGTATGCTCGCCGCAACGCATGCCAACCTTTTTGTTGTAGGGGATTCTGACCAGTCTATTTACAAATGGCGCGGCGCCGACTTTCGCAATATCCAGCGCTTTCGCGAGCAATTTCCCGAGGCGCAGCAGGTGCTATTGGAGCAAAATTATCGCTCGACACAGATCATTCTCGACGTTGCCAAGGCGGTGATCAAACGCAATCCGAACCGCGTCCACAAGGACCTCTTCACGGTGCGTACTGGCGGCGTCCCTGTCGTAATTCACGAAGCGTATAACGAGCATGAAGAGGCTGAATTTGTGCTGGATAGGATAGCAAGCCTGATGTTGGAAGGCTACTCCGGCGGTGACATGGCGGTCATGTACCGCACAAATGCTCAATCTCGCGTGCTGGAAGAAAGCTTTTTGCGCCTTGGTCTACCTTACCGCGTGGTTGGGGCTACCGAATTTTATAAGCGCCGCGAGGTGAAGGATGCCATCGCTTACCTGCGGCTGGTGCACAATCCTTCGGACTCGGTGAGTTTCAATCGTGTCCTCAATGTCCCGCCGCGAGGCATCGGGGCCAAGACGCGTGAAGATTTGATCAAATGGGCTGACGCCATGGGCTGGCAGCCGGCGGAAGCCCTCTTGCGACTGGCCCTCGACCCGGACGTGCGGCATGATTTTAGCGGCCGTGCGTACAATGCCCTCACCCATTTTGGCCATCTGCTGGATACCTGGATAGCCTTGTCCGATAAAGTCTCCGTGGCCGAACTGCTGGATTTGATCCTGGAACAGGTTGGTTATCGTGCTTATCTTGAAGATGGCACGACTGAAGGAGAAGAAAGGTGGGATAATGTGATGGAGCTCCGCAGTGCAGCCGCTGAAGACGCTGATGTGTCGCTTGTGGAATTTCTGGAACAGATAGCCCTGGTATCGGAAACTGACAACATGGATGATGCGGCCAACGCCACGACGCTGCTGACGCTGCATGCCGCCAAAGGTCTGGAATTTCCCATTGTTTTTCTTACCGGGTTGGAAGATGGCCTCTTGCCTCACAGCCGTTCTCTCGATGACGGGGAGGAGCTCGCCGAAGAAAGGCGCCTGCTGTACGTGGGCATCACACGCGCCAAGGACCGCGTGTATATCAGTCATGCCTTCCGTCGCTCGTTCTATGGTGATAGTTCTGTCAGTTCGCCCTCGCGATTCCTCAGCGATATCCCATTTGAATTGACGGATGGCGCCGCTGCCTCCGTGCGCAGGCGTAATGCAGTTTCGCGGGCAAGTACCTGGTCGGATACGAGATCGTCAGGAAGCAGCCGTTACAAGAACAGACGCAGTGCCCCGGAGGTTTGGGGCGAGACCGAAGAAGCCGGAGCCGGCGCGGAGGCAAGAAAATCGATGCCTGTGCCCCGTGCGGAGATGAATGATTTGCTCGATGACTCCATGGAAAGAAAAGCAGGCGGGCCGCGCTATCGCAGCGGGCAGCGTGTGCGCCACAAGCGTTTTGGCGAAGGGATAGTGATCGAGAGCAAGATGACCGGAAATGATGAGGAAGTTACCGTGGCTTTTCCCGACGAAGGCATAAAGCGCCTTGCCGCTTCCTTCGCAAATCTGGAACTTGTGGAATGAACGGCTCGTCCTGGTGCGCCGTGACAGAAACTGACAGATATGCATTACCTAATAGACGGTCATAACTTAATCGGCCGTATGCCGGATATAAGTCTCGACGACCCGCAAGACGAAGTCGAACTGGTACTGCGGTTGCGGAGCTGGTCTGCCCGCTCACGCAAACGGCGTGTCACAGTCGTGTTCGACCATGGACTACCCGGTGGCCAGGATCGTGGTCTCTCTACCGGGAAGGTAAATGTCGTTTTTGCTTCGCCCGGGCGTACGGCCGATTCCATCTTAATCGCGCGTATACATAGCGTGAAAAATCCGCGGGAGTACACGCTCGTCACAAGCGACAATGTCATCATAAAAGAGGCCGGCGCAAAACGTATGTCTGTTCTGAGATCGGAGGAATTTGCGCCGGAACTAAAAAAAGGTGAGGATCAAGAGAGTGAAACAACTGGTGCGCCTTCTGAAGCCGATCCGCACGTGAGCGACGCCGAGGTTGAGATGTGGCTAAACCTCTTCAATTCCCGGCAGGAGTGACCTTTTACTCTGAAATCAAGCGGGCAGCAGAAAGGTTTTTACTTTGCTGCTGCCCGATTATAAGACATGCTGGCTCCTTCCAACCAGAGGCATTCAAGAGTAGGCATTATCACCGCCACTACCTCTAATTTCCAGGATAACACATTGCTTTGGAACTGGCGGGTGACGTTTGTCACCCTTAAAACATGATGATGATCATGGTTTGGCCATATGGGGCCCGCTTTTCAGGGGATAACATTAAGGGTAAATCAGCCACTAGACAATCACGGAAAAATGTTGTACGATACTGGCAAGCTTAGTTAGGTTAGAGGAACTCCTCCCCCCAAACTGGCACGAGAGAAACGCGACTGGAACAACCCTGACTAGGCCTAGGCTAATATCCGCCCCTCCCTCGACCTGGGTATTGGCTGATGGCTTGAAGCACTGCCCTCCTGGTGCAAAAGCCGCTAAAACCGCCCTTTCGGGGGCGGTTTTTTTATTTCTAGTAGGGGTATTGGAATCGGAGGGGGCCGTAAAGCAAAAGGCCACCGCTGGTGGCCGCGCAGTGGAGTGCAGACCTTTAGTTTACATTCGGCACCTGGGACGGTCCCACGAGACCGCCAACCAAGACCTGCCTTCCTTTTTTCAATTAGTTTGACTCACGACGCTCTGCCACCAGAGCGATAGCCTGACTACAT
>JBJYWZ010000191.1:0-4037 GCA_046259725.1 Promineifilaceae bacterium (SeqCode) | reverse complement strand
CCCTGGACGTGCTATGCTTGACATATTATGGAGCTGCATGCGCTGACGGGTCAACTCTATATCGTCGGCGGCGTGGAGCAGGATGGTTCAAGTGTGCCGGGCCTGCTGGCCATGCCGTCACCCTCAAAGGCCGCACACGGCCGCCAACATGAGGTCCTCTTTGTCCACCTGACGCTCAGCGGACCGGTCAGCGAATCGGCGGAGCTGATGCGCGACCAACTGCTGCGTATTGCCGAGCAGTATTTCGCCAGTGTGGGCAGCGTTACGGCCGCCCTGCGCAAGGTAATTCAAGACACCAACAGCTGGCTCCTGAACCTCAACCTGCAGCGCGGCAGCCAGGCGCGAGAAGGAGCCATTACCTGTGCGGTGCAGCGCGATAACGAGTTGTTTATTGTGCAAACAGGCGAATCGCTGGCCATGATCGGCCGTAACTATGGTGTAGAACGCATTCCCGCACATAGACCGGAACATATCACCCCGCTGGGACAAAGCATGGGCATTGATTTTCGCTATTACCACGAGCGCCTTCAGCCGGGCAATATGCTTCTGCTTGCCGATCCACGTATTGCCCACCTGCCAAGTCATGCACTCGCCCCTGCCCTGGTCGATACGGAGCTGGAATTGGGGCTTGAAGAGCTGCGTGAAGCGATGGGCAGCGATTCCGGCCGGCTGCTTCTGGTGGAGTTCACCGACGAACCATTTGGCGCGACCACGACCCCAATTAAACCTCAAGTCTCACGCGGCCGAATCACCCTGCCCCTTGGGCTGGGACGGCGCGCGGAGAGGGAACCCGTTTTAGTTCCGGCCCAGCCAGTTCGCGAAAGCAGAACTGTCGTGCCAGCGCAAGCGGATGATTTCGACGACATAGACCTATCTGAAACCGTTGAAGTCACCGCACGACAGGCTGCATCCAGTTCGGCCGCCAGTCTGTCGCGCGCCACCGGATGGACAGCCGATGCCATGAACCGGCTGCGTCCGCCGGCGAAGGAACGCCCTGACGGGCTGCACTGGGCCGTGCCCGCCATCATGGCCATCATCATCCCCATCATCGTGGCCCTGGTCGTCAGCAGCGTCTATATGCAGCGAGGACGCGTGCGCCAGGTGACCCAGCTCCGCCAGGCCATGTCGGAATCATTGGTGCTGGCCCAGGAAGCGGCGGGAGAACCAGAAGCGGCGCGCCAGCACTATGAGCAGATACTGACTCTGGCAGATGAAGCAGAAGAGCTGCGGCCAGGAGACGCCGGCGTCGCTGAACTCAGGCGCATGGCTCTGCTGGCGATCGATGAATTGGACGGCGTTGCCCGTCTGTCCGCCCGTTCACTTTACAGCTTCGGTTCCGGCAGCGATTTGCAGGCCGTGGCCATCCGCGATGATTTCACGGGCGGTCTTTTTGTCCTCAACAGCGAAAACAGCACGGCCTACATGATAGACACCGACGAAGCCTATGAAGAAGTGCTCTCTGAGGAACCGGAGCAGCTTAGCTTTAGCGGTCAGTCGATCGGCACGCATGTCGTACAGAACCTTGTGGACATCATGTGGCGCGCAAGCGGTGTACAGGTTGATCGTGACGGCCTGGCCATGCTCGATTCCGCGGGTGCACTGGTCACGTATTTCCCGACCTCCGGCGATATTCGCAGCGCACCACTGGGCTTGAGCAGCGAATGGCAAGCGCCTGAAGCCATTACTCAGTTTTCAGAACGGCTTTATGTCCTCGATCCCGCGGCGGATTCGATCTGGAAATATTTCCCGCAGGATGAAGGCTTTATCGTCGATCAGGGCGAGAGAACACTTTATCTTGGAGAAGAAATAGACCTGCGGGGGGCCAGCGATATAGATATTTATGGTGAGGACGGGAGCCTGCTGATAACCTATCCGGATGGCCGAATCGACTATATCGACACGACGACGGGACGCGTCGTCTGGAACGAAAACGATCTACTGGAGAGCGGTCTGGCGGCTCCACTTGTGTCGCCAGTTGCCGGCAAATTCATCGGCCGCGGGCTGAACGCTTCCATTTTTATCCTTGATTCCGGCAGCGGCCGTATTATTCAAACCAGCCGTCTGGGCAACGTCCTGGCGCAGTACCGGGCTACGGACAGCCGCGGACAGGATATCGTCAGCGGCGCAAGCGATCTGGCGGTCGCCGAAATACCCCTGCGTATCTTTTTAACCAATGGCAGCCAGGTTTACGTTGCCGGACAGTAGGCAGCTCATGTTCGCGGCATGAAAAAACCCGCGCATGGATGCGCGGGTCTCAAATAATAAGCCTTGTAATAAGCCTTGCGGCTTTAAAACGGGCAGCGGCGCCGGCAGCCGGGCCGCCTAATCTACGAAGAATGCGTCATCGTCAACGGCGTCGTCATCTTCGTCAAAATCGTCATCGTCAAAGTCGTCTTCGTCTTCTTCTTCCAACATGTCATAAGGCACGGACACCCAGAGGGTAAGAAGCTCCCCTTCTTCCACTTCTGAAAGGCGCATGGCCACAACATCAAGCTGCTGGCGCAGCCCCCATTCATCAGGATAATCGAGCCGCACAGGACGGCCGTTATCCCAGGCATCTTCACACCGTGCTTTAATATCTTCCCCGGTCGCCGTGCGCAGCTGGCACATGGCAACTTCGGCTACTTCCGGACCTTCGTGAAGCGACTGCAGCCAGGTTTGCGCTGTGGCGCGGAACTCCGGAGTCGGCCCTTCAATAATTTCAATCAGTTCTGGTTCTATCACATTTACACTCGTTAGCGCTGCACGCGAATGCGGCGCGCGAATTTGGATGTATGTTACTTTCTGTGCCCCGGAATGGCAAGCAATCTAACGCATCGTAAACGCTTTTCAAGCATAATCGGTCAGCGTCAGTTCTTCGAGCGCCGTGAGCTGCTCGCGGGTGCCCATGACAATCAGCTTGTCGCCGCCAGCCAGTGTCGTTTCATAATCGGGTACGATATTCACGCCTTCAGAAGGGCGATATATGGCTATCAGTGTCACGCCGGTCCTGCGCCGTAAATCGGACTCAACAAGGTCCTGCCCCACGAGCGGACAGGTGGGGCTTAATGTCTGTTCCTCAACCCAAATCTCCACGCCACCTGACAGGGTAACGACATCCAGAAAATCAGTGACATGGGGCCTTATAACGATGTTGGCCATGTGCCGGCCGCCGATCTCGTAGGGACTAACGATGCGATTCGCGCCTGCGCGCTGCAGCTTTTCGGCATTCACAGTGCGGTTAGCCCGCGCGATAATGTAGAAATCAGCATTGAGAGAGCGCGCCGATAGGACGATAAAAAGATTGAGCGAATCATCACCGGTGCAAACAATGATGCTTTCCGCGCGCTCGATGCCCGCCATCAGCAGCACTTCATCTCGTGTTGCATCTCCTTCCAGCGACACCAGATCAGCATCATGAGCCTTCATGACCCGCTCGGGATCATTGTCGATGACCACCACCTCATGCTCGCTGCTTTTCAACGTTTTTGCGGCGCTGCTGCCAACCTGGCCGTAACCACAAATTATCACGTGATCGTGCATTTTTTGAATCATGCTTTTTGCCCGCCTTCTGCGCCACTCAACCTCCATGTTCAGGGACACCAGATATTCGGCCATGCTGCTGAAGAAATAAACGATCAGGCCGACGCCCGCGAAAATAAGGACTATTGTGAATTTCCTACCAAGTGGGGAGAGAGGCCATACCTCCCCAAAACCGACCGTGGACAGCGTGATCGCCGTCATATAAAGCGCATCACTCCACGATGAATCTTCCAGCAGCACGTATCCGACCGTACCGATAAAGATGACGACGATAAAAATTACGACAAGACGCAGGATACGGTTCTTGGGGACTGGCATGACTAGGAAATGAAATAACCGCCTTGTAGATGGCGCAAAATGTTTACATATAAATCACGACGTACCGGGTCTATACTGGCCATGATTTGTTCCGGCGTCATCCAGGCCATGCTGGCAACTTCCGTTCCATCAATTTGAAGGCTTCCTCCCCTGATTCTCGCAGCGAAGACGACGCCCACGACGCGCACCTGATCGCC
>JBJYWZ010000190.1:0-4906 GCA_046259725.1 Promineifilaceae bacterium (SeqCode) | reverse complement strand
TGCCGCGCAGCGGGCGCGCCCAGCTGATGAAAGTGCTGGAAACCCTGGCCCGTGTTGAAAGCGACCTTACAGTGCCCCTGAACCAGTGGGCGGCGACCGCCTGCGCGCCATTGAACTGGGGCGTAACCGTCCTGGCTATAACAGCCTTTGGCGACGAGAGTACCTGCCAGGCGCTGCACCGCCTCCTGCGTTCAGGTTTCAATCCCATTTTGGTAGCCGTCGAACCGGACCTGCAATTTGGCCAGACGCGGGAGAGGGCGCGGCAGCTTGGTTTTCGCGCCTATCATGTGCTTCGCTCGGACAATCTGGACCTATGGCGCCGGCCGCAGGGGCAGCTTCTACGATGACCAGATTGCACCGCACAAACCTGGCTCGCATAGAGCCCTCTGTCGACCAGGAAAAACTGCAGAGCCTGCGCCAACGTTACTTATCCGGCTGGCCCGTACGCTACATGGTCCGCCCGCTGTTGATAGCCACTATGCTCACGGCGCTGCTTGTGAGCCTGTTGAGCGTTATCGTCGAGGTGACCGGAGACGGCCGTTGGCATTTATTGACATTCTTGCTCTTTTTCATTGCCCTGGAAGGGATCTATACAACCAACTGGCTCAGTCATCCCCGCCAGTTGCCGCTGGATAATACAAGCTATCGCGCGGCGGAAATAGTTCTGCTCATTATTATCGTGCGCATCGCCAGCTGGATCATCTTTGGCGAAGGCATTCCCGAGGGCGATATCTTGATGGAATATCTACGCGCGCCGCAGGCATTATTCCTCAACGGGCCATTTTTGATCAGCATCGTCCTGGGGGCCATCATCTGGCGCCTTGCTGTTTATTTGAGCCATATCTTTACAGACCTGCAGGTCAGTGAGTTTGAACTGCGCTTTAACAGCCTGCCCATGGCGCAGCGCAAGGCGCGGGTCGAAGATCAGCCGATCAACCTTGCCCGCGGCGAACTCGTCGATGACTATACTCGCTTCTGGCTGCTTGGTGGGGTATTGTTAGTCTTCGCCGTGGGCCTCAGCACCCTGGATCAGCAATCTGTAGAGACAATTCTGGCGCCGCTGGCTTCCGGTCGTGCAAATCTTGAACCCCGCCTCTTGGGCGCCCTTCTCCTCTACTTCATCATCGGTTTGTGGCTGTTAAGCCAGGCGCGCTTGATGCAGCTCCACGCGCGTTGGCTGGTGAACAACGTCGATACCGATGAAGACTCGCGGGGCAGATGGCAGCGCGCCAGCCTGGCCATCTTGTTTCTCGTCATCATCGTCGCCGCATTTCTGCCAATTGGATCAACTTCGGGTCTCAGCCAGCTTATTAACATCATCTTGTACTGGATGCTGGCCATCGCCAACGTCATCATCTTCTTGATTCTACTCCCATTCGCCATGCTGTTGGCCCTGTTATCCGGCCAGGGGATGGAAGAGGCCATCACGGCCCCTCCGATTCAACCACTCCAACCACCGCCACAACTTGATCCTGCGTCGTCGCCGCTCAGCGAAACGGTTTCCATGATACTAAGCTCTGGATTCTGGGCCGTCGGCATCGTGATAGTGGCGATGGCGCTGCTTTTCTACCTGCGCGAACGCCGCGAAAATAGCCGCGGAAACGTCGCCGAAGCAAGAGAGTGGCGGGATCAACTGCTGGCCTGGTTGAAGGGAGTCTGGGCGCGGCTGCGCGGCCATGCCCGCTCGCTGCAGGACACGCTTATTCTGCTCAGAGCTAACGACTCGGAAGTTGAGCAGCCGGCAGAGAAACAACAATCGCGCTGGCGCTTCCTGCGCGTCAGCGGTTTGTCCCCACGCGATCAGATCCGATATTTCTATCTTTCGACGGTGCGCAGGGCTGGAGATCACGGGATCAAACGGCCGTCCGCGGGAACACCTTCAGAATACGCACAGGACCTGAAAGAAAATTGGCCGGAGGCAGAAGAAAGTGTGGATGGCCTTACGCAGGCGTTTCTAAAAGCGCGCTACAGCGACCAACCAATCAACGAGGAGGACCTTCCTCCGGTAAAGGACTCCTGGAAAAACGTTCGGCGCGAACTGCGGCAGGATCCGGAAGCAAAAAAGCAGAATGACGAAGGAGCAGGTAAAGAGCGCTTTTAGTAAGTTCGTCACCCCTTTACTTTTGTGTCAGAATTCCCTTCGTATGCCTTTCCCATACTGCGCAGCCATTGATCGCGAATCCAGGAGCAAGCCTTATGCAGCAAATCGTTGAATGTGTTCCCAATTTTAGCAACGGCCGAGATCCGGAAGTCTACAACAAGATCGCCGGCGTCATCAGCGCCGTGAAAGGTGTGACCGTGCTCGATGTCAGCGCTGACGCTGACCACAACCGCACAGTTATCACTTTTGTCGGATCGCCTGGCAGTGTGGAAGAAGCTGCCTTTGCCGCGATCAGGACCGCTGCGGAACTCATCAACCTGGACGAACACGAAGGAGAGCACCCCCGTATCGGTGCCACCGACGTTTGCCCGTTTGTGCCCGTTAAGGGTGTTTCAATCGATCAATGCGTGGAAATCGCGCAGCGATTAGGCGAACGTGTGGGCGGCGAGCTGGGCATTGCCGTCTATCTCTACGGCGCAGCAGCCACTCGCCCCGAACGTGAACAGCTGTCGGCCATACGCAAAGGGGAATACGAACTGTGGAAGAAGGAAGTGGCCACCAATCGGGATCGGCAGCCCGATTATGGTCCTGCCAAACCCAGGACCTGCGGCGCAACCGTGATCGGCGCACGGCCGTTTCTCATCGCCTACAACCTCTATCTGAACAGCGACAACGCGGAGATCGCTGACAAGATTGCGCGCGGTGTGCGTTTCAGCGGCGGCGGCCTGCGTTTCGTACAGGCTAAAGGATTCCTGGTCGAGGGGCAGGCACAGGTGAGCATGAATCTCACCAACTTCGCCAGAACGCCCATTTATCGCGTGCAGGAAATGGTGCGCCGTGAGGCTGCCCGCTATGGCCTTTCGATCACTAAAGCGGAGTTGATTGGATTGACGCCCCAGGAGGCCCTTGTTGATGCCGCGCGCTGGTATTTGCAGCTCGACGACATGAAAGATGACCAGATCCTGGAGAACCGCCTTCATAAAGAAGAAGAAAACGGGATGCTGCCGGATGCCTTCATCGAAGCCACGGCCAGTGCTGCGCCAACGCCTGGCGGCGGATCGGCGGCAGCCCTCGCAGGCGCGCTGGCGGCAGCGCTGGCGCAGATGGTTGCCGGCCTGACAACGGGTCGCAAGAAGTATGCTGATGTTGCCGGAGAAGCAGAAGCGATCAGAACACAGGCTGCGAGCCTGCGTCGCCGTCTGACAGAGACCATTGCCGAGGATGTTGCCGCGTTTGAGGCGGTGATCGCCGCTTATCGCCGGAAGGATCTCAACGAAGAACAAAAAGCGTTGGCTGTTGAACAGGCGACCCTTACCGCGGCGCGCGTCCCGCTGGAAGTGGCGGAGCTGAGTCTGGAAGCGGCCAGACTGTCGGCCCAAATCGCGCGCATAGGCAATATCAACGCGGCCACCGATGCCGCGGCCGGCGCATTGTTGGCCCAGGCTGCCGTCGGCACCGCCGCTCTCAACGTGAAGGTCAATGCCGCCTCCTTGAAGGATCAAGTGCAGGCCGACATCTTGCGCGAGCAAATTACTGAGATCGAAGCCCAACTCGTTGAAGTGGTCAAAGCTGCGCAGGAAACTGCAGCCGAACGCGGAGGTTACTAGGCCTTTGAACGGCAAGATTTTGGATTAGGAAGAGCAGCATATTGCGGACTTCGTTAATTCTCCTCTTTTTGGCGCTTCTGCTGGTCACTGCCTGTTCGCCCCAGGCGGCCGTTGTTGAAGCCGTAGATCTGGCGGCCGATACGGCTCCTTTAGATGATGCCCCTATGTCACCGGCTGCCACACTGGCCAGTCCGGTGCAGGCAACCGTGATCGCGCCCACCGCGACGCCTACCGATCTGCCTGCTTTTTCACTGGTGGAACTGCAGCCGACAGCCACTGAGAAGAGCGAAACGGCCGTTGAGGCCAAGTCATTACCCACGGAAACCGCGCAGGCAACGGCCGAGCCGTCTCCGACGCCGCAGCCAACGTTCACTCCACCGGCGCTCCCCTTCACGTCGCCGAACGAACATTACTGGCTGCGACGGCCGATCGCCGAGGGGGGGACAGTGTGGACAGACAAATCCTACCCCTACGGCGGTACGCGCGGAGGCACTTTACGGCCGCACCACGGCGTGGAATTCTATGTATCCACCGGCACCGAGGTCCTGGCTGCCGCCAGCGGCACGGTCGTCGTCGCCGGCAAGGACGACGAAACGGCCTTCGGACCCCACGCCGATTTCTATGGCAACGTAATCATTATTCAGCTCGATACCAGCTTCAACGAAATGCCAGTTTTCAATGTCTATGGTCATCTTTCCCAGCTCTTCGTTAACGAAGGACAGCATGTAGACGCCCAGGAGGTCATCGCCCTCAGCGGCGCAACCGGCGTCGCCGACGGGCCACATCTACATTTCGAAGTTCGCGTGGGTGAGAATGATTATGACAGCACGCGTAATCCTTTGCTGTGGCTTTACCCCTTCCCCGAACATGGGGTCGTGGCCGGCCGCGTCATCCGGCCGGGAGGCGAACTGGTTCAGGCGCAGCAAATATTCCTGAGGAGGATCGATGCACCGTCCAAGTACGCGGAAACAACCACCTATGCCAACTGGACAGGCGAACTGAACGGCGACGAAGGCTGGGGGGAAAATTTCGTTTTCGATGATGTGGTCGCCGGCTATTACGAGGTTGAAGTGCGCCAGGGTGAAGAGAAATTCCGCGAGGAAGTCTGGGTCTACCCCTATCGCACGAGCTTTTTAGAAGTGACCATGAG
Source organism: Promineifilaceae bacterium (SeqCode) (assembly GCA_046259725.1). GTDB lineage: Bacteria > Chloroflexota > Anaerolineae > Promineifilales > Promineifilaceae > JAACFF01. The sequence goes on along the minus strand of JBJYWZ010000190.1, from coordinate 48 downwards.
CAATTAGTTCTGCCATCGATTTGTCGCTGATAGCACAGCTCCATCTAC
>JBJYWZ010000189.1:0-3372 GCA_046259725.1 Promineifilaceae bacterium (SeqCode) | reverse complement strand
TCGATTATGGTGACGGATGGGCCGCATGGGCTGCGCAAACAGGCGGGGGCCGGCGACCATCTGGGTCTGACGAACAGCGTGCCGGCAACCTGCTTTCCTACGGCGTCGGCGCTGGCGGCGACCTGGAACCGGGAGCTGGTTTTCCAGGTGGGCCAGGCGCTGGGCGATGAATGCCGCACGGAGAAGGTGGGCGTGATTTTAGGGCCAGGGGCGAATATCAAACGCTCCCCCTTGTGCGGGCGCAATTTTGAGTATTTTTCGGAAGACCCTTTTTTGAGCGGCGAGATGGCAAAGAGCCATATCAGGGGCGTGCAGAGTAAGGGGATCGGCACCTCGCTGAAGCATTACACGGTCAATAATCAAGAGTACCGGCGCATGGTGATCGACGCTGTGGTTGACGAGCGGGCACTGCGCGAGATTTACCTGGCGGGCTATGAGATCGCTGTGAAAGAGGCGCAGCCGTGGACGGTGATGTGCGCCTATAACAAGGTGAACGGCACGTACTGCTGTGAAAACCAATTCCTGATGCGCGATATTCTCAAAGAAGAATGGGGGCACGAAGGGCTGGTGGTCACGGATTGGGGGGCGATGAACGATCGCGTGGCCGGGCTGGCGGCCGGCGTGGAACTGGAGATGCCGGGAACCGCTAATGGTAATGACGCCAGAATTGTATCGGCCGTGCAGTCCGGCGAGCTGGATGAAGCGCTGCTGGACGAGGCGATCGGGCGCATTTTGAGGCTGATCTTTAAGGCGGAAGAGACACTGGCCGTCGATTTCGCCTGCGACCTGGAGGCGCACCATGCGCTGGCGCGCAGGGCGGCGGGGGAAGGGGCGGTGCTGCTGAAGAACAAGGGCGGCTTGCTGCCGCTGGCGGAGGATATGAAGGTGGCGCTGGTCGGCCGTTTTGCCAAAGAGCCGCGCTACCAGGGGGCGGGCAGCTCGCTGATCAATCCCTCGCGGATGGATAATCTCTATGACGAAATTGCCAAGCTGGTGGGTGAAGAGAATTTGAGCTACGCGCCGGGATATGACGCCAGAGGGGATAAGGCGGACAGGGCTCTGATCGCCCAGGCGGTGGATAGGACAAAGACGGCCGATGTGGTTGTCGTCTGCGCCGGGCTGACGGATATGTACGAGGTGGAAGGGCTGGACCGCGAGCATATGAAGCTGCCTCTGGGACACGACGCGCTGATCGAAGCGGTGGCCGCGGCGCATGATCGGGTGGTTGTGGTCTTGAGCAACGGCTCGCCGGTGGAGATGCCCTGGGCAAATGACGTCGCCGCCATCTTGGAAGGGTACCTGGGCGGGCAGGCAGGCGCGGGCGCGCTGGCCGATATCCTGTACGGGAAGGTGAATCCAAGCGGCAAGTTGGCGGAGAGTTTCCCGCTCAAGCTGGAAGATACGCCTTCCTACCATTATTTCCCCGGCGGCCCGGCGACGGTTGAGTACCGCGAAAGTCTTTATGTCGGCTACCGTTATTATGATTCGGTGGGGCAGGAAGTCTTGTTCCCCTTCGGGCACGGCCTGAGCTATACGACGTTTGAGTACGGCGACCTGCGGCTGAGCACGGATCGGATGAAGGACACGGACAGCGTAGCGGTCACACTATCGGTGACCAACAGCGGGCCGGTGGCCGGGAAGGAGATCGTGCAGCTTTATGTGCGTGATGTCAGGTCAACTGTGTTCCGGCCGGATAAGGAGTTGAAGGGGTTTGAGAAGGTGGCCTTGCAGCCGGGAGAAACAGCCGACGTTACGATTGAACTCGGCCGCCGCGCATTTGCTTTTTACGATCCCGGCGCCGGCGATTGGGTGGTTGAAGCGGGCAAATTTGAGATCCTGATCGGGGCTTCGGCAGCTGATATCCGCCTGCAGGGGACCGTAGAAGTGGAATCGGCCCAGCGGGTTTCAGCTCTCAGAGAGCCGGCTGTTTATCATCATTTCGCGAAAGGAGAGGCGGTCGGCAAGGCTGATTTTGAACGGCTGCTCGGCCGTCCTGTACCGCCAAATGAGGCAGCGAAGAAAGGGACGTACACGATGAACACGCCGATCGGCGATTTGAAAGATTCGATTGTTGGCCGGCGGTTGTACAGCTACCTGGAAGGGCAGATGGCGAAGATGGTTGAAGGGCAGGAGGATACGCCCACGGGTGTATTGATGATGGCGGTGGCGCGCGAAATGCCGCTGCGCGGGATTTTGATGATGGGCGACGGGTCGATCTCGCGCGAGATACTGGATGGGCTGATTGATCTGACGAATGGGAAGTATGTGCACGGCGCAGAGGAACTGCTGCGGGGGATGGTTGGCGGTAGACGGTGAACGTTATTCAGTGAGCAGTGAACGGCAGAAATTGGGAATTACAGGGATAGTTGGTTGGTAAGGAAATGTGGATATGGACATAACGACGGTTGATAAACTGCTGACGACGACACGTACGGTGCGGCGGCGTCTGGACCTTGAACGGCCGGTTGAGCCGGACGTGATCCAGGAGTGCCTGGAGATCGCGATCCAGGCGCCGACGGGCGGCAATTCGCAGGGCTGGCATTTTATGGTCGTGACGGAGGCGGAGAAGAAGGCGCGCATCGGCGAGCTTTACCACGAATCTTTCCAGATTTATGCCCGCGAACGGATCAGCCAGCCCCTGCCGACCGGCCGCGACAGCGAAGCGGACCAGGCACAACGCGGACGGGTGGCTAAATCGGCCGTTTACCTGGCCAATCGCATGGGGGAGGTTCCGGTGATGATCATCCCCTGCATACACGGCCGTGTTGAGAATCTGGGCGTGCTGGCGCAGGCGGGACTCTACGGCTCGATCCTGCCCGCCGCCTGGTCGCTGATGCTGGCGCTGCGCGCTCGCGGCCTCGGCGCGGCGTGGACGACGCTGCACCTGCGCTATGAAGCAGAAGTGGCCGAAATCCTGGGCATTCCGCCTGATGTCACCCAGACGGCGCTGCTGCCGGTGGCCTACTACACCGGAGACGATTTCAAGCCGGCCAAGCGCGTGCCGGCGGCGGACGTGACGTCGTGGGAGAGTTGGGGAGAACAGCGAACAGTAGACTGAATACTGTTTACTGTCTACTGGGTGCTGGGTGCTGGCGAGATTAATATGTCCGGAGAGTTTACGAGAAGGTTTCGCGTGCGCTGGTCGGAAATGAATGCCAACGGGCAGGTCAGCCTGGCCGGGTATTTTCGCTATTTAATGGAGACGGCCTGGGATTGGGGCGCTTCCGGCGGGTTGGGCTTTGCGGAAAATGAGGCTCTGGGGCTGGCGTGGCTCATACAGGAAATGGAGCTTGAGCTTTACCGCCCGCTGAGCGCGGGGGAGGTTTTCGATTTTACGATCTGGCTGCTGGAGTGGCGGCGCATGCGCGGCAC
>JBJYWZ010000188.1:0-1599 GCA_046259725.1 Promineifilaceae bacterium (SeqCode) | reverse complement strand
GAAGGGGCGCGGTGGCAAGACGGTGACCGTGATCATGGAGCTGCAGCTCACGCCATCTGATATGAAGTCGCTGGCCAAGAAGCTCAAGAAGAAGTGCGGTACCGGGGGGACCGTGACCGACGGCACTATCGAGATCCAGGGAGACAATCGGGACACAGTAGCCGCCGAACTGCAGAAGATGGGCTATCAGACGAAATTCGTTGGTGGTTAGTTGGCGTCTTAATCAAGCCTGCTGCGGCAGTGATCGCCTCAGGAAATTCAGCCAGTTTCCGCTCAAAACCGCTTCTCTGGCTTCGTCAGGCACAACCTCTCCAACTTTGTAGAGGTCGGCAATGGTATCGATTTCCGTTGGACATTCACGACGGCCGAATCCGCCATCTAAATCAGATCCAATACCGACGACATCCCAGCCTGCCAGGCCGGCAATATAGGCTGCCTGGCGCCGCACGTGATCCTTAAGGCTGACCGGCACTGTTTTATCATCCCGCCAGCGCGGCTCAAGAAAGGCGTTGTACAGCACCAGTCCGATGACGCCTTCTTTACCCGCTACGGCCTGAATGACTTCGTCGCTCAGATGCCTGTTGGTCGGTATAAGGGCCTGTGCGTTGGCATGCGATGCGCAGACGCGCGGAAAGTCCAGTGAAAGCCCCTGCCAGACGCCTTCCTCGGTGAGATGGGAGATATCCCAGATGAAGCCTTGCCCGCCCATTGCATGGAGCAGTTCAAAGCCGGCTTCTGTTAAACCTCCACTTTTAGGGAACACGGTGCCACCGGCGACGCCCGCGCCATATTGGGTATCGCCATACGTCAGGCCGATCATGCGCAGTCCCCGTTCCCACCAGCACGGTAAATCGGTCGTCTTCATGATCGGATCTGCTCCTTCCATGAGCAGCACCAGCCCAATCTTTCTGTCCTCGCGCCACATCCGTACGTGATCTTCCAGATCGCTGCTGGATTTGATCAGCCGTACCCGTCCTTCTCGTTCCCATCGTTCGTACAGGGCAATTTGCCGCAAGGCATTGGCTTCTGCTTCTTCGACCGTCCGGTAGAGCGCCGACCGCGGTTCGAAATCACTTCCTACATCTTCGACCAGAAAGCCCGGCGTGACCGTCGCGAGGGCGACGGCGATGCCGCCGCGCTCCAGTTCCGGCAGCGAGACAGTAGCCTCGTTGGTTTGGCGCTTCTCCCGCATTCGAATGTCCTCGATCTCACGTGTCAGATCACGGCTGAAGAGGGTGGCGTTTTCCGCCAGGTCGAGATGGCCGTCGACGATTGGTGTGTCGCTCGAGGATGTCATGTGGCACCAACTATATCCTGCCAGAACCGTTCCAGTTCAGGCAGTACGGCCGTCTTGATGGCAATGCCCGATACCTGCGTGTCCCAATGCTGCTGGCTCAGGATGGGGTGTCCTTTGAGTAAATCGCGGCGTAAGATGGTATCTTCCGGTATAAGCAGCGTCTCAAACTGCATCACAACGTAAGTAGCAGGCACGCCAAGCGCCGCTTTCTCTTCGTCCCAATGGAGCGCGCTGAAAGGCTCAGAGACGGCTGAACCCGAAGCGAATAGCCCTCTTGGTTCCGCACCCTGCTTGAGCAGGAA
>JBJYWZ010000187.1:0-2285 GCA_046259725.1 Promineifilaceae bacterium (SeqCode) | reverse complement strand
CCGGCCTCGTTCTGCTCCAGGCTCTCACCCACGCAAACGATGGGCGTCAGGCCGTGGGCCAGGGCGGCCTTAATCTTCTTATTGACGCCTTCATCCGTCTCGCCGAAGTAGGCGCGCCGTTCGGAGTGGCCGAGAATGACATATTGGCAGAAAGGCGTGATCATATTGGGGGCGATTTCGCCCGTGTAAGCGCCGCTCTCTTCATAGTACATGTTCTGGGCGCCGACGCCGACCCTCGTGCCGGCGACAGCTTCAGCAACGGCGGGGATGGCCAAAAATGGCGGGCAGAAGGCGATGTCCACGCCCTCAATATCGTTCAGGGCATCCTTGATTTCATTGGCAAAGGCGGCGGCTTCTTCGGCCGTTTTATTCATTTTCCAGTTGCCGGCAATAAATGGGGTACGCATCGTGTAATCTCCTGATAGTCAGTTGGTCAGTGAACAGTGTTCAGTTAGCAGTTAGCAGTAATCAGTCTGGTTCTGGATTACTGGCGCACTGAAACACTGACGTACTGAAGTCTGAAATACTGCTGGTAAATCCTTCTGCAGGCGGTAAAGATTTAAGCGCCCGCAGATCGCGGCAATTATATCACTGAATGGCCGGCGGGGTTATTATGAGGATCGTTCCCAGCGTGTGTATTCTTCGGGGCGGATGGAGATGACCTGGCTGGCGCTGTCGGGCTGCATGCTCACGCCGTAGATGGTGTTGGCTACCTGCACCGTGCCGCGGTTGTGAGTGATGACAATGAACTGCGTGTTCAGGCTTAGCTCGCGCAGGATATCGCGGAAGCGGTTGATATTGGCCTCATCCAGCGCGGCGTCGACCTCGTCCATGACGCAAAAAGGAGTGGGCGAGACTTTCAACAGCGAGAAAATGAGCGCCGAAGCGGTCAGCGAGCGTTCACCGCCGGAGAGCAGGGCCAGGCCCTGTTCGCGCTGGTTGGGCAGGCGAGCCACGATGTCCACGCCGCTGACGGTCAGATCGTCCGGTTCGGTGAGCACCAGGCGCGCCGAGCCGCCGCCGAAGAGCTGTGTGAACGTCTCGCCAAAAACGGTGTTCACCTTTTCCACCGTTTCCGCAAAGGCGCGCGACGTCAGGTCGTCCAGTTCGGCGATGACCTTGCGCAGCTGCTTTTCCGTATCCTGCAGATCGGCCACCTGCTGCGTCATGAATTCGAAACGCTGTTCCGTCTCCACAAATTCCTGCGGTGCATCGGGATTGATGCCGCCCATGCGCTGCAGCTGGCCGCGCAGTTCGCGGATGTTTTTCTCGATATCTTTCGGCAGTTCTTCCACCCGCGGCAGTTCTTCGACGATATCTTCGATGGGCAGTGGGGTCGGACCCGTATGCTCCGCGTCAAAGCGCAGGGCAACAATGCCCAGGTCGGCGCTGATGCGTTCTTTCAGAGATTCGATCTGGCTCTCCTGCTGCGTGAAGCGCACCTGGGTCTGGGTATAACGCGTCTCGGCCTCGTGGGCCGTGCGCTGCAGGCTGGCCGATTTTTTCTGGTTGGCTATCAGTTCCTGGCGGTAAGCGGCGAGCCGCTCCTGCGCCGGCTTGAGCAGGTTTTCAATCTGCATGATTTGCTCACGCAGCTGCTCCGATTCAGTCGTTGAGCTGTCCGCCTCCAGCATGCTGACCTGTTCCCGAAGTTCCTCGCTCCTGGCCCGCAGTCTTTCGAGCTGCCCTTGAAGCTGGTTTAAGGTCGAGCGGCGGCTGTCGACAACGGCCTGGCGGCCGGCCACTATGGTCTGCGCGGAATTCACCGACTGGCCAAGCGCGGCGTGCTGCTGCTGCGACTCGACCACGGGCAGGGCGGCCAGGCTGCTTTCCGCTTCCAGGCGCGCGACCTCGTGGGTTTGCAGCAGTTCACGTCCGTTTTCGATGGCCGTTTCCAGTTCGGCGATGCGCTCCTGCAGGCGCGCAATTTCCTGCTCGCGGCGCTCGCGCTGGCGGGTGATATAAGTTTCCTGCTGGCGTACGCGGTCCACCTGCCGCTGGGCGATGGCAAGCTGCTGGATATGTTCCGTTTCGCGGCTGCCCAGACGGCGTTCCTCGTTCTGCCATTCGTCAACCTGGTCCTGATTGGCCTGAATCATTTCTTGCAGTGCTTCCAGGGCCGATTCCTCGGCGGCGGCGCCGGCGCGGACGGTCTCGAGCTGCTCTTGCGCTTCGCGCCATGCGTTTTCACGCGAGAGGATGCCTTCGGCGGTTGCCAGGCCCGGCAGTTCCAGCAGGCCGCCGGGATGGACGACAAAGCCGTCGAGGCTGGCGGCCACGGCGCC
>JBJYWZ010000186.1:1546-3370 GCA_046259725.1 Promineifilaceae bacterium (SeqCode) | reverse complement strand
GGCATTGGTGTTGAAGCTGTTGTGCTGGCGAATGGTTAAGGTGGAAAACACGGCCGTATAGAGCAGCAGTAGGCCTACTGCCAGCCAATCATACATGGTGAGTTTGCCGGGAGATAGCTTCTTCATAACTCCTGGCAATTATACCTGTAAGGAGAAGGATCAGTCTGCAATGACACGGGGGCCAGGCAGCAGCAAGCTTCTTTCAGGCAGGCTTTCGCCTTCACTCGTGACAATGGGCAGACGCTCCAACGTTTCCAGAATGTACATACCCACTGAAAAATTGGTGACTCCCGGCGGGGCATCAGAGTCGATAGAGATTTCATACCGGTCTTCAAGGCGCTCGCCTTTGTCCCACAGGTAAGTCGGGTACATGCCCTTCTGAGGCTGGTTGTCCTGCTGGCCGCGCAGCTGGCCGCCGGCATCAAGCAGGTGAGTAAATACGGTATAGTCTCCCAACCCTGATTGTAGAGCTTCCCAATAGAGCGTCAGCACGATGGTATCCCCCGGTAGCGCCTTGTCCGGAGAGAATTCGTAACCCAGCAGCCGGACATGATCGCCAATGGTCACGTTGAGAGGGTTGGCGATAAGCTGCTCGTCTATGACCGGCCCGGTTTTATAAACCCATACGTAGGGCACATCATCGAAGCTGACAACGAATTTTGGCTCGCGTTCCCGGTATTTTTCCCAGACCACCCGCCATTCGTTGTCAAAAGCGCCGCGCAGCAGCCAGTTGCGGGTGAAGAGCAGGTAGTCAACTTTGTCGTCGGTCAGGGGCACTGTTTTGCCCTGAAAGTAGTGGTAGAAATCGAGCCAGTTTTGGGCGCCGACGACCAGTTCGGTCGCCAGTGGGAGATCGTTAAGATAGTCCGCGGCGAGTTCCACGCCGATGCCGAATTCCTGACCGGCGACCACTTCGTCTTCCAGGATACGTTTTGGCCCGCCCAATAGGTAATTGTAATGGGTGCCGAAATAGGGGAAGCGCGCAGCAGCGATAAGAAATTGAATGCCAATCAGAAGGACCAGGGAGAGCCTCAGTGCCTGTTGACGTTCACCCCACAGGCAGCGCAGCGTGTAAACCCAGCCGATTCCCGCCAGAATGGTGACAAACTGCAGCGCAGGCAGTATGTAGCGCGATAGTTTTTTCTCGCCAAGGGTCATCATCAAAATAAAGAAGAAGATAAAAGCAAACCCGAGAAGAAGGGCCTGGCGCTGGTAAGTACGTAGACGGCCGCGCAGGAATACAAAGAAGCTGAGCAAAAAACCAGTCAGGGATACGGCCGTTGTTTTAATAGCCATATTAACCGGGTAAAAGAGCGGTCCCGGATCGGTAACAGTCGCCTCTCCTAAGAAAAGAACCGGGTTTTCGTGGGGTGTCTCACTATAAAACAAAGCTCCGCCGAATGTCAGTGCCAGCGTATCCAGAGGTTTGACCCATATTGCAGGCCACAGAACAACGTAGATGGCGGCCAGAGCCAGCACCCAGATCAAAGTCATCTTAACCACATCGCGCAGGAGAGACGCAAAATCTTGTGTCTCGCCACGCTGCCAACGATCAGCTTGCCAGATGATCATGCAGAGAAAGAAGTAAGGGATCAGAAGGAGAGCCGGCGTTTTCGTCAGCAAACCCAAACCGGCAAAGACACCAGATATAAGCACCCATGTGCGGCGGTTCTCCTTGAGAAACAGCCACAGAAAAAGGGCGGAGAGCAGCATAAATGTACTGACCAGGGCATCAACGTGGATTACCTTGGAAAGAGTAAGATGGTAGGGGTCGAAGGCCAGCAGGAGCGCGGCGGCTGCGGCAACCTGGAAGTCAAATAGTCG
>JBJYWZ010000186.1:0-1446 GCA_046259725.1 Promineifilaceae bacterium (SeqCode) | reverse complement strand
GGAAAGATGCGGTCAGGCCACCAGCCGGGATTTGAAGTTGGATTGTAAGTCGAATTTTCTGACGGTGAGAGGCGTCGTACAGTCCCCTGATTGTTCACGAGTATCGCTCCCTGTTGCCGTGATTGGCCTTAGAAACAGTATAAGGGAGAAATACGGCCGCACCGTCCGCTCAATTGACCTTCTAATTTTGTTGTGATCGCCGCCGGCAAACTTGTTGGATACGGTCTGACTAATTTTCGTGCTCGAAGCGCGGCGTGAGCGAGAGATCGCCGTCGAGGGAGAGGGTCACTTCGGGATTGGGGGGTAGATCGGGGCAGGTCGCATCAGCGGCAGTTAGCGAAGCGACGCAGGCCCATTCGACAAAGCGGTAGCCGGGAGCGGGTACGGCCGTCAGCTGAATATCAACGCCCTGGAAATATTCGCCCTGCCAGGGAAGCTCTTGACCACTCAGGGGGGTACCGCCATTGATTATGATTTGGGATTGGGGATTTGGGATTGGGGATTGAAATCCGCCATTATCTGGTTGGTTGATGGTTAATGTGGCGGTGCCGGGAAGGTCGAATGCTTCAAGGGTCTGGCTGCGCACGATGTCGGGCCGGCGGCGGGCGAATTCGCGCATGTATTCTACTCCGGCATCCCAGTCACCGGAGCCCGGCCAGCGCCTGATTTCGAAGGGGATGTCCTGCTCCAGCGACCCGGCCAGCCGGTCTATTTCCGGCAGCACATTGTCAGAGGCGAAGACGGTGTTCAGCAGGTCCGCCAGTCGATTGAGAAAACGCGTTTTGAAATCGGGATTCTCCAGCAGCTTTCTCAGCAGCAGGGAGCTTTGCTGCTGCAGTTCGTCTTCATGGTCGAGGATATGCGTGAACATATTCTTTTCAATGTAGCTGTCGGTCATCAGGCCGAAAGCAAAATCGCTGTCCCAGAACATCCAATGCCAACTACCGTTGGCGCGGTCACGAAACTTAAGCTGGTTGTTGTGCGGCCAATCGGCATTGGCCGTGATGATCTGGATCAGCGCGTAGTCGATGAAGTTGTCGAGGTCCACCTGCGTCTGCACGTAGAGATATGCTTCTTCTTTGGTCAAATCGTTGGCTGCGACGTATTCGATCAGATGATCCCAATGGGCGCTGTCCCCGTAGGAAGCCTGCAAATCATTTTCGAAGCCGCTCAGCAGATCGGCGTCATCTATTTGAAATTCTTCGGCCAGGTAACGATCGTCAATGCGTTCGCGTATGTTGTAAATGCCCCACAACTGGCCGTTGATGAAGAGCAGGGTCGGGCGCGAATAGGTGGCATAGCCGCCGGCCTGCCGCACCAGGTTGCCAACCAGTTCGTTGCGCAGCAGCGTGCCGTTGAAGGATACGGCTGGCAGATCCTGGCCGCCATCATGCAGCACGAGCCGCTTGAAACGTGTTTTGTCCGAATCAGGGAAGATGCGGTATT
>JBJYWZ010000185.1:0-4043 GCA_046259725.1 Promineifilaceae bacterium (SeqCode) | reverse complement strand
CGCAGAGCGAACTTCCCTACAACCGCGTCGGGCCCATATCCAACTGGGAATCGCTCAACTCCCCGCTGTTAGACGTCCTCGGCGTGCGCTACATCATTTCCTCAGAAACGATCGACCTGCCAAAGCTCTCGCAGGTGTGGCAGGGAGAAGGGGTGCGTGTGTACGAGAACCTGGCCGTTGCTCCGCGGGCTTACATTCTGCCCCAGACAACCACGGCCGTTGTAGATGATGCCCTCCAGGCCATGACGAATCTGGACCCCCGGTTCCACGTGGTGATTGAAACGGCCGACGCGCCCCCTGGCCTGGTCGTCGATCAGGTCCCTGCCGCCACGGCGCTCGAACCGGCGCAAATCGTTGCTTACCGCAATATCGAAGTCGTTGTCGATGCGACGGTGGAGCAGCCGTCCTGGCTGATCCTCAACGACAGCTATTTCCCCGGTTGGAAAGCTTTCGTAAGGCCGTTGGGCGCCGGCGAAGAGGAAGAAAGCGAGGTGCCTGTCACGCGCGTCAACGGAAACTTCCGCGGCGTGGCCCTGGAGCCGGGCGCCTGGACCGTCCGCTTCCGTTACAGTCCTGCGACCTTCCAGTTGGGTGGGCTGCTTTCTGCGATGGGCATGATCATCCTGATGTTCTTCGCAGGAATCTGGACCTGGCGCCTCGTTTATCGGCCGTCCGGCGAGCTGTCCACCACACACAGCGTCCTCAAGAACAGCGCCCTGCCGATGGGGCTCAACCTCTTCAACCGCCTGATCGATTTTGTATTCGCCATGTATTACTTGCGCATTCTGGGTCCCGCCGATTCAGGGCGCTATGTCGCAGCCGTTACAACGGCCGGCTTCTTCGAGATCCTGGCCAACTACGGCCTTGATATTTTGCTGATCCGCGACGTGTCGCAGGATAAGAGCCGCGCCAACCATTACCTCTTTAACACGACAATTTTCCGCCTGGGTGCTGCTCTGGTGGCCAGCATCCCCGTCTTTATCTTCATGTGGGGTACCAGGCTGACCGAGAATCCGCTGACGATCGAAGAAGTTGCCGCCGTGCTGCTGATCATGGTCGGCATGGTCTTTTCAGGTATGTCCAAGGGCGTGACCGGTCTATTCTACGTCTACGAAGAAGCGGAAATTCCGGCCGCCATGACCACGGCGACGACCATCCTGAAGGTTGGCCTGGGCGTTATCGTGCTGCTTCTGGGATACAGTTTCGTGGGCCTGGCGGGTGTTTCCATCGTCGTCAATATTATTACCCTGGCTGTCCTTCTCTTTCTGGCTGTGCGCCGCTTCGGGCTGCATGGGCCATGGCAGTTTGATGCCGGCTTGCAGCGCGAGTTGGTTCGCATGGGTTTCCCCCTGATGCTGATCCATCTCCTGCAAACCATCTTCATCTCCATTGACATTTTACTCCTGCGGCTGATGCTCAGAGATGGTGAAGAAGTCGTCGGCTATTACCAGACAGCCTACAAATGGTTCAATGCGCTGCAGATCATCCCCGCCTTTTTTACCCTGGCATTATTTCCCGTGATCACACGCGAGATTAACCGCTCAATGGAGTCGGCGCGGCGTATGTACACGCTGTCCCTGAAGTTGATGCTGCTGCTGGCCCTGCCGATCGCCGCTTATACTATGTTCCTGGCCCCTTCGCTTGTGCGCCTGCTCGGCGGCCCGCAGTATTTGCCCCAGGGCGCGATTGCTTTGCAGATTGTGATCTGGTCCATTCCTTTCGGCTGGCTGAACAGCGTCACAAACTACGTGCTGATTGCCCTTGGCCTGGAGGGTCTGCAGCCGCGTGCCTTTGCCGTCGCCGTCGGATTCAATATCGTGGCCAATGTGATCTTTATCCCACGTTACTCCTATGTCGCCGCCTCCGTGACCACGATACTTTCGGAGATCGTGCTTATGGTTGTGTTCGCCTACTTCCTGCGCCGGCGTATGGAAGGTGTGGATTGGCTCGAACTGATGTGGCGGCCATGGCTGGTGACACTGGTAATGGTCGCCGCGATGCTGGCGGTCAGCCAGGTGCATCTCCTGCTGGCCTTGCTGCTTGGCCTGGTGCTCTATCCCGCCGGTCTGCTGGCTTTGCGCGTCATCGGCGACGAAGAAAAGCAGGTGCTGGCCGATATTCTGCCGGGCTCGCTTTCGGCGAGGTTGGGGCTCATCCGCGACTGATGGATAAAAAGCGCACATTTCTGTACGAGGATTGGTGGCCGGATTGGGCCCACGTAGGCCATCCAACCCTCTGGCTGGTTGGCATTCTGCTGCTGACGGCCGTGCTGCGCGTCTATGGCATTTACCATCTCTCGCCGCCCGGCCTGGAACATGATGAGGTGGCCAACTGGCTGATCGACCGCGCCATCCTGGCTGGAAACCACGCCGTTTACTTCGCGGAAGCATACGGCCATGAGGCGGGTTTCCATTATCTTCAGGCGGCCTTCGTCGCCCTGCTGGGGGACCATGCACTTGCTTTGCGCCTGCCCGCTGCGTTTACTGGCATCCTGTTGGTGGCCGTTCATTATTCCCTGATCAGGCGGCTCTTCGGTACGACAACGGCGCTGATTTCAGCGGCCATCCTGGCCGTTCTCTTCTGGTCCGTCTTTTACAGCCGCCTTGGCCTGCGGGCCATCAGCCTGCCGCTGGTGTCCGGTTTTGCGCTCTACGCCTGGTGGAAAGCGTGGCCTCCTGCCGGGGAACAGACAAGCGGACGACCCGCCTTATGGTTTGCCCTCACAGGCCTGCTGGCCGGGGCCACGCTTTATACCTATATGGCGGCCCGGGCCGTACCTATCTTTTTCGCCCTCTTCATGCTTTATCTGCTTCTATTCCAGCGCGAGCAGTTTAAGGAGCGCTGGCGCGAATTGGCCTTGTTCTGGCTTGTTCTTTTGCTCACAGCGCTGCCGCTCATCGTTTATCTGCGATCTAATCCTTCAGCCGAATTCCGCATCACTGAAGTGGATGCGCCGCTGAGAGCGCTCCTGGCCGGGGACCTGAGGCCCGTGCTGCTTAACGCGGCCAGGATAGGCGGCATGTTCGGCTTCGCCGGCGATCCTTTGTGGCGGCAGAACGTGGCCGGACGCCCCGTTTTTGGACCCCTTCTGGCCCTGTGCTTTTACGGCGGACTGTTCCTGGCGGTCCTGCGCTTTAAGGATTCGCGCTACGCCTTTTTGCTGATCTGGTTGGCGGCTGCCGCCGTTCCCAGTCTCGTCACGGTGGATGCGCCGAGCTCCATTCGCATGATCAATGGGCTGCTGGTCGTCACCGTTTTTCCGGTTCTGGTTATAAACATGTTGGCCAGGTTATCCACAGGATTGCCCTGGTTTTCCACAAAATTGGCCTATCTCTTGGGTTTGCTGCTGATATTGGCCCATATATGGTGGACGGTAGATGGCATTTTCCACAGGTGGCCCCAGAATGAAGAGGTGCAGTTTGTCTGGCAGGCGGCGCTGACCGACATGGCCCGTTATCTGGATTCATCTCCTGAAGCTGGCCCCGCGGCCATCGGCGGCTGGTCGCCGGCGACAATGGATGCGCCGACGATGGCTCTCAGCATGCGCCGAGATGATCTGGCCCTGCGCTTCTTCGGCTCGGATTCCACGACCGAACCCGTCTCGACAGTGATTATCCCCCGCGTGACAGATGATTCTTCAGCGGATGTACGGGTGCTGCGCCCGGCGATTCGCGACCTGGTGCCGGAGATCGAAGCGCAGATCGTCACGTGGGCCGGAGAAGGACAGGATATGGGTACCTTTATCCTCTACGAATTGTCCGTACCCGCGGAGATAAAGGGAAGCGTTCAGACAGCCGAGCGTTTTGATGATCAACTCGAACTGATCGCTTACAAGCTGCCCGTCGATCTAACGCAATGCGCGCGAGAGGGCTGCTCGATCCTTACATACTGGCACGTCCTGGTTCCGGTTGAGGAACCGCGGCGTTTCTTCCTGCATGCCCTGTCAGGCGGAGAGTTGGTCGCGCAGCATGACGGCCTGGATGCTCCCGCGATGTGGTGGCGGGCCGGTGACCTGCTGGTGCAGGAGCACCATCTGCCGCCGG
>JBJYWZ010000184.1:0-1615 GCA_046259725.1 Promineifilaceae bacterium (SeqCode) | reverse complement strand
CGGGTCATGATGGCCGAGAAGCCGTTGAGAGCGGTCGTGTAACGGTTGGTAACGGCCGCTTGTGAGACGTTGGCCCCTTTCAGGGCCGCGTCCTGCATGGTGCGCGAAAACGCGGCATGCTCCTTAACGGCGTCACTGGTCGCATCAAACTTTTCTCCGGGCCCGGCCTTGGTAGCCGCGAGCCCGCTGACGCTGCCGTCGTAAACGGCCGCCGGGGCAAGCCCCATGAGCACGACGTAGCTTTGACCATGCATGCCCTGCGGCAGGCGCTGGGAAACGCCGTCGATGCCGTCGCCCGCTCCCGCCCGCGGCGAGGCGCCGGCGATAACGGCCGTCAGGGCCAGGACGGCGACCAGGGCCAGCAGCAGCAGCAAACGCGATGCCGACCTCTTGCTAAGTAAATCTTGGTACATTGACATCTCCTTATATAAGAGTAAAACTTCTCGCGAGCTTGCTGCAGATACGCCACCGCTGCAGCCCGCCGTGCGGAGAAAGCAGCTCTTTGCTTACGGCGCGTGACAGCTCAAGCGTACCCGGGTATGCAGCCGCGAGATAGACAAAAACGAAGCATTAAGTTGTTGGGAATTCGGAAACCCGCCCGGCACTTACCATTCATATGGAATGGGGCTGCGAAGGCGTAATAGGGCGTGCCTATCCAATGGGGCAACCAGTCGACTCAGGATATTCATTCTATGCTTTTAATTTCGAAATCTGTGTCGGTCAACTTCAGGGAAGGCCAACAGGTGCTTGGGACGATACCTGGCGGCGCAAACGGCCGCGCAGATAAGGTCTAATTGTAATGACGGCCGTGCGAATCGTCAAAAAGTGGCGGGTCTTTGCGGAAACAAAAAAGGGCGGTCGCCAGGACCACCCTTCCTATCTAATAATGTGCTGCTGACTGGCGGCTACGGGTAGCCCGCGGGACTGCCCACAAAGTCTACATTTTCGGCCGCAGGCGGGAGCGTTACCTCGCGCGATGCGGGCGTGAATACGAAGCCATTGACCTGCGGCTGGACTACGTAGGCGCCGTCTTCGAGCGGCGCGAAGCTGTAGTTTCCGGCGTCGTCCGTGGTCGTTTCCTCAAGCACCGCGGCGGCGGCCGCGTTGCTCAGCAGGAGCTGCACGGTCTGGCCGGCGATCGGCTGCTGCTGGCTGTCCAGGATGGTGCCGTAGATGCCCTGCTCGGCGTACTCGCTCAAGACGACGGGCAGATTGGCGCTTTCATCCTGCGGCCCGAAGCCGGTGCAAATTTCCAGGGACACGTTGTCCACGAACATGGACGTGATGCCCTGGCCGCCGTTGTTGAAGGTGCCGAAGTAGAGAACGATCGTGCGCCCGCGGTAGGCCAGCAGGTCGAATTCACCGTAGAGCTGCCAGGTCTGGGCGTTGCTGCGCATGCTGACAAGCCGCTCCAGCTCGGTCAGATTCTGGTCCAGCACGAATACCCACTGGGCGTCGCCCATATTATAGGAATAGCGGCTGGCCATCGCCTCCAGGATGCTGACGGGTATCAGCATGTTCGCCGGATCAGAAGTCTGCGGGTAGAGGTAGAAGCTGAGATTGGCCTGCGTGGCGTCGGCCGGTATGGTGACGGTCTGCATGCCCGAGGAGTAGC
>JBJYWZ010000183.1:2822-5717 GCA_046259725.1 Promineifilaceae bacterium (SeqCode) | reverse complement strand
GCGGCGACGCGGCCGATCTTGACGGCGACGGCGACCAGGACGTGCTCGTGCACAATATGCGCCAGGAATCGGAGTTTACCGCCTTCAGCGGTACTGTCCCGTGGTTTAACCAGGGGAACGGCAAATTTGTCGCCCACCGCCTGCAGCAAGGCACCGAAGGAGGCGGATGGGACTCCGCCGCCGGTGATGTGGACGGGGATGGGGATACTGATCTCCTGGTCTTTTTGGGCTACAAAGTGCGCTTGCTGCTTAACCAGGGCGGCGGCCAGGGTGGGCAGGAAGGGGAGTTTAAGAACAGCCAGGTGATTCTTGGACCTGAGGGTAACGGCCAATATGGAACGATCCTTCTGGGCGACCTGAACAGCGATGGCTGGCTGGACGGCATCGTGGTGGGCTGCTGCGGCCGTTTGTTCACCGTGGACCCGGATGATGATTCACTCAATGTCTCGGGAATGTGGCTGAACAACGAGGGCCGCCTGGGCGTCATGTCTCAGCTGTCCGCTCTGGATGGTCTGGCAGTACGCGGCGCCGCCCTGGGCGACCTGGACGGCGACGGCGATCTCGATCTCTTTGCTGCCATCACTGCGCCAGAGGAGGGCCGCAACAGAAATCCGGCTGACCGCGTTTTGCTTAATGACGGCGCGGGCAACTTCAGCGACTCAGGGCAGCGGTTAGGAGACTGGGACAGCACGGCTGTAGCTCTGGGCGATGTGGATGGGGACGGCGATCTCGATGCTCTCACCGGCAGCGAACAGGGCACGTTGCTATGGGCCAATCAGGGTGGGGCGCAGGGCGGCGCGGAAGGAATCTTCGTCCTTTCGGGGCCGACAATCGGCCGTGATCTGGCCAGATCTATTTTTCTGGAAGACCTGGACGGCGACGGCGATCTCGATGCCCTGATCGGCGAACAGCGGCAGGCGACCATCTGGTGGAACGATGGGCAGGCTGTTTTTACGGAGGATCGCCGGCGGCTCCGCACCAGCCAGCGGCATGGGCTGATCCTTGGCGATTTTAACGGCGACGGGTACCTGGATATCTTCGCCCCTGAATATGACAACAATTACCGGCTCTGGCTCAACCGGGGGGACGGCAGCTTCAGCCGTACAAAATGACCATGAGTCAACATGATACGGCAACCCAATCAAGATTGACCCGGCCTATGAATTCGTCTCACTTCTGGTCGGCATATAGCCAATGGGATAGCGGCTGCGGCTGCGTTCGAGTTTGTCTCTGACGGCCGTGCTGAGATCAATACCGGCCGCGTTTGCCAGGCAAAGACAGTAGATCATCACATCCGCGAGCTCATCGCTCAGCTGGGCCCAGACCTCTTCATCTTCCATCAACTCGCGGCTTTCCGCAGTTGAGTGCCACTGGAAAAGCTCCATGATTTCCGCCGCTTCAATGGCGATGCTCATGCCCAGGTTTTTGGGCGAATGATATCCCTCCCAATCTCGCTCCTTGACGAATTCGCGGACCTCTTCGCGCAGCGAGTTAACCGTTGTCTGTGTGTCGAGTTGTTTTCTGCCGTTCAATATTCTCCAACCTTTATCATAATTCCTTATTTCACTGCCTGACCCGACAGTTTTACCACATATACAAAAGACGCGTATTTCGCGCTTTTACTATTCCGGAAACTGGTAGTTTTCGGGATAGTACGAGGCGCCGTCTATGATTCTTCACCAATAGCACCGTGCAGCCAATCTACTGCTGAATGAATCACGAAAATCAAACGGCAGGATATGTGATTATTCGTAATTATGGCGACATTGACGAATGATTATTGACTTTGCGGCTCTCAAAATGTTAGAATCTTCATAGATGAGTCCTGACGATATTGACAGAGAAATATTGGACCTGGTCCAGAAAAATGGGCGGATATCCAATGCGGAGTTATCGCGGCGTCTCAATCTATCGCCGCCAGCCACCCATGCCCGTGTGAGGCGCCTGGAGCGGGAGGGCTATATTGAGGGCTATGCCGGCCTGCTGAACCGTGACAAACTGGGGTATGACCTGCTCTGCTTTGTTCTCGTTGGCCTGTCGGTCCACCAGTTTGAGCATGTGCATGGGTTCCGCGAGCGCGTGCTGGCCATGCCTGAGGTCCTGGAGTGTTACAACATCACCGGCGAGTACGATTACCTGCTCAAAGTCGTACTGCACAACCGCGAAGACCTGGAACGCTTCGTCGTCGGCGAGCTCACACCTTTACCCGGCGTCGCCCGCCTGCAGACCAGCCTGGTTCTCTCAGAGGTCAAATCGTCGGTCAAATTACCAATTCAAGATAGAGATGAGAGATAGAGCCCTCTATCTCTATCTCTGCACTCTATCTCCTGTGTAAAGCTATCAACGGAGGCTCTAGATGATTCCACATTTCATGAACCAGTTTTTACGTAATGCCTTGCCGGAGCGTACCTGGCAAAACCGCCTGCGGCGTGATGGGCCGCTGGCCTTTATGGAGTTTGGCCCGCTGGATGTGGATCGCCTGCAGCGTCTGGGCATCGAAGTCGATAAACTTGGGCCGCGGCTCGTGGTCTGCATGTGGGACGAAGAGAGCCCTCTGGAGATCGGCGGTTACCTGGTAGTCGACAATCTGGCCATGGGACACCCGTCCATGGGCGGCATCCGTATGCTGCCCGGCGTCACCCCGGCGGCTATCCACAACCTGGCGCGCGGCATGACGTTGAAGAACGCGGCGGCAGACCTGCCGTATGGCGGCGGCAAAAGCGGCATCGTGGCCCCGAAGAATCTCGATCCCGCGGATCGTGAAGAGATTATACGTGGGTGGGCACGTCTCATCCGCCGCTACGATGATATCTATCTGCCTGGCCCCGATGTGGGTACCAATGACAGGGATATGAAGACCATCGCCATTATGAACGGGCTGGAAGGCGCGCTCTC
>JBJYWZ010000183.1:0-2722 GCA_046259725.1 Promineifilaceae bacterium (SeqCode) | reverse complement strand
GGACATGCTGCCTTCTGAGGCGGCGGAAGAGATCGCCATCGGCCGTATCGCCAGCAGCGAAAGCGATCGCACTGCGGCCGACATTATGCGGCCTATTCCCACAATCCTGGCTGCTACGACCGTGCGTGAGGCGGCGCAGACCCTGGTAAGCGACAGGAGTGATTTGCTGGCCGTCATTTCCGAAAGCGGCGAGCTGTGCGGCGTGATGACCGAATGGGATATCACCAGGGCCACGGCCACCGGCTGCGGCGATCACGTGCCTGTGTCCCAGATCATGAGCCGCGATGTGATCAGCGCCGCCCCGAGCGACAGCATCCTCGATGTGCTGCGCAAACTGGAGCACTATGAGATTTCGGCCGTGCCCGTCGTCGCCCATGAAGGAAATGGCAACGGCTATTCAGGCCGCGGCGTCCTCGGCGTTATCAGCAGCGACACCCTGGCCCAGGGCACATTGTATCGTCTTTTGCAGGCACAAGGATAATGATTTCGGATTTCGGATTTAACTTGCCCCTTGCAACCTGCACCCTGCCATCTTGCAACCCTAGGAGAACCCCATGCCTGACCGCAAAAAAGTAACCCTACCCGTATTATTCGATAAAGTAGCCAACGATGAGCCCATCACCTGGCTGACCTGCTACGACTATCCCACCGCCTACCTGCAGGATCAGGCGGGCCTGGACATGATCCTGGTCGGCGACAGCCTGGGCATGACCATGTTGGGCTACGACAGCACACTGCCGGTGACCATGGACGACATGATTCGCCATACGGCCGCCGTGCGCCGCGGCGCGCCGAATGCTTTTGTCATTGGCGATATGCCATATATGAGCTACCAGCCCAGCGTGGAAACCGCGATCCGCAATGCAGGCCGCTTTATGGCCGAAACCGGCTGCGACGCCATTAAGCTGGAAGGCGGCGCGGAAATGGCTGACCGTATCGCCGGTATTGTCCATGCGGGTATCCCCGCCATGGGCCATCTCGGTCTGACGCCGCAGAGTGTCAGCGCCCTGGGCGGCTTCCGTTTGCAGGGCAAAGGATCCCTGCAGGCCAAGAAAATCATTGATGACGCCAAAGCGCTGGAAGAGGCGGGCGCCTTCTGCATCCTGTTGGAACTGGTGCCCTACGAACTCTGCCGGCTGATCACCGAACGCGCCGAGAACTGCATCATCATGAGCCTCGGCTCCGGCCCGCATGCCCATGGCCAACTGCTCATCTACCATGACCTGTTCGGCCTCTATCCCAAGTTCACACCGCGCATGGCCAAGGTCTATGGCAACGCCGGTGAGGTCATCCTCAACGGCCTGAAGCAGTATGTACAGGAAGTGACCAGCAAGGAGTTTCCCGAGCGCGAACGCTACTTCGGTATGAAGAAAGCGGAATACGAGGAACTGCTGGCGTTGTTAGATGAAGAGGAAGGACCATAAGTGCTGTCAGCCATCAGTCGTCAGCGGTCGGCCAACTAGCCTCCGATTAGCGCCGACGGCTGACAGCTGACCGCTGATAGCTCATAAGGAGCAACAATGAACGACAACTTAATGAACCGACTGAAAATCTCACCCGACCGTCTGGATGCGCTGAATGCCATTTTGCTCAATCCCGATATGCGCGTGATCGAAGATTTCCTGGCCGTGGTCGCCAAATACGGCACGCCGGAAGAGATCAACGCCAGGGCGCAGGCGGCGCGGCAGCTGCCTGTGCTGCGCGAGCGCGTAAAGGCGATTAACCCGGCTTACCTGGATGATCTCGACTGGCTCGTCGAACAGCGGGATAAAGGCGCCTTTATCACTGTTACCGACTACCGGCGTAAGGTACTGGGCGCGCGCGCGGAGGGCATGACCTTCAATGACCCGATGGCCGTAACGCTGGAGATCAGCGCCGCGCAATATTTTCCCTGGCTGAAGATGATTGCCAGGCGGGCCATCGAGCATGGGCAGCTAATGCCCGGCCGTTTTATCCGCGTGCGCAAAATGAAGGAGCAGGAAGCGGATGGCGATCTGCCGGCCTTCGCCGCGGCGATGGACATCATCGGCGCCAGCTACGTGGAGACGCTGGATACCAAGGGCACGGATGGTTCTAATGTGCACCTTGGCGGTCCGGAGACGATCACCGGTTACTTCGGCGGCGTGGGCCAGCCCAATGAGTATGCCCTGAAGTGGCTCGACGAGTTCCTCTATTACTACACCACTTACGGTGTGCGCCAGGTGCTGAACATCAACCCGGGCACGGTGCTGCTGGGCTATTTGCTCTACCGCCTGGGCGTGGATATCGAGTTCAAAATCTCCGTCTTTATGGGCAATGACAATCCCTATGCGGGTTTGTGGACGTTGATTGGGGCCAAGCTGTTTGCCCGCGATGATGGCACCTCCCCCTTGATCGGCTTCAACTGGAGCAACTCGGTCAATAATGAGACGATGGAGATAACGGCCGAATTCCGCAAGGAACTGGGCTTCGAGGACGTCGTGCGCTTTGAGCACCACATCACCGAGACCTGGAAAAGCATCGTGCGCCAGCCCTACGACCGCCGTGATGAGCTGGTAGAAATCGCCGGGCACGTTGCCAACATCTCCGCCAAGCATGAAGGCGGCGATCCGGCGATCGACGAGGCGCGCGAGCACCCGTCCGATATCCTCGACTACTTCCGCGATAAAGAAGAGATCATCGAATCCGGCGACTGGGACGCCCTGGCCCTCAACTTCCTGGACAAATTCGAGGCCACCAACCG
>JBJYWZ010000182.1:0-3118 GCA_046259725.1 Promineifilaceae bacterium (SeqCode) | reverse complement strand
TCTATATTAATGACTCGACTCATAGTCGAACTCCTAAGCAGTTATTTCCCTGATATCCGCGCTGCCAGGCTAAATTGCCCGCAGGACATCAGAGCATTTATGGTGCGCAAAATCTTAACATGGGCATAAGAACCTGCCAATGGCAGAAAGTGCAGAGGGCATGTATTATTAATAGTGGGCAAGCCACCCTCGGTCGGCCGATCCCTCACGCGAACGTTAATCAACCGGAGAAATTATAAAGGGGAAACCGAAATGAGTATGCAAGATGTCTTAGGCCTGATTCTAGGCGGCGGTCAGGGAAAGCGCCTTTACCCGCTGACGGCCGAACGCGCCAAACCGGCCGTACCCTTGGCCGGCAAATACCGTCTCATAGACATACCAATGAGCAACTGTTTCCACGCCGATATCGAGAAAATTGCGATTTTGACACAGTTCAATTCCGCTTCCCTACATCGCCATATTTGGAACACTTACAATCGCGATGCCTTTACCAGCGGCTGGGTTCAAATTTTGGCGGCTGAGCAAACCCCTTACAGCCGGGATTGGTATCAGGGAACGGCCGATGCCGTGCGCAAGCAGATCATCGAGATTAAAGAGGCCGGCGCCAGTTACGTCCTGGTCCTGGCCGGCGATCACCTGTACCGCATGGATTATCGCGAATTTGTTGACTTTCATATTGCTAGCGGCGCCGAAATATCTGTCTCAGTCCATCCCGTCAGCTACGAGGATGTATCGGGGCTGGGCATCTTGAAGCTCGATCGCGACCACAGAATCACCAATTTCGTTGAAAAACCCAAGACCGACGAAGCCCTCGCCGGGTTCGAGAGTGGGGATGATCCCGACAAACCCTACATGGCCTCAATGGGCATCTACGTATTTAATGCCGACTTCTTATATGACCTCCTGGAAAGGGAAGGAGATGATTTCGGCCACGACCTGATACCTGGGGCCATCATGGCTGATCATCGTGTTCATGGCTGTGTTTTCGACGGCTATTGGGAAGACATCGGAACCATCCGCCGCTTTTACGATGTCAATTTAGAGATGACCGCCCCGAACGCGCCTTTTGATTTCTATGACGCCGAAAGGCCCATCTATACCCACGCCCGCTTCCTCCCCGGCTCCGAAGTATTCAATGCGCGCCTGCACAATGTACTGCTCGCTGACGGCTGCCGCATTGACAGCGCCTCGGTAAACAACAGCGTAATTGGACTTCGCAGCATGATTTCACAGGAAGCCAAAATTAAAGAAACAGTCATAATGGGGGCTGATTTCTACGAAACTGACGAACACAAAGCGATTAACAGGGAACTCGGCCGTCCTAACATCGGCATCGGTGCGCATGCGGTCATCAGCGGCGCGATTATTGATAAGAATGCGCGGATTGGAAGTGATGTAACGATTCGCTACCACCCTGAGCGCGAAGACACAGATCAGGGTGATTGGGTATCGGTTGATGGTATCGTGGTTATACCCAAAAATGCGGTCATCCCGGACGGCGCGGTAATCTAATCAAGTCTCCGGGAATCAAAAGAGGATAGGAAGGACTTTGCAGTCTACAGTCTGTTTTTGTCGACTTTGTTAAAGTATTCAACCGCCGCTTCCGGCGTTGGATACGTCGTCCCGGCATTCCCATACACCTTGATACGGTTCTGATCGGCGCGAATAACGGCTGGAATCCATTCCTTGCCTTCTTCCGGCGGCTGCACTGCTCCCTGAAACCCATCTTTCTGCGGCCGAGGAAACTGCCAGATTACCCAGTCGAACAACCTGTGCAAAGCCACATTTGTTGGTGCATCTGTACGTAGTTTAATACCTGCTACACTTATGCTCTCATCGCTGCTCATTTTCCCTCCAGTTCAATTTAGCAACACACGCAGCACAGCTTCTGTATCACTCAGGTCGGAGAAGAGGTAATCCGGTTCGTACTGTAGCAAAGTATCCGCCGAGTGCCAACCACTGGCCACGGCGACCGCCCTCGCTTGTCCCGCACGCGCGCACTGCACATCCGCCGGCGTATCTCCAATGATAATGATATCATCACCCATAATCGTTTGGCCTGTCACTGCTCTGATCCTGCTCAGAGCGATTTCCGGCAGGTTATCTCGCTCAAGATCGTCCGACCCATAGGCGCCGACTACAAACTGCCTTGGATCAATGCCCGCCGCCGATAACTTCAGCGGTGCTGTTATCTGGGCGTTACCGGTCAGCAAGCCAACCAGCACTTCGTCATTGTCATGCAAACAGGCCAACAATGTCTCTACACCTGGACAGGCCGTAATATTCCGCCCTGGATAAATTTCATGGGCGTGTTCGGCCATCAATAAATAAAACTCGGGAAGCTTTGCATAGACCTCTTGCCGGTCAATGCCTGCCTCATAGAGCACATCGCTGATAATGCGCATATCCGTCTTGCCACCCATTGCGTAAGTGTCAAGGGACCCCCTGGTGCCGAACATCTGCTCCAGAGCCGCGGCCATCGCCATTCGTCCCGCTTTATCGCCGCGTATGAGTGTCCCATCGATATCAAAGAGGACTACTCTCACGCCTGAAGCACCTCTTGCATATCCGCCCAGACATCCGCGGATGATTCGGGTAAAGGCGGCAGCGGCGGACCAACTGCGACACCCCGCGCTTCCAGAATGCCCTTGAGTGCTCCGATTCGTGCTCCCGCCGGCATAGTGGCCAGCAGCCGGTTGACCAGCCGCTGCTGCTGCCGCGCCTCATTCATATCCCCCGCATAAAAAGCGTTTGCCATGGCGACCAGCGGCTCCGGAACGGCCGTCGCCAGCCCGCTGATCATGCCATCTGCGCCCAGGGCAAGCGAACCCAACGCGATAGCTTCATTCCCGGCCAGGAGAATACGGTCGGCGGGAACCACGTCCAGCAAACGTCGCAGCGCCTGCGCATCCTGGTTACTGCTCTTCAATCCCGCAAACGAGGGTATCGTGCTGAACAACCACTTCGCCAACTGTGGTGAAATGCCGTTCACGGCCATGTGCGGAATATCGTAGGCGAAGAGCGGAACCTCTGGCGCGGCCAGGGCGATGGCCCGGTAATATGCCCCCAGCGCATCATCATGTATGCCGTAAAAAATCGGCGTCACTGCTGCGATCGC
>JBJYWZ010000181.1:0-1581 GCA_046259725.1 Promineifilaceae bacterium (SeqCode) | reverse complement strand
TCACCGGCAAAAACCAGCGCAGCGTTGGCAGCGTCCATAATGATCACCAGATTGGCGTCTTCCAGGGAACCCTCGCCGGTCGTAAAACGGCCGTCTTCAACAGCGATCCAGTGCGGATTCATACCAGCCAGCACAAAATTAATGCGCCGGTCCCAGCCCTCAACCTCGTCCTGCAGCTCCTCAACCTCATTACCTATCTCGCAGAACAACGTCAGATAAGCGGGGATATCCTCAATATCAAATTCACCCCCTTCAATCTTCTCGTTCAATGCCTCTTTCAGCTCTTCATTAATCATTCTGCATCTCCTCGTATTTTGTCAGCACGCCAGTTTATCAGCACGTCAGTCACTGACCCACTGATTTACTGAACTACTGACCCACTGAAAAACGAAACACGTAATCGAATCAAACAGCCCCAACCATTAAACGCCCTTTACGATAACCTGCAAATATCCTCCGTGTCCCTCTGTGTCTCCTCCGTGTATCTCTGTATCCCTTGTGTTCCTCTTCCAGCCCTCTCCACCCCTCTTCACACCCTCGACTATTGACTATCCACCATTGACTATCGACAATACATAGGTGTGGACGATTTGACACCTCGGCCGTTCTTTATCATCGGCCATCCTCGCTCCGGAACTACGCTTCTGCGCTTCATGATCAGCAGCCATCCTCGCCTCTACGTACCTGACGAAACTGGTTTTCTGCCCTTCCTGGATACCGATCCAAGGGCGGAACTGGACCAGACGGCCGTCACCGCACTCCTGCACCGCATCGGGCAGCTCAACCGCTTTTGGGATGATCTGGTAGCTGACAAAGCCGCATTTTACGCCGCCCTTTCGCCGAAAACGCTGCCCATAATCCTGGACGCCCTTTACCGGCTGCAGACGCCCCCGCAAACCGTTCGTTGGGGTGACAAAACGCCTCTCTACATCCAGTACATACCCCAGATTCTGGCCATCTTCCCCCGGGCGCAGTTTATTCACGTGATCCGCGACGGCCGTGATGCAGCACTCTCCGCGCGCGCCAAGTGGGGACGCTCCAAACCGTACATGGATCTTTCCTATCTGCTGCGTAACTGGGTGCGCAATGTGCAAACGGGCCAGACGGCGGGCGAACTGCTTGGCCCGCGGCAATATTACGAACTGCGTTACGAAACCCTGATCGTCAATCCCGCGGGCACGCTCCAGGCCCTGTGCGCTTACCTCGGTGAGCCTTACGATCCGGCCATGCTGGATTACCAGACGCTGGCCCACCAGGAAGGAGGCGGCGTCGACGTCCATGTCGAGGTGCAGGAGGAACTTCACAGCGGCAGCATCGGCCGTTGGCAGCGCGAAATGACGCTCTTCGAACGCAAGATGGCCCACACCCTCGCCGGCTCCCTGCTGGCCGAGCTCGGTTACGACTCGGACGACGACCTCCCGCCCCTGACTACGACCGATGGCCTCCACCTAGCCTGGCTCTCCGCCAGGTTCCACGCCCTCGATGCCCTCAGAACATGGCTCTACCGCCGCGGAACACTCACCCTCAACACCAACCGCCGCCAGCGCCGCTAAACCAACCGCTCCCAACTAGATTCACGAC
>JBJYWZ010000180.1:0-1805 GCA_046259725.1 Promineifilaceae bacterium (SeqCode) | reverse complement strand
CGGCCAGGACGGCGTCTTTACCGTGGCCGGCCTGGTGGATACCGGCTATCCCAGCATCGACCAGCACCGCATCTTGATGCCCCTGCGCGAGGCGCAGTCATTCAGTGGGGTAGGCGATCGCTTCAGCAGCTTGATAGTCATGTTGAAGGACGAAAAAGACACGGCGGCGGTAGCGGCCAGATTTCAGGGCGGGGATACGCAGGTTGTCACCTGGGAGGATCTGAACCGCATCATCCTCGAAAGCGTGACCAGCGGCATGTTTTTCTATTACATCCTCTACGGCATCGTCTTCCTGGCCGTCGCCGTCCTCATCGCCAACACACTGCTCATGTCGGTGTTCGCACGGGCGCGCGAAATCGGCATTTTTGCCGCCCTGGGAATGACCGGCGGCCAGATCATGGAACTGTTTATGCTGGAGGGCTTTCTCCTGGCCCTGCTGGGCATTGCCGTGGGCTGGGTGCTCGGTCTGGGCGCCGTCTATTACCTCAAGACCGTGGGGTTCGCCATTCCCGCGGAAACCTCCTCGATGGTCGAGGGCATGGCCTTTGGCACGGTGATGCGCGGGGATTTCGCGCCCGAGCAGTTCGTCATCCTCTCCATTTTGATGCTGATCTTCGTCACCCTCGTCTCGCTCTATCCCGCCTGGTTCGCCGCCAAAATGGAGCCGGTGGAGGCGCTGCATACACAGTAGATAGCATTAAACAGACTACTGTGATTAGTAGGGTCGGTTCGCGAACCGCCCTTGTCGAGTTGGCTGGATGCAGGGTGTGAGGTAGGAGTCCATGAGGTGCGACTATTTTGTCTTTCCGAACGGAGTGAGGAATCTGATTGGTGGCGGGAGAAAGCAGCCAATTGCTAGCAGTCCCTGATAAATACCAATCACCGCTTATTACATCATATATTATACCGCCACCGTTCGGATCTTCGCCCAGCAGTGCGGCATTATCTTTCGTGTAGAACTGTGTTTTCCGCGAATTCAGGCCTAATCAGGGTGGGGGAAGCCTATTTCCACCAGATGCCGGTACATTCAGGCAGGATAGTCGAGCCGCTTTCGGCTACCTGGTCGCCCAATTCGTCGCCGAAGAAGAAACGGGACAGTGTCTGCGCTTCTTCAGGAGAATCAAAGCGGTAGTCTGTGCGAATCCAGGTTGATTCAAAGCCCAGTTCTTCCAGGAAAGCGTAATAATCCAGCATGAAGTCCGGCGGATGGGGCGTGGTAAAGCCTGTGCCCATTGTTTCCAGGATGATCATCCTGCCGCCCGGCCGCAAAATCTCCTCAAAACGGGCGAATACGGCGCGCAGCGGCTCACGCCACGGACCCGGCTGGTCCAGCGCCAGGTAGCAGAGGCTCCATCCGGACACGATCAGGTCGGCCGAATAAGCTGGCAGCGGTAAATTGCGGTGATCAGCCACGGCCAGCGCCCAGTTTCGCTCAGGGCCGCCCCTCAGCACATTGTCCGCCTCGCCAAGCATAGCCGGGGAAATATCAAAGCCATAGACCGCCGACACCCGCGGCGCCAGGAGCTTGGTCAGCCGTCCTGTCCCCGCGCCGGGCTCGACAACCACACGGCCGTCCAGATCGCCAATCTCTTCCAGCGCTTGTAGAATGTTGCCCTGGTAATCTTCGCGCGCCACCAGCTGCTGGTAGCGCTGCGCCTCGTTCGTGTAAATCTCTTCGTAATCTTTGCTGTCCATATGGCCGCCAAGAATAAATCGGATATCGACGGCGGACAAGTGCTAATTTTCCCCCCGGGCGCCAATTTCTCCCCCTGGTATGATAGTTACACTAATATCGATTAAATTAA
>JBJYWZ010000179.1:0-3134 GCA_046259725.1 Promineifilaceae bacterium (SeqCode) | reverse complement strand
AAGACAAGCTGAATGAACTGCTTGGCGCCGGCCTGGCCCACGCGGCGAAGGCGTCTCAGTGACCCGACTTGTAGAGAACAACAACTAAGCATTGAGAACCATAGGAGTATACCATGAGCCTTGTTGAGTATGAATCTGGAACGACTTTTCCCGGTGAGATCGGCCGTACGTATGAGGACTCTTCACCCGCCTGGCCGGCTATGAAACGCGCCAAAGAGGGCGCGCCGAATGTGCTGTTCATCGTCCTGGACGACACGGGCTTCGGCCATCTTGGCTGCTACGGCAGCCCCATCAACACGCCGAACATCGACGCATTGGCCGCTGATGGCCTGCTGTACAACAATATGCACACAACGGCACTTTGCTCACCATCCCGGGCGTGCATCCTGACCGGCCGCAACCATCACTCCAATCACGTTGGGTTCCTGACCAACGGCTCAACCGGTTATCCGGGCTATGATGGCTACATCCCTTTTGAGAACGGCTTCCTTTCCGAGATTCTCAAGGAGAACGGCTACAACACGTACTGCATCGGTAAGTGGCATCTGGCTCCGGCAGAAACAACGTCAGCTGCCGGGCCATACGACTGGTGGCCGCTGGGCCGGGGCTTTGAGCGATACTACGGCTTCCTGGGCGGTGACACGCACAACTACTATCCGGAGTTGTGGCGAGACAACACGCAGACTCATCCGGAGGGAACGCCCGAAGACGGCTACCATCTCAATATCGACTTTGCTGAACAGGCCAAGTCGATGATCGCCGACGCCAAGCAGGTTGCACCCGACAAGCCTTTCTTCATGTACTTCGCGCCGGGGGCCATGCACTCGCCGCATCATGTGCCCAGCGAATGGGCTGACGCGTACGCCGGACAGTTTGACGACGGGTGGGGCGCCTACCGCGAAAAGGCCTTTGCCCGCCAGAAGGAGTTGGGGCTGGTTCCTGAGGATGCTGAACTGTCGCGCCACGACCCCGATGTCCAGGAGTGGGAATCGCTCAGTGCTGATGAAAAAAGGCTCTTTGCCCGCATGATGGAAGTGTTCGCCGGCTTCCTGACCCATACCGACCATTACATCGGCGAGGTCATCCAGTTCCTCAAGGATATGGGCGAGTATGACAACACCTTAATCATGCTCATCTCCGACAACGGCTCCAGCGCCGAAGGCGGACTGTATGGTTCAGTGCATGAGGTGAAGTTCTTCAACAACGTGCCCGACACGCTGGAAGATAACCTGGCCATGATTGACCAGATTGGCGGCCCTGAGACGTTCAACCACTTCCCGTATGGCTGGACGTTCGCCGGCAACACGCCCTTCCGGCGGTGGAAGCGGGAGACGTACCGTGGTGGGGTCAGCGACCCGTTTATCGTCTCCTGGCCAAAAGGGATCGAGGCCCGCGGCGAAGTGCGCACGCAGTTCGCCCACGCCATCGACATGGTGCCCACCGTCCTGGAGGCGCTATCAATCGAAGCCCCAAAGACGATCGGTGGCTACACTCAGTCGCCAATTGAAGGCATCAGCCTGGTCAGCACATTCGAGGACGCGGAGGCTGAAGAAAAACACAGTACTCAGTACTTTGAGATATTCGGTCATCGTTCGATCTACCACAATGGCTGGCGGGCCGTTTGCCCCTGGCCAGGTACGTCGTTTGTCGAGTCGGGTCGCGACTTCGGCACAGAGATTTCCAGCGAGATGCTGTCGGAGCTGGACGCTACCGCCTGGGAACTGTACAACGTGCGCGTCGACCCGGCCGAAACCGTGAATCTGGCGGATCAGGAACGGGCGAGGTTGGTCGAAATGATCACCATGTGGTATGTGGAGGCGGGCAAGTACAATGTCCTGCCCATCGACGGCCGGGGGACGCAGCGTATTGCTGAGGAGCGGCCGATTGTGTCCGCCCCGCGAGACCGCTACATCCTGTATCCACACACCCAGGCCATTACGGCGGAAGCTGCCCCCAAGATCCTCAACCGCCCGTATTCGATCAATGCCCAAGTGACCATTCCCGACGCTGGCGCGGAAGGAGTATTGCTGAGCATGGGCGGCAACGACGGTGGCGTATCCTTCTACATCCAGGACAGCAAGTTGTGCTACATGCACAACTACGTGGCTCTCGAGTACTTCTACGTACGCTCAGATAGCGATGTGCCCGCCGGCGAGCACTTCCTTAGCGTGGAGTTTACGCCCACCGCCGAACCCGACATCGAAAACGGAAAGGGTACACCAGGAACGGTGACGCTGTTCGTGGACGGCACTGAGGTTGGTAATGGAGAGTTCCCGGTGACGGCGCCACTACGCCTTGGACAGGGAGCGCAGATGCAAGTCGGTGCGGACGGCGGCTCTCCGGTGTCACCTGAGTACAAGCCACCCTTCACCTTTACCGGTGCGCTGAAGCGTGTCATCGTCGATCTGCAAGGTACGCCCGTAGAAAACGAGCGGCTGGCCATGCGCGTGGCTTTGCGCAAGCAGTAGTGTGGAGTTACCAGATTGTCAGACCTATTAGCAAGTCATCCCCAGCCAAAGAGCGGGATGTTCGGTGCGGGCCTGGCCCACGCCGCGAAGGCGTCGCAGTGATTAATCGATTGGTATCTTGTGGCTGAAGCCCGGCGCTCTCAGAACCGCCGGACAATGGAGAAAAACGAGAAAAATGAAACGTTCGAGAAACCTGTTACTGATCCCGGTCCTCGCCCTGGCGCTGGGCCTCTTCACATCTTGTTCATTCGTTGAAGGGCTCCAATCCCAGACTGGGGGCGAAGAGATGACCCTCTACGTGGGACCGGAACTGGTCGACTGCGTCGGCGCCCACCCGCAAACATGCATGCTGGTGCGCGAGTCGCCCGACGAGGAATACCAGTTCTTCTACGGCCAAATCAAGGGCTTTGACTACGAGGAAGGGTACGAGTACGAACTCGTGGTCAACGTGACCGATCGCGAGAATCCGCCGCAGGACGTGTCGCCGCAAGAGTACACCCTCGTAGAAGTGGTCAGCAAGACCCCGGCCGAACCTGAGGCCCAAACGATGACCCTTTACGTGGGACCGGAGCTGGTTGACTGTGTCGGCGCCCACCCGCAAACGTGCCTGTTGGTGCGCGAGTCGCCCGACGAGGAATACCAGTTCTTCTACGGCCAGATCGAGGG
>JBJYWZ010000178.1:0-3173 GCA_046259725.1 Promineifilaceae bacterium (SeqCode) | reverse complement strand
AGCGCGGCGACACGTTTGCCAAGATCTGGCGCATTCGCAACAGCGGCACCTGCACGCTGACGCCGGCTTATCAGGTTGCCTTCGCTCAGGGGAATCCAGTCGAGTGGCAGCCGCTGGCCATAACCGATATTGTGCCGCCTGGTGAGGAAACTGAGGTGGGAATCACGCTGCAGTCACCTGATTATCCGGGCATCTACCACGCGTGGTGGCAGGTGGCTGATGAGAATGGGCAAAAGTTTGGCGACCTGCTTTCGCTGCTCTTCGAAGCACCGAAAGCGGCCACGGATATCCCCGGCTACGGCGTCATAGAGGGACATATCAATTATCCCGCCAACGGCATTCCGGCTATGGAAATCTACTTTCAACCGCTTGACGGCAGCGAGTTGCAGATGATGCAAACCGAGTATGGCTGGACAAAATATTCAAAAGCCGTTCCCGCCGGCGTTTATCATGTATTCGCGCGCGTTCAGGGCGACACCAGTGATTCCGGCGGCGGATACACCCAGGCCGTCATCTGCGGCCTGCAGGCAAACTGCGACGACCACTCGCTGCTGGAAGTTGTTGTTGAAGAAGGCCGGGCAAGAAGAGAGATCAGTATTTCCGACTGGTATGCGCCGGCGGGCAGCTTCCCGCTACCCGATCCTGTGGCGACTCCGGACGTAGAACCCACCCCTGAAAACAGTTAGCCGAGGCGAATTCGCGGGTCGAGATAGGCATATATAATATCCGCCGCTAAGTTCGCCAGGGCAAATCCCAGAACGGTGACCATTGTCAGCGCCTGCAGCAGCGGCAGGTCCCGTCTGTCGATGGCAAATACCATCAGCCGCCCCACCCCCGGATAGTTAAACACGTTTTCAATTACAATCAGGCCGCTGATCAACCAGCCAAAACTAATGGCGATGATCGTCACCGTGGGCATCAGGGCGTTGCGCAGCACATGTTTGAAAACGACAGACGATTTCGAAAGACCTTTAAGTTCCGCGGTACGCACATACGGCCGATGCAGCTCCTCTACCACGCTGGCGCGCGTCATGCGAACAACATAGGCCAGCAGAACCAGTGTCGCCGCCACAGCCGGTAAAATAAGCATGGGCAGGGCCTCCAGAAACGTTGTGCCCGGTGCGATAGAAGAGTTGGCGGGAAACCAGCCCAACTTCCTGGCAAATATTTCGATCAACACAATTCCGGTGACAAATTCCGGCAGCCCGACCACGGAAAGCGATCCGATGCTGATCAGGTTGTCCCAGCGGCTGTCTTCTTTAAGACCCGCGACCACGCCAAGCAGCAGGGCCAGCGGCACGCCAATGAACATCGTCACCACAGCCAACATCAACGAGTTGCGCAGGCGCTCCATCACCAGCGGGAAAATCTCCGTGCGCGTGCTGAAGGAAACACCCCAGTCGCCGCGCACGAAGTCTATAAGCCAGCTGGCATACTGCACCGGCAGCGGATCGTTCAGGCCAAATTCTTCACGGAAGGCCTGTAACTGCTGCTCACCTGCTTCGCGTCCCAATACAATTCTGGCCACGTCGCCAGGAAGGTATTGGGTGACAACAAAGACAATTAGCGACGTGATGAACAGCGTCAGCAGCAGAAATGCCAGGCGGCGGGAGATATAGGCGGTCATTGGTCTTACTCCTCGCTCTCCAATAGGCTCGAGCTGGCAGGCGTCTTCATTTGGCGGCCTTTCTGGGCTGTGGCCAGGTCATCGAGCGGGATATGGCAGTATATGCGATTCCCGGAAGCGGTCACCTGCCATGGAGGAACCGCTGTGCGGCAAATGTCGCCCAGGAAACGGGGGCAGCGTGTGTGAAATGGGCAGCCTGATGGTTTGTTGATCTGGCTCGGCACTTCACCTTCCAGAGGAATGGCCGCCGGCGACCCGGCCTCTTTGATTTGCGGCACGGCAGACAGCAGCGCCTCCGTGTATGGGTGCATGGGCGCGCTGAACAGGCCTTCCGCGTCTGCCACCTCCATGATCTGGCCCAGATACATGACGGCGATTTGATCGGCCAGGTAGCCGACCACTGCCAGGTCATGTGAAATGAATATCAGCGCATTGTGGGTTTCATCCTGCAGGTCGTGCAGCAAATTGAGAATCGAGGCCTGTACGGAAACGTCAAGCGCCGACACCGGTTCGTCGGCCAACAGCAGGTCGGGCGACGTGGCAAAGGCGCGTGCGATAGCCACGCGCTGTTTTTCGCCGCCGCTCAATTGGGTGGGGTAACGCAAGGCATAGGAGGCCGGCAGGCTTACGGCTTCCAACATCGAGGCAACCTTTTGGCTCGCCTCTTCCTCACCGTAGCCAAGCAAGGTTACGAACGGCCTGCTGAGTGTCTGGCCGACGGTCAGGTGCGGATTCAGCGCTTCGTCCGGGTTCTGGAATACATACTGCAAGTGACGGAGCAGATCGTCATCGCGAGAAGCGAGATCAGGCGGCAGCGGAATATCCAGCAGCGTTATCTCTCCGCCGGTGCGCTCTGAAAGCCCGACCACAGCACGCGCCAGCGTTGTCTTGCCGCTGCCGCTCTCGCCGACGATGCCCAGCGTATGGGAGCGCGCCAGCCTCAGGTCCACCCCGTCTACCGCCCTAACAGGCAGGCGCGGCCGGTGGCGCAAGAAATCGGCAAACGAGCGATCGCCCTTGAAATAAACTTCAAGGTCCTCAATTACCAGCACCTGTTCGGCCGAAGCAGGAGACGCCTGGCCGGCACTCTCTTTAAACTCGCGCTGTAATGTAATGTCGCCGGCGAGGAGCTCTGGCCAGCGGTGGCAGCGCACAAGACGGCCCGGGGCGGGTTCGTCCAGCGACGGCCGTTGCGCGGCGCATGCTTCTACAGCCAGCCAGCAGCGCGGCGTAAAAACACATCCCTGCGTCCGTTCGCCAAGAGGTGGAATGTGGCCAGGGATCCCCTCCAGCGTCACTTCGTTTCTTGTCTGCCCGATCTGGGGGATGCTTTCGAGCAATCCCTCGGTGTAGGGATGCAGCGGTTGGCTAAACAGGCCGCCAACCTCAGAGTCTTCCACGAGTTCCCCGGCGTAGAGTACGGCTACTCTGTCACACAGATTGGCCACGACGCCCAGATTATGTGTGACATAGAGAACAGCCGTTTGCCTGCCTGTCGTCAATTCGCGGAATAGGTCAAGAATTGCCGCCTGCGTGGTCACGTCCA
>JBJYWZ010000177.1:0-2421 GCA_046259725.1 Promineifilaceae bacterium (SeqCode) | reverse complement strand
GAGTGGATCGTGGAAACCCTGTTGAAGTCGGCGCTCTACCGGCACATTTTCTCTTTCGTAGAGCGCGGGGGCTGGTATTCGGCTGACGCGTTCCTGGCCTGGTTGAAAAGGAAGCTGGACGAAGGAACGGTGAACGGCGAGCCGCGCCGCTACAGCGACAAGACGCTCAAGGAGTTTTTCGAAGAGACGAAGGTTGACCTGACCCTGCTGGCTGCGGATGTAACCGACGGCCGTCTGCTGGTTCTTAATCACCGCACGGCGCCGGACCTGCCGCTGGTGTGGGCGGTGCGTATGTCGATGAGCGTGCCTCTTCTTTGGCAGGAAGTAATCTGGCAGCCGGAGTGGGGGGCATATCGGGGCAAAGATATCGGCGGCAATGCCGTTGTCGATGGCGGCCTGCTCTCCAATTTTCCGATAGAGCTGTTCATCACCGAAGAGCCGATGTGGACGGCCGTGATGGGCCCCAAGAAAAGCGACCATCTGATTGGCATGCTGATAGACGAAAGTCTACCCGTCCCCGGCGTCGATCCCGACGACTGTCCCGCGGCTAGCTCGCTGGCCGATCTGCGCACCGTGGGGCGCATCAAGGGACTTGTAGAAACGGTCACCCAGGCGCGTGACAAGGCAGTCATCTCCGCCTACAAGGATTTCGTTCTGCGCCTTCCGGCAAAGTGTTACCAGACTACGGAATTTAATATGGAAGAATGGAAGCGCGAGCTGCTGGTGAAGGCTGGTGAAGAGAAAATGACGGCCTTCCTCAACGAACAGGGAAGCACGCCCCCTACCACTTCGCCCGTGTTTGAGGCCGTAGGGTTTTTTAACCAGGCAGACGATGTCGCGGCCAAGCTGTTAGGAGAGTGATATGGACGAGAATTATTTGCAGCACGAAGCATTAACAGATCCCATCTTTGATGTCCTTACCGTACAATTTGCCGCTGAAGATGCAGTTGACTACCAGGCGGCTGCTGAAACGGCGCTGGCGGCGGCGATCCAAGAGGTACCGGGTATGCCGCTGGAGGGATGGCATATCGAAGCAGTGCATGCCAGCGTACCGGGCGCCTTTGATATCTTCCCACCGCCCGAGAGCGGGATAACGGTGTCGCAGGCTTTCGATCTCAAGTATGCGATAGAGAAGCAGCCGGGAGTTACGCACGCCGATCCCATGTTCGAAACCACACTCGATAATTACCCGGAAAGCGACGAGGGTTCCGCCCTGGAAGGCCTGGGCGTCAACTGGTTTGGTGAATTGAGCGAACCGGAACGAGACCCCAACTGGAGCCTGCTGTTCATTCAAGTCATGGACGTATGGGATAAAACAGAGGGTGAGGGCATCACGGTCGGCCATCCCGACAGCGGCTATATTCCCCATCATGAACTGGATGACAGCCGCATCCTGCATGATAAGGAGCGTGACTTCTATGATGGGGACAACAACGCCCAAAATCCGCTGGACCGCGGCGGCAATCACGGCTTAAGCACCGCCAGCGTCATCCTCAGCGGGAAAGATCATCTCAGCGACGATCGTTTTGTAGTTGGCGTGGCGCCCGCGGCGAAGATTATCCCCATGCGTATTACCAAAAAAGGGCCGCCCGTCTTTCTCTTCCGCTCAGGACCGCGCCGGGTGCGCGAAGCCATTTATTACGCGATCGATAATAAATGTGATGTGATTTCGATGAGCCTGGGCGGGGTCGGCGAGAGTTCTCTGCGACGCGCTATTCAAGAAGCAGTGGCGCAAAATATCATTGTAATCGCCGCAGCCGGTAACGGCGTGCCCTTTGTGGTCTGGCCCGCCCGCTATCCGGAAACGATCGCCGTCGCCGCCTGCGATATCAACCGCCGTCGCTGGAATCTTTCCAGCCGCGGTTCGACCGTCGATATTACCGCACCGGGACACAATGTCTGGCGTGCGTATTATGACGAGGAGGACCAGGAGTCGGCCAAACCAAGCAGCGGCACCTCCTACGCAACGGCCGTTATGGGCGGCGTCGCAGCATTGTGGCTGGCTTTCCATGGCCGTGATAATCTTCTGCAAAAGTATGGAGATGCAGGCGTGCCGTTGAACGACGTATTCCGCCGGGTGTTGAAGGATTCAAGCGATCCGCCGCCGCTGGATGACAACGGCGAATTTGGCGCGGGCATCGTCAATGTCAAGAAGCTGCTGGACGCGGCGCTGCCGGATCCTGCCAGTTTCGCGGCGCCGGCGCTGGAAAGCCTGGAAGCAATTGAAGCGCAGCCAAAAGAGGCGACGGTCACCGGCGCCGCCTCGTCGCTCTTTGAGACGGTGCCGCGCGACAGGGTTGAAGAGCGCCTGGCGCAAGCATCCGGTGTGCCTGTGGAGAACCTGGACGCCGCGCTGGATGGATACGAGGAAGAGCTGATGTTTCACATGGTGACCAATCCCGAACTGCGGGAAACGATGGC
>JBJYWZ010000176.1:0-2690 GCA_046259725.1 Promineifilaceae bacterium (SeqCode) | reverse complement strand
ACCATGGGCAAGCCGATCGGCAACGGGCACCCGCTGGCCGCCGTGGCCACCACGCGCGCCATCGCCGATGCCTTCGCCAACGGTATGGAATACTTCAACACCTTCGGCGGCAATCCCGTCTCCTGTGCCGTGGGATCGGCCGTGTTGGATGTTATCGAAGACGAAAAGCTTCAGGAAAATGCCCTGCGTGTGGGGGCGCATCTGCTGGATGGGCTGCGCGGGTTGATGGACAGGCACCCGCTGGTCGGCGACGTACGCGGCCTGGGTCTTTTTATCGGCGTGGAATTGGTGCGCGATCGCGAGACGCTGGAGCCGGCGGCCGGAGAAGCAAGCTACATCGTCGAGCGCATGAAAGAGCAGGGCATCCTGCTCAGCATCGACGGCCCGCTGCACAATGTCCTCAAGCTCAAGCCGCCCATCGTCTTCACCATGGAAGACGCCGATTTGCTGGTGCGTACCCTGGATAAGGTGCTGGCGGAAGATGCGGCCCGGCCTTCATAAGAGGTTGGAAGGATAGCGACCGTGCTCACCCGGCTGCGCCACCATCGGGAACCTTTCAGCGTAAACTGCCGTCATGTCTAGTAGATAGCGGGTGAAGTCTATCCGGAGCGGATAGGGCACCCGCGGGAGGTACTCGATATGAAGAAGTTTACGCCCTTTGTATTCGTTGTTTTTGTTCTTTTGGCCGTTGTCTGGCCGGCTTCGCTGGCATTGGCGCAGGATCCTGTAGTCACTGTGGAGCCGGAGCCGCCAATTATTATTGAGCCGCCCATCTGGCGCATGGAAGGCCTGGAGATTCCTTACCAGCGCGTCGACGTGACCATCGAGGATCAGGTGGCCACCACGCATATCGAACAGCTCTTCCGCAATCCCAACGATTGGATGCTGGAAGGCACTTATTTTTTCCCGCTGCCCCCCGATGCGGCCGTTTCCCAGCTTACGATGTGGGTCAACGGCGAGCCGATCGAGGCCAAGATCCTGAAGAAGGAGGAGGCGCGGGAAATCTATGACGAGATCGTGCGCCAGCTGCGCGACCCGGCGCTGCTGGAATACGTGGGCACGGACGCCATTCAGGCCAACGTGTTTCCCATTCCGCCCATGGATGAGCGGCTGGTGGAGATTGAATACACCACCCTGCTGCCCGCGGAAAATGGCCTGATCCATTATCGATTCCCGCAAACGGCCGATCTCTACACCAACGCTCCCCTGGGAGAGCAGAGCATCCGCGTCGAGGTGACTTCACAGGAACCGATCCGCACGATTTACTCGCCCAGTCACAAAGTAGCTGTGACTCGTGACGGCGAGTTCAAGGCCGTGGTCGGCTATGAGGACAGCAATGTCAGGCCGGAGCAGGATTTCGAACTCTACTATACCGTCTCCCCGGAGGCTATCGGCCTCAACCTGCTGACCTACAAGGAAGCGGGAGAGGATGGATTCTTCCTCATGCTGGTGACGCCGGGCATTGAGACGGCCGATACTGTGGTCGCCAAAGACGTGATCCTGGTCATCGATACTTCCGGCAGTATGGACGGTGTGAAGCTGACGCAGGCCCAGCAAGCAGCCAGCTACGTGGTCGAGCACCTGAACGCCGAAGATCGTTTCAACATCGTCTCTTTCAACACAGGCACCTATCTTTACGAGCCGCAGCTCGTCCCCGCCGCTGAACCGGGCAGCTATGAACAGTTCATCAACAGCCTGGAAGCAGTAGGCGGCACGAATATCAGCGAGGCGCTGCTCGAGGCCGCGGCCCTGGTGGATGAGGAAGTGCCCACAACCATCATCTTCCTCACCGATGGCCTGGCTACTGAAGGCATCGATGACACACCCTTGTTATTGGAGGCTGTCGAAGCGCAGATGCCCAGGAACGCCCGCATCTTCGCCTTTGGCGTGGGCAATGACGTGGATACCATGCTGCTGGACACGCTGGCCCAGAATCACCGCGGCGTGACAACCTATGTCCGTCCCGGCCAGGCCATTGACGAGGCGGTCAGCGGTTTCTACGCCAAAGTCGGCTCGCCGGTGCTGACCGACATCAGCCTGGACACGGGCGATGTGCGGGCAAGCCAGATTTATCCCACGCAGCTTCCCGACCTCTTCGCCGGTTCGCAGCTTGTCCTGGCCGGGCGCTACCGTGACGGTGGGCCGGCGACGATAACCCTGCGAGGCACGGTAAATGGTGAAGAGCAGGTATTCCGTTTTGACGATCAGCGATTCATGGAAGAAGGCGGCCAGCCCTTTATCCCGCGCTTGTGGGCCACGCGGGCCATTGGCCACATGATGCAGGAAATCCGCCTGCACGGCGAAGATGATGAACTGGTGCAGAGCATTGTCAATCTGAGCACGCGCTACGGTATCATCACTCCCTATACCAGCTTCCTCATTGAAGAGGACGATATTGCCCGTGCCGGGGCCGCCCCGCTGAATGATGAGTTCGCGATGGAGGAAGCGGCCGACATGTTGGCCGCCCCGACCCAGGTGGCCGGCGCGCAGGCCGTGGACCGCGCGGCAATGGAGTCGGAAATGGCCGCCGCCGAAGCGCCGATGGAGGTCGTCGTCACGCGCATTGTCACCGAAACGGTAGCCGTGGAAGGTGAGGGAGCAGACGCGTCAGGATACCAAAGCCAACCGCTCGTGGTCAGCGCCGGCGGCAAGACCTTCTTCCAGCGCCAGGGCATCCTGGTGGACAGCGC
>JBJYWZ010000175.1:0-1651 GCA_046259725.1 Promineifilaceae bacterium (SeqCode) | reverse complement strand
AACTTCTTTCTCCATCAGCCTCTGCCAGGCCGTGCAACTTGGCTTCGCCGGACTCCTCGCTGCTCGTCACCAGCAAACGCGCACGGGCCAACTCTTTAACCACGGCTCGGGCCGCTTCCCCCAGTTCGGCCAAAGTGGTCCGTTTCCGGGTGTCTTCGTTTCCCTCCTCTGGTCGTGCCACCCGCACCAGATGGGTGAATACGCGGCGCGCCGTCTTCTGCTGCTCGTCCGTCAGTTTGGCGAACTCAGTCTCAGCCCGCTGGGTCAGCGCTCCTACCACCCCGCCGATTGCTTCGTAGGAGCTGTGAGTTAGCTGGCGGTCCTCGCGCCGCGCCCACAGCTCGGTCAGCGCAAATTCCAGCAAGGGCAAGTAACCCGGTTGCTCAGCCACATCGTCCAGTATGCGATTGCCCAGCCCCGCCTCGAACACGAGACCCACCCGCTCGGCCGGTACGCTGATCGCCCGCTCCAACTCCTCACGGCGCATGGGGCCGAGGTTAACGACACCATTCTCCAGCGCATCGCTCAGCGCCCGGCTCAGGCTCAACGCATTGCCGTAGAAGTCGGCCCGCAAGGTCAGCAATAAGCTAACTGGAGAGCTGCTCCTGGTTTCCATGAGGGACGTAATGAAGGGCTTGCGGTCAGCCTCTGGCACCGTCGTAAACAACTCCTCAAATTGATCCGCCACCAGCAATAGCCGGTCGGTTCCCTTGGATTTTTCCAGCAGACGATTGACGGCCCCCTCCAGGCGGACATTGCCGTCCGCCAGGGCCGTCCCTAAGGCCTCGGCTTCCATCAGGCGACTGGTTTCGCTCAAGTCGGATTCAAGCAGCGGTATCAGGGCAGCGGCCAAGCGATGGTAAGGGCGGTCCCCCGGGGTGAACACCACCGCATCCCAGGTTTCCGCCGGCGGGAGTTGGCGGCGCAGAGCCGGTATAAGCCCTGCCTGTACAACTGACGACTTACCGCTACCCGACGGGCCCACCACCGCGATCAGGTTGCGACTCAGAGTGGTGTTCAAAAGACGTTCGCTAAAGGTCTCGCGTCCGCAAAAGAACGCGGCATGCTCCTCGTGAAAAACCTCCAGACCGCGGTATGGAAGAATCACTTCCCTGGTTTCCGTCAATGGCTCGATAAGTTCGCCACTAATAGCACGAGCCAGGGCCTCCAGCCCACTGGAATCGCCTACATCTTGTCGGAGATCCACCCAGGTGTTTAGAAAGAGGAAACCGGAGACCGGATCCGCACCCGGGAGCAGCACAGGGATTACCGGGAATACGCGACCGTCTCGTTCTTCCTGCACCTGGCGGTCCAGAGCAAAACCGATCTCCCGCTTCTGCCAGAGCCCCAGCCCGCGGGGGCCAAGGAACACCGCCACCGCGGAAACACCCTTCAACGACTGCTCAAGGGCCTGGGGCCACGGCAGGCCTGCCACCAGGTGCTCCCTGTCGATAAAGCTCGAAATCCCACGGGCCTTTAAAACCTGCCGCACGGATGTCACGGCGTCACGGTCTGGAGTGTGGTAGCTGATGAAAAGATCGTGTTTTGCTTGCATTGAGATAATCAAGGTATATT
Source organism: Promineifilaceae bacterium (SeqCode) (assembly GCA_046259725.1). Taxonomy (GTDB): domain Bacteria; phylum Chloroflexota; class Anaerolineae; order Promineifilales; family Promineifilaceae; genus JAACFF01. The sequence goes on along the minus strand of JBJYWZ010000175.1, from coordinate 76 downwards.
ACAAGAAATTATTGACTTGTGATTCGTAATAAATAAACGGGTAAAAATTTAATCTTGATTTTGTTTTCTTGCCATA
>JBJYWZ010000174.1:0-12500 GCA_046259725.1 Promineifilaceae bacterium (SeqCode) | reverse complement strand
GGGCTGTTGGCTGCGCCCATGGCGGTCGCTCCGGTGCGCGCCTATGACGGTGAGGTCTACACCGTCTGCAAGCTTGACCCGAAAGGGGACAACTATCTGTCTTTGCGCAGTTGCCTCTCGAGCAAATGTCCGGAGAAATTGCGGCTGCGTCCTGGGCAGTTCGTGTTGACGATCGATCCGTCTCCGGAACGCGGGTGGCGGGCCGTGTTCATCATGAAAGGTATCAATGACGATCGCGCCTACGAAGGCCCCCAAGGTTTCGTTGCCAACAAGTACATCTGCTACGTGGACATGACGGAGTAGGCAGGTGTCGGAAGCGCCTGCGGCATTGTACTCGCTTGTAGGCATTGCGATGTCCGGCGGGCCCCGCCATAGTCCGCGCGCAATCACCACAAACCAAACGAGGAACAGGACAGATCATGTCTGACCGTATTGTCATGAGAGTGGGCGAGAGCCTTGTCGCCGGCGGACCGCCCGGCACCGCCGCGGAACCGGAAGTCGCCATCGGCGAGATGGACGGCCCCATGGGCAGCGCCTTCGCCAATCTCCTCGGAGATCAGGTAAAAGGCCACAGCCGCGTGCTGGCGCTGTTGAACACCGACGTCATGGTGCGGCCGCCGACCATCTGCGTGAGCAAGGTCACGGTGGACGACTCGCGGTACACGAATATTCTGATGGGCACGGTGCAGTATGCCACGGCCATGGGCGTTCTCGATGCGGTGCGCTCCGGCGATATCCCGAAGGATAAGGCGGACGAGCTCGGCATCATCGTCTCTATCTGGCTCAACCCAGGCATCGTTGATGTCGAGGATTTGGATCACAAGATCCTGTTCGATATTCACCGCAAAGCGACTTGGCAGGCCATCAACAAGGCCATGACCTATCAACCGTCGATCGACTGGCTGCTGGAGAACCAGGACAAAGTCGTCCATAAATACTTCGAGAAGGCGCTGAAGGGCGAGTAGCGACGGCGGTCGCTTTTGGAAGACGTGAAGCCGTCGCGGGATCCCGCGGCGGCTTTCTGCATTTGGGGAGCCGCTGCTTCTAACGCCCGGCGGCCTCGGTCTCGCAGGCCAGCGAGATGGCGCCCGCGTCCTCCGCGCCCTCGCAAGGGACGCCTGCGGCGGCCGCGCCGGGAACCACTGCCGCCGCCCCGGCAAGGATCGTGGAGGCACGCTTCGTGATGTTCTCGACGGGCTTCGCCTCCGCTGTCGAGACGCTCCCCGTATATTCGTGCTGCCAGCGTCGGCCGGGCTTGAGGTAGAAGGCGTTGCCGCCGGCGACCGTCATGTATCGCGCGGGATAGGGGTTATTGTAGCTGGCGGCGTGGAAATGCATGGCCGGGCCGACTTTCGGGTGGCGCGCACCCTTCAGGACCGCATCGGCGGCCGTCACCGCCGTCTTCATTTGCTTGGGATCCATGCGCGCCGTGAGTACGCCCGGTGCGAACTGCTTGTGCTGGCCGACGACGCCGCAGATCGAGCTGGGGAAGCGATCGGACTGCACGCGGTTCATCACCACCGTTCCGACCGCAACGCTGCCGTCGTAACTCGAGCGATTGGATTCAAAGTACATGGCGCGGACGAGGCACTCGCGCTCGTCGGTCGTTGCCGCCATCGGCAGCCCGCCGCCGGACCGTCCCGAGCAGCCGCTCAGGCACAGCGCCGTCAGACTCACGGCGCATGCCGCCGCCAAGAATGTTCCTCGGTTGGCCAGTCTGGTACCCCTTCTGTCACGACGCTCCCGCCCTGGCCCGGTCCCAAACCCCGGGCAGGCAGGCACGGTTCCGGCCCAGACAGACCGGTACGCATCCAACCTAATGTTCAAAAGTTGCCCTCAGATTGACGCGTCGCACTTTCTGCGCTTTCTAAGTTACTCGGCGGCGCCGCTCAATCGAAACATTGAGGCCGCCACGCCACCCCGTCCGGTGCGGTCCAGCGCGTCTTGCCGCCAGTCGAGTCTAGCCGGCTGGGCGAAGCGACGGACCGCCGCACGCGACACCACGGCACAACATCACGGCCCGAAAAGGGCTTAGAAGAAAAATCTTGCTTGTGTGGCACGGTATCCACCAGCGATTGTAATTTTCGGATTTGGAGACGAGTATGGGGCGCATGACCAGACACAGGATTGAAATTGGTCTCGCGCTTGCGCTCACTCTGGCTGCTTTCCTGTTCGTCGCCTTGGCCGTCTGGGCCGAAGAGGGCAACGGCATCGCCCTCTCCGAGGCGTGGGCCCGCCCGACGATCGGCGAAGGACGCATTACGGCGGCCTACGTGACCATTCAAAACCTCGGCACCGACGCCGACACGCTCCGCGGCGCGAGTTCGCCCAAGGCCAAGCGGGTCGAGATCCACGAGACGGAGATGACCGACCAGGGCGTCATGAAGATGAGGCCGGTCGAAGACGGACTGGCGCTCCCGGCCGGGGAGACCGTGACGCTGAAACCCGGCGGCAAGCACATCATGATCATGGGGCTCGACGGTGAACTCGCAAAGGGTGCAACCCTGCCGTTGACATTGGACTTCGAAGTGGCTGGCCAGGTCGAAGTTGCCGTGCCAGTCGGAATGGGGCCGTCCGCAGCTGCCGATGATTCTGACGCCTCCGGCGGAGCCGACCACAGCCACCACTAAGGCCCAATTTTGCTGAGCGGCGCGCCTACTGGCCGGCGCCGCGGTAGCCCGACAGCACGCAGGCGTGCAGCGTGCGGGTCTCGTCTTTCACCAGGGGAATTTCGACCGTCGGAAGGACGGTCACGCTTTCGAACTTCTGGGCGATGCCGCGCCTGCAAGAATGCACCGAGACCAGGAGGACGGGCTCTGGGACGCCGGCCACGAACGGCCGCGTCATCTGATAGTGATGGTGCGGTTCGGGCTTGCGCTTCCAGGCATAAAGCGGTGTGTCGACGTCCCTCATGTAATAGAGCAACTCCGCGGTGAGATCGCGCGTGTCCACCACGACGGCACCGTAGCGGCCCTCGGACAAAAGCTTGCGCACCGCGTCGGCCGTTTCTTCCCATGCGATCGACGAGCGCAGGAACGTCAGCTGCTCGAAGGGCAGCCAAGTGCGGGCGAAGGCCGGGGCGATCCCGATCGCCGCCGCGACGGCAATATGCAGCGCCATGGAGATCCCCAGCAGGACCCGGCGCCCGTGCTCCAGCAGTATGGCCGTCACGAAAACCGTGGCGGCGGGATAGGCCGTCGCAGCCCAGTTGCCATGGGCGCGCGACAGCAAGGCCTGCAGGACAAGCGTCAACAGGATCGGCAGCGAGAAGCAGAGCAGGAGCGTCTTGCGGGTATCGTCCGGCCGGCCGACATGACGGATTCCGGCGCGGACCAGGACGGCGAATAAGATCGGCCCGAACAAGGCAAACTGGGCGCCGATGAACTCTAACGCCGCCAGCGGGTGCACATAGGGCGGCCGCCAGCCCATGTTGTCGCCGGTGTGTTTCGCTGTCGGCCAGCCGTGCTCGGCATTCCAGACGATATTCGGCGAAAACAGCGCAACGGCGATCAGGCCGGCCACGATCGCGCGGCCACCCTTGAGCGCCTCTCGAGCCTCACGCGACACGATAGCGTGACAGGCGATGCACAGCACCGCGTAGATCATGGCTTGCTTGGCCAGCAGCCCCATACCGATGGCGACGCCCAGAAGAATGGCGAACCCCATGCTCTTCCGCTTCACGAGCATGACCCAGAAGAACATCATCAGTGTCCAGACGAAGATCAGCGGCGCATCGGTGGTAATCAGGGCGGAGGCGTAGGAGACGCCCGGCAGGGTGGCGAAGATGACTGCCGTCCAGAAAGCTGCGCGCGCATCGAAGAGCGCGCGTGCGATGACGAAGAGCAGTCCGGACGTCAGCGTGTAGAGGATCGGGGAAGCGGCCCGCGTGCAGGCCTCCGACAGCCCGCAGGTCTCGGCCATGGCGCGGATGACCCAAGCGATCATTGGCGGCTTAGAGAAATAGCCGAAGTCGACATCGCGTGACCACGTCCAGTACTGGGCCTCGTCCATAACGAGATCGACCTTGGACGCATAGAGCGCGAGCAGCCGGAACGCCAGAAGAAGGCCGAGGCACAGAAGCGTCAGAAGGGCATAGCCCCTATCGGACAGAGGCGGTCCAAACGGCGCGCCGGATGGTCCGGTCGCTTGCGGTATTTGGTGGGCGGACAAGATGGCTTCCTCTGGAGGGGGTCGGCGAGAGTCTAAACCCCTAGAAGGCTGATATATTTATCAGAATTATGTCAGAAGCGTCGCATCCTACATCTGGACGTCAAACTTGAACATCACTATGGTCGCTTCGACCACCACTCGCGTTCCGTAGGGGATCATATGCCAGGCGATTGGGCGCCGGGCGGCGCCGTCCGCATCTCCGTAGTCATTCCTGCGTTCAACGAGCAAGGCAACATTGGTCGTCTGATCGAGGAAACCTACAACGTCGTGCCCGAAACCATTCTCGGGGAGGTGATCGTTGTCGACGACGCGAGCGACGACACGACGGCGACGGAAATCAAGGCCCTGATCCCCACGTACGGCACGTTGCGCTATGTGCGCCATGAGCGGCGGGCCGGCCAGAGCGCCTCGCTGCGCACGGCGATCACGGCGGCGCGTTTTCCTGTTGTGGCGACCATGGATGGGGACGGCCAGAACGACCCGGCCGACATCGCCGCATTGTTCGAGAAGCTTGGCGAACCCGGCTCGGAGCCTGCGCTTGTCGGCGGCGTGCGGGCCTCGCGCCAGGATACGGGCTCGAAGCGTTTCGCCTCCCGCTTCGCCAATTGGCTGCGGGACAAGGTCTTGGATGACGGATGCCCGGATACCGGGTGCGGCATCAAGGTCTATCATCGCGATGCCTTTCTGGCGCTGCCGTTCTTCACCAGCATGCATCGCTATCTTCCGGCCTTTTTCTTGACCTATGGGCATCAGGTGAGCTTCGCACCTGTCAATGATCGCCCGCGTCTGGCCGGGCAGTCGAAATACACCAATTTGGGCCGTGCACTGATCGGCATCTACGACCTTGTGGGCGTCAGCTGGCTGCGGAAGCGCACGGATATTCCGCCCGTGGCGGAACACGTTCATGGCGATGCCGCGAAGGACGGAGAGCCGCATATTCAACTCGTGAGCCAGAGAGGGTAACGCCCATGTTCGAGGGCCTCGCACAATGGTGGGCGGACAAGTCCGCCGCGGAACTGATTTGGCTTGGGATCGGCCTGTTCGCGCAGCTCATGTTCTCCATGCGATTTTTGATTCAGTGGATCGCCACGGAGCGGGCCCGCGCCTCCATCGTGCCGGAGACGTTCTGGTACTTCAGCTTCATCGGCGGGCTCATGTTGTTGAGCTATGCCATCCACCGTATGGATCCGGTCTTCATCATCGGCCAGGCGACGGGGCTGATCATCTACTCCCGCAATATCTATTTCATTTGGCAGGGAAAAAAGGTCGACGAGGGCCCGCCGGACGTCCCCGTGGAGGGCGAAACCGCCCCGGCCAAGGGGTTCGAGGCCAGCGGCTTGCGCCCCGCAGCCCGCAGCAAGGCCTAGGTGACGTCGGGCTTTACAAAGCTGTCGTGAATCCCCTAATAAGGAGCCAGCGCCGTAGGCCAAAGGGCCGCGCAAGTTGGCGCTATCAATCTTCTATGAACCTCTCTATAGGTTCTCCCCCTTCGCGCCGGGGCCCATCGGGTCATTTGCGCAGCCAAGGGGCGGCCCTTTGTTTCCAAAGGCCACTTGAATTGACGCGGGGTGGAGCAGCCCGGTAGCTCGTCAGGCTCATAACCTGAAGGTCGTAGGTTCAAATCCTACCCCCGCAACCAACTTAAGCCTCTGAAAAAAATGGTAATATTGGCTAAGCCGCTTAAGGGTGCGCTCAACTGCGTTGCTTTGTCGGCACCATGTCGGCACGGGTAGATGGTTTCTGAAGCGCCCGCGGGCAAGATGGGCCGCCCTGCAATGGGTGGAGGGGGACACCCAGTCCCCCCAGAAGCTTGGTTTTTTCTCCCTGAAATCTGACTATTCTCGTCCTCCGGTAGAGATTCGATTTGGGCCACAAAGGGCCGCGGGGGGATATTGGCTGTCCCGATTACAGCCTCGATGCTTTACGACCTGGTCAGCTGTCCGCACCGGGTGCGTATGGATGTCTATGGCAATCCCGCCGATCGTGATCCAATCAGCCATGCTGCAATAGTTTCGCCTTGTGTAACCCGTTCGGATGACATGAGACAAACCGCAGTGGACGCGCAAATATCTGATGAATAACGTCGGCAGCAAACGCCGTGTGGCTCTCCATCAGAAACTGATTAGCAGTGATCTGCTCACTCGAGCCCATCCGTCGGGCAAATCGAGCGAGGTGCTGTCGATTTCATCCGAAGGGACGACGCGCTGACAAGCAAGAAGTCCCAGGTTGCTCATACAGCTTCGGCGTTGTTCGTGTTTGTAGGCCGAAGGGAAGATAACGGAGTACCCCCGATGAAAACGCTCCTCTTAGCTTTTGGTTTGGTCCTCATGTCGGCCGTTTCCAGCATGGCCGGGCCGCAAGATAGCGCCTATCTCTGCAACGTCGTCGACGGCCAGCAGTTGGCGGATACTCGAATTTGCAGCTAATCCTCGCGAGGAAATGAAACAGCCGTGAGGCCGTTTCAGTTGAGGAAGAGGCGGGCATTCCTATCGGGGGTGTCCGCCTCCGCGCCGAGTACAAAGTAACTGGACCAAGAGCCATGTTCACGACACTTGCACTTGCGGCAGCGGTGGCAACATTCTCTCACTCGCCAATGGTTCAGACGCGAGCAGAGGTGTTCTGCACGAGTGAGCGTCCCTGCGGCTGCCCATATTTCGTATCATTCTGTATTCCCGCGTGCCACACGGACGCACGAGCCAACTGTGGGCCAACTCATAGAGCTATCATTGTGCGCGACGATTAGTTGACCGCTTCATGATCTAAAGACATCTTTCTCCGCTTCTCGCGCTTAAGAGACATCGATCTCGGGGCTGGGCATGTCGGCTTTAAGGGGTAACGCAGACATCCCCTCTATGTTTGCCGAGGTCCGTTAGTGACCCAGAGCGGACATCATTGGCTTCTCCGTTACTGATTTCCACCGACCGTCTCAGCGGGGATTCCGAAGACGGCTATCGCGAGCATTGCCATCGAGAGAGCAGCAAAACCAGTCACATAGGCCCAACCACCATCATTGTTTCGTCCACGAGTAGCCGCGTATAGCGCGGCCATTGCACACTGGACCATGTAATAGGCGGCAAACGCCCGACTGGCATAAGCAATAACGGTAAAGATGTTGCTCGACCAAAGCAGCACGATCGAAAGTGAGGCAACGCCGGCATAAACCCATTGATGCTTCAAGTAGCCTCGCGTCACCTCTTCCAGAAGCCCTCCTGATCCAATCGTATCTGCCACTGCAGCGGAGAACTGGCTCATCACAGCGCCGATGATAAGCAGAGCCGGCAATGTAAACGCTACACTTGAGGAAAGAGTGATAATGCCGGTCTCACTGATCGTGTGAAACATGCCGAAAAAGATTGTCGCTAAGGCAACGAAGGCGACATAGATGCCAGCTGAAATCCACTGGGCATAACGCATCGTTATTATGCGAGTATCGGCGGAGTAGGCTCCGCGGAGGTAGCGAGAGGTTTCAAATCCCTGGACGATGAGAAACGCTCCCAGCAGCTTGCGCAGAGTGTCAACATCCCAAGAAGTATCGAGGCTTGGTAGATCCCATGCCCCCATGGTAATCCGCTCTGCATTTACGAATGCAAGGGCAACGAGGAACCCGGCGATAATCGATAGCTTTATGTCGACTGCATATTTCTCGAGCCCCTCTAATTGTCTAAGGCCACGCCATAGCCCAAAGCCGCCGATAAAAATCAGTAAGCCAGTCGCCACTGCTTTTTGCAGAACTTCGTGGCCTTCGAAGCCGAAGGGACGTAGTACGAAAGCCCCTAATAGCTCCACATAAAATGTGATCGCGATGATGTACGCGACCACCAAAGCCATCTTTCCAGCCCTCTCCATCCACGTCAGTGCACGATCGAGCCCACCGCGACCATAATCGGCCTCAGTAATGTCTTCTACATGTGCGATGTTGTATCTGACGGCTGCGCCAACAAAGTACGCTAGCGCCACGATGGCTATCATCGCCAACGTAGCCCAACTGCCGGCGATAAAGCCGAGTAGGGGCGCGACGACAAGAAATCCACTGCCTATGATCGACGCCAGGGGCGTCACTGTCGCAAGCCAGAGACGCGATTGCCGCATCTGACGACGTTCAAAAAAGACAAGCAAGAGGGCCGTTGTGACGAGCACAAGTCCATTGGTGATCCAATCGCTTGAGCTTAGTTGTCCGAATCCGACATTAAACAAGGAGATGGCTCCCCTTGAGCGCTAGGCAATGTCGTCGGACTTGCGCCCGCTCGCGAGCCCGTGCTGGCGATCTGGTTGTCATATCTTTACCGTATACCAATTAAGGGAGCCGGCTAATGACGCTTCCTCGCAAAGCGGGCAAACGAGGGAAGGCAACCAACCGTCATCCGTCTTTAGCAACATCAACTGCGCGGATGATGTCTGCTTCAGTTAGAAACCAGTCGTGCAAAAGGCACAGACTGATCTAAGAGCACAACAGGAAGCGGACATCGACCCGCTTCCATGTTGCGAAATAATTTTGGGCTCCTTCGCTACGAAAGTCCCGGCAGCGCCTTTGATTCTATGGCATTCTGGAGACTTTCCACTGCATCTTGAAGCGCTCGATATCCTAGTTGGCCTTGCTTTTGTCCCGCATGTCGGATCGAGGGAACTCTCAATTCAAGCGTAAGTCTAGGTGGGTCATACCTAGTCACGATGATCTTGTCGTCCTCTGATCTTTCGTTGTCGCCAAGTATGGCCACGCCCCATCCCATATCTCCAGCACTTATCGCAGCCATCGTCTTACCTTTCATAGCTTTTTGTCACCACCCCATCAGAAGTATTCAAACAGCGCGAGAGCCGCGAGTAGCGCGAGGCCAAGGGAGGCCGCTAGAACCCAAATCAGGCCGACGCGGCTTGCCTGTCGTGCTTCTGTTGTATCTAAGACTGGTGCGCCGGTTTGTCGGCCTCTATCCATTTGATTTTCCTATCCTGTGAGCGACTGTGTTGAGCTCACATTTATTTTAGCGTCCTCCCGATCGCCTTCTCTCGGTCATCCGAGTTTCGCCAAGCAGATTTCGCGCTAACGATTGACCGTCACTGCTCAATCACTACGCGATGTTGGAAGAGCCCGTCAGACGGGTTCTTCCAATGTTTTGGCAAGGATTGCCAATCTAGCCCTCATGCTCGCTACTGTAGAACTCCTCAGCCTTCTGCAGGTTGGCGTCGGGATTTTTCATGAAGTTGGTCTTGGCCTCTTCGCTGCTGAAGCAGTATGTCTCTCCGCTAATCTCTGCATTGACGGAGCAATCCGTCTGCACATCCTTGTCGTTGGCTAGTCCCCAAGCGCACTTTTCGTCAAATTGGCCGGTCGCCGCGTAAACAGAACCGGCAAAGCCGATGAGAAATAGTGTAGCTAAGAGATACTTGTTCATTGCGTTCGCTCCTTCCGTATCGGCAGGCCCCCGTCGATGATCGAGATATGGGACGTAGGGCGACAATTTTCACCGAAGATACGTTCAAACTTTTGCGACCATGACCTGGCTGACCTTGGGTCAACAGACGCTCTAGGGATGGGCTTAGGGCGTGTCTGAGCCTATTTATCTGGTGGGTTGAATTGACCTGATTGCGATTGGTACTCTTACGCTGTCTCCTTACAAGTGCTGAGTAGGAGCGGAAGTTTCATCCGTTGACATTGCGCATGTTCCGACCTTTGACGAGACACGGCACATCGCTGTGAATATTGCTAAGCTGCCGTAGTTGTTGGGGGGTGGTGAAATGAGTAAACAGGTGGGTCGCTGCTTTAATCAATTTAGGCGCTGCCTCGTCCTGTGTGTCGTACTGCCGCTCGCTGCGTGCTCCGACATGTTTGGTGGGACGTACACCCTGTATCGAAACTCCGTGATGGATGAGGACATTCGCATACATGTAGCCTCCTTCGATAGCGATGACGGAGACGAATACAATCAGAAAAACTGTCGCCTCGCCGCCGAGTTGTTCGCTCAGCAGCCGGGGGTAAAGACCAGGTTTTGGTGCGAGAAAGGTGCCTATCGGCGCTAATGGTCTTAAGGGTGATATGAGCGTGGCGCTCCGCATCATTTGGGAAGCGTTCCTTCTATCAATTAGCCGGGGTGCTAGGGTTAGATGAGTCACACTGTCAGCACTCAAACAATCACAAGAATGGATGGAGGCGCGCGTGCGCTTTATGGAACTTGGTAAAGTGACAATCGCGGCTGGCGAGGTTAGCGAACCGGAAACAGTGCTGGTGAACGCCGAGCACATATTGAAGGTCCGATCCGGCCCACAGCATTATAATACGAGCAACGTGACCCTACTTGACGGCAAGTCATTAGACGTCAACGAGCCCTTCGAACAACTCAAGGCGCGGCTTGAACACCTCGAAATCACTGAACAAGGCATCGTGCGCGATGATCTGCGCGCGTTGGAAGGCTTATCAGACGACGCATTGCTGTAAATGTTGCTGAGCTGCCGCAACTGCTTGGAGGAACCAGCCGTGACGGAAAAGAGAGTCGTGCAGATAAGCCAGTGGCGGAAGCAGATGCACCATCAGTTAGCTGCGGAGATCGACGAGGCTGATAGGACGCCTGAGCAGGACCGGGAGTCCGACGCGCTACTCGCTGCGTTGGATAAGGCTCTTAACGATGCGCCTTTCAATCAGGAGGAAAAGGCTCGCGCTCTCTTTACGAGGCTTGTGGAGGAGCTTGCGGCTGTAGAAAGCGACCGCGAGCGTCGAGCCTACGTGGAGCAGTTCTACAAATTGCTTCGCGATGACATCGTAGGTGCGGCGCGCCGCGCGTTCCCGCAGTTCAGATAACGCCGCAACCTTGGCGCATGGCCCCAGGCTGCTATGCTCAGCCTGCGCGGGGAAGCACAGAGTTGCTTTCCAATGACTTCCTCTGGTTAGGCCGACCTTCCGATTTACGTTCCTACCCCCACGGGAGAACCACACTGCGATGCCGGCGGTGGAGCCGTCCACACATGACCCAACACAGACTTTCGGACTAAGCAGGACGACCCATGAGATAGATCAGTTCTCTGTTATTAACTCGCCACTGTCGTCCGAAAGGCGTAGGATGCATTATCGTCGGCAAGCGCAATCACAGGCACCGACGGCTGAGAGCCCAAGACTCCCGCCTGCAGTAAGGGGAGGGGGCTATGATGGCTTTCTACTCCATTCTACATTCATTCGACCTTCTGAATAAGCGCATCAGAGGAACGATAGCTTTCGCTGGCACGGTCGCGTTAATTGCGACTGGCAATAATGTCGTGGCGGCGGAGATCCATGGCGGAGTGCACCCGTCACCCGCTGTCATTCTGCAAGTGATTAAGGAATTCGATAATCCGGAGGGCGCAATCTTCAGCGCGGACGGCAGCTATGTGTTTATTTCTAACTCTGCCGAAGCAGGTGATCTGTCCGAAGGCTTTGGTTGGGTTGAAGGGGCGGGCTACATTAGCAAGCTGAAAGTGAAGGCTAATGGTGAGCTGTCGATGATCAAGAAGAAGCTGATCAAAGGCCTGACCGCGCCACTCGGTATGGGTGTCCTGCCAGTGGCTACGAAAAAGTTTCCGGCCGGCACAATTTTTCTGTGCACCGGTTCGGCACCGACCGTCGACGCCGCCGGTCGGGTGGTCAAAGACCCAAGCCGCATGCGCAGTAAGCTGGTGGCGTTCAATGGTGCCGGCGAGGTGCTTGGCGAGATCGATACGGGCCAGGGATCAGTTTTTGAGCAAATAAACGGTAGTCCGATCATCCTGATCAACGCTTTGGGGTTTGACGCCGATGGCAACGTCTACGTCACTGATTCCGCAATCGGGGCAGCTCAATTCGACCCTCCCTTTGAGGGTAAGGGCGGCCTCTGGATGATTCCGCACAGCGTGCTTGACGACCTCGCCGACGGGAGCGCGCCAGCCGATTCGCCTGTTTTCATAGCGATCCCTGGCAATCCTGACGGAGTGGAGGTCTCACCGATTGACGGCAAAGTTTACGTCAACACCGTCGGGGCCTTCGCCGACCTGACCGACCCGGCCAACGGCGGCATCTACGCGCTTAGCAAGAAGGACATCACCAACAACAAGCTGTCCCCACCGGTTGACGGCGACCTAGGCGCCCTCGACGGCCTCGATTTCACATCTGGTGGTGTGATGCTGAACGCCCAGATCCGCGGTGACATTCCCGGCAAAATTACGGTCAATTGCGATGGTGAACTTGCTACCACCCTTGTGCTCCAGCCAGGTGGCACCATGTCCGACCTAACCGGACCCGCCGATATAGCGATCCGGCGCAACGCAAACGGTGCGCAATTGCTGGTGATCCCTGAACTCTACGCCCGCGACTCCACTGCCGGTGACGACGAAGT
>JBJYWZ010000173.1:0-16236 GCA_046259725.1 Promineifilaceae bacterium (SeqCode) | reverse complement strand
ACTCGCCGCACGATCCCAAAACCAGCGAGATGCTCCGCAGCGCGGGCGTGGTCTCGGTGGAAATGGAGAGCGATACGCTCTTTATTGTCGGCGCCTATCGCGGTCTGCGAACGGGCGCCCTTTATGCTTCAGATGGCACTCCGGACGAGATCAAACCGGAGTGGGGTGAAGCGGATTTCCGCCGCGGCGAGATGGACGCCATACGCATTGGGCTGGAAGCGATGCTGCACATCGCCCGGGCCGATGGAGCGCAGTAGTGGCGTCTTCGATGCCGCAAGATTACCTGGAGCGCGTCTATGCCGGCGTTCTGGGAAAGATGATCGGCGTCTACCTGGGAAGGCCCTTTGAAGGGTGGCCCTACGAGCGCATTATCAGGGAGCTTGGTCAAGTTGATTATTATGTCAACGATCGCCTGCCGGACCGGCCCCCGCTGGTCATTACCGACGATGACATTTGCGGCACCTTCACCCTGCTGCGCGCGCTGCCGGACCATGACTATAACCCGGCGATTACGGCGCGGCAGATAGGGCAAACCTGGCTCAACTACGTCATCGAGCAGCGCTCCATGCTCTGGTGGGGCGGCTTTGGCTTCTCCACCGAGCACACCGCCTATTTGCGGCTGAAAAATGGCATACCCGCACCGCAGTCGGGGTCGGCGGCGCTTAACGGCAAGATCATCAGCGAACAAATAGGCGCGCAGATCTTCATTGATGGCTGGGCCATGGTCGCGCCCGGCGATCCTGAACTGGCGGCGTCGCTTGCCGCGCGCGCGGCAAGCGTCAGTCACGATGGGGAGGCGATCTATGGGGCGCAGATGATCGCCGCAATGGAGGCTCTGGCATTTGTGGAGCCGGACATAAGCCGGCTCATCGCCGGCGGCCTGGCGCAAATTCCGGCCGGCTCCATTGTCTACCGCCTGGTTAACGACATTCTCGAATGGCATGAACTCGACGACGATTGGCGCAAAACGCGGGCGCGAATCGCCGCGCGCTATGGCTACGACTCCTACGGCGGTAACTGCCATATCGTGCCCAATCATGCCCTGATTGTGCTGGGACTGCTCTACAGCGGCGACGATTTTCAGCAGGCGATGAAGGTCGTCAGCACCGCCGGCTGGGACACTGACTGCAACGCCGGAAATCTGGGCTGCCTGATGGGTATCAAGAACGGCCTGGGCGGTTTGGACGCCGGCCCCGATTGGCGCGGCCCGCTGGCGGATCGCCTCTATTTGCCATCGGCCGACGGCGGGCGGGCGATCACGGATGCCGTGATCGAAAGCGTTCACGTCGCTAACGCCGGCAGGGCGCTGCGTGATTTGCCGCCCCTGGCGCCGAAGAAGGGCGCGCGCTTTCATTTTGAACTGCCAGGGAGCGTGCAGGGATTTCATACCCTTGATGAATCCGTCACGCTGCGCAACGTGGCCGGTCACAGCAATTACGGCCATCGCGCCCTGGCCCTGCAATTCTCCGCCGCCGGACGGGCAGCCACGCCGACCTTCATCCAGCCCCAGGAAGTGGAGATGGGCTGGTACCCACTGATCGCTTCACCAACCCTTTTTTCCGGCCAGGTTGTCCGCGCCGGCCTGAGCGCCGAAAGGGACGCGGTGGCCAACTTATTCATTCAGGTCTATGACGCCGGCGACCGTCTGATGTTCATCGAATCACCTGCCATTTCGCTGGCTGCGGGCGTGTATGAGGAATTTAGCTGGCGCGTGCCTGTCACCGCCAGCAGGCCCATCGCCGGCATCGGCCTGGTTTATCGCGGCGAGGGGGATGCGGTCATATACATGGACTATATAACCTGGTCGGGTACACCCGAACTGACCCTGACCGTTCCCGCGGGCGTCAGCGATGATGGTCCGGGCACGATGTGGCGCCGCGCGTGGGTGGACGGCATCGATTTATGGCAGAAAACGTGGCCGGAGCCTTTCCGGCTGGTGCAGAACGAAGGGCGCGGGCTGCTGATGCAGGGCACGCGTGAATGGACCGACTATGAAGTGCAGGCGACTATCACGCCAACCCTGATGTCCGCCGGAGGGATTGCTCTACGCGTCCAGGGAATGCGCCGCTATTACGCACTGCTGCTATGTGATGACGGCATGGCCCGCTTAATCAAGGCATTCGATGGCGACGTGGTCCTCGGCACGGCCGCGCATAGGTGGCGAGAAGAGGAATCCTACGAGCTGCGGCTGCAGGCGCAGGGCGCTTTGCTGCGCGCCTGGATCGATGGCGAGCTGTTATTCGAAGTCGAAGATGATGCCCTGGACGGCGGCGCCGCCGCGTTTGTCCTGCAGGAAGGCCATATGGTCAGCCACAGCATGACAATCAAAGCCATCACTTTGTGATACCCTGGCCCGTTCGAACGGCTTCAGCCGTCATTCGTTACCTTCATGCGGCTTGCGCCGGCACGCTGCGCGGCGTGGAGAAAATCGAGTACAAGTAAACGGCCGTTTTCCGCCTCCACCACCTTCTGATAGGGCAGAACAGCGCCCGCCCATGTCTCCGAATACCAGGCTGCCCCTTCGGGCAGCGGTTCGTCCATCCAGCCATCAGGCGCGGGATAGGCGGTGGCATAAAAATAGGGTTCAGGGATAGCGTCATCACCCGTCGAGAAACCGAAGCCCATCTGCTCGCTGGCGTTTTCAGGATCACGGGCGTCCTGGTCCGGCACAGTGCGCCCGGAAAACCAGACCACGGCCATGTCGAAATGGTGCGGCCAAAACTGCACCGGGCTGGTCTCTTCAATAAAGCTGTAGCGAAACTCTCGCAGGATCGTGGCGATCTCAATCAGCATCTGCCAGAAAGTGGCAACGGCCGCAGCGTCATATTCGCCCGGCGTCTCATCATTATAGAGCTTGCGATCACAGTGTGCCTTGATACCCAAAGCGTCGAGCTCCATAAACAGCTCATCCCGGAATGCCTTGATCGACTGCCCGCGCAGTGGGATATCTCGTTCGGACCCTTCGCTGGTCCTGATACGCAAAACGTGCTTCGGGAAGCTGAACTCCAGCTCATAGATTTTGCCGTCCACGGTCCTGATCGGCGTTGTCGTCAGGCCTGTCGTGGAGGGGCGCAGGCTGACATGCCAGAAATGTTTTTGCTGCGGCGTATTCTCGCGGCGGATGGTTCTGGCCAGCCGCGTATACTCTGCAACCGTGTCGCGGGTCGCCTTCCAGCCTGATAGGGGTAAAGGTTTAAACGATTGTGCCATTTGAAAAAGATCTCCTTGCTGCGCTGCGAACTTGCCGCTTTTACGCAGACACCCGATAGTATCTTATTGTTGCGGCGATGTGACAATCTCAAAAGCAAATTCGGCGCTTTGAGATAGAATAACAGTATGAGCAGCAACCGGCTTTATGCCGTCACCGATGATGGGATTGAGAATTTGCTTATCCCGCAGGAAATCAGCGATCTGACCACCCTTTATGCAAGGGTGGATCTGGGCGTTTATACCGCCCTGCGCACCTATGACCATATCAAGTTCCTGGAGCTCGACGCACACCTGGACCGCACAGAGAAATCGATGGCCCTCCTTGGCTGGGACTATAAGTTAGACCGCGATCGCTTCAAACATGCGCTGCACACGGCCGTTTCCAGCTACCCTGAGCAGGAAGCGCGCGTGCGCTACGACGTCCTCAGCCGCCCTGCGCAGAGCCTCAACAGCGACAGCCGCGAACTGATCGCCCTGACCCCTTTCAAGCCAGAGCCCAAAGCGGTCTACACCCAGGGTGTGGGAACCGACTTCGTGCCCTCCCTGGTGCGTTATAAGCCGCTGGCAAAAACAGCGGAATTCGCCGAACGGCGCAGCCGCATGCTGCCCACGCGCAGCCAGGCTCACTACGAATACCTCTTGCTGGATGAGGACGATAACATCCTCGAAGGGACCCTGACCAACTTCTGGGGCGTGCGCGACGGCCAGGTATGGACGGCCGGAAAGGATGTTTTGGAAGGGATTACGCGCAAAATACTGCTTGACCTGATCCCCTCGATGGGCATCCGGCTGCACGAGGAGGCGATAAACAGGCGCGACCTTCCCCTGCTGGACGAGGCGTTCTTGAGCGGCTCCTCACGCGCCGTTGTGCCCGTGGTGCGCATCGCCAGCTACGAAATTGGCGACGGCCGTCCTGGACCGGCTACCCGCCAGATCCTGCGCGCATACCAGGAATACGTTCGCCTCCACACCGCACCCGCCGTCCCTTTCTGAATAAGAAGCAAACTGCCAGATGCAGTATTCAGTTTTCACTATTTACTAATTATCGAATACCGCCCATCGTCTGCTCTATCCTGTTCACTGTTTGCTGTTCGCTGAACACTGCCCACTGCGCTTGATAAATACCCTACTTTGTGTCATGATTCCTGCGCATGTCTGACCAATCCCTGACCCCGTTAGAACAACTCTCTGTGACGTTGTACGAGATTGGCGCTGTACAGTTTGGCAAATATAGGCTGCACAGCGGTAAGAAGTCACGTATCTATCTCGATCTGCGCGTGCTGGCATCATTTCCTGAGGCGCTGCGCCAGGTCGCGGGCGCCTACCGCACGGTACTGGAATGGCTGGATTATGATGTCCTCTCCGCCACGCCTCTGGCCGGGCTGCCGATCGGCACGGCAATCGCCCTGAACATGAACCAGCCCTTAATCTACCCGCGTCAGACGGCCAAAAGCTACGGTACGGGAAAAGCGATAGAGGGTGTCTATTCAGTCGGTGATACGGCCGTAGTTATCGACGACCTGATCACCAGCGGCGACAGCATCGTGCAGACCATAGCTGCCTTGAAGGCGGGCGGGCTGCGCGTCACAGATGCGGTCGTGCTCATCGACAGAGAAGAGGGCGGCGTAGAATATCTGGCTGCCGAGGGATACCGCCTGCACTCCATCATGTCCATTTCTTATCTGCTCAGCGTCCTGCTGGACCAGGAGCAGATAAGCGAGAAGAAATACAACAAGACGCTGAAGTCACTGCGATAGAATTGGGGGGCCGATGACGGACCTGAGAAAAGGCACGTCGCATAACGTACTGCGCTATACTGGCAATCCGCTGGATGTTATGTTTGCGCCGCGCAGCGTGGCCGTGATCGGGGCCTCCGAGCGCGAAGGCAGCATCGGCCGTATTGTTCTTAGTAATCTGCTCAACTCCCCGTTTCAGGGCGAAGTTTTCGCCGTCAATCCTCTTTACACGACTGTGCAGGGCATCGAGTGCCATTCCCGCGTGGGCCAAATCAAAAAGCCGATCGACCTGGCTGTGATCGCTACTCCTGGCGATGTCGTACCGGGCATCGTGCGCGAATGTGTTGAGTCCGGTGTCAAGTCGGCCGTCATCCTCTCGGCTGGTTTCAGGGAAACGGGACCAAAAGGCGCCGCCCTGGAAGAAGCCGTGATGGCCGAGGCGCGCAAAGGTTCTATTCGCCTGGTTGGACCGAACTGCCTGGGCATCATGAATCCCTATCATGGCCTGAACGCCACATTCGCTTCGCACATGGCCCTCAAGGGTAATGTGGGCTTCGCCAGCCAGAGCGGAGCCCTGTTTACGGCCATCGTCGACTGGAGCATTCGCGAAAACGTAGGCATCAGCGGCTTCGTGTCCACGGGATCGATGATTGACGTCGATTGGGGCGATCTGATTTACTACTTCGGCGACGATCCGCGCACGAAGAGCATCTTGATCTACATGGAGACGATTGGTGACGCGCGATCCTTCATGTCCGCCGCGCGCGAAGTTGCCCTGACAAAGCCCATTATCGTTATGAAACCCGGCCATTCACCGGAAGCGGCCCGTGCCGCCGCGGCGCATACCGGCGTGGACACGGGAGATGATGCGGCGATTACGGCAGCTTTTCGCCGCTGCGGCGTCCTGCGCGTGAATACAATTGCCGAACTGTTTCTGCTGGCCGAGGTACTGGCCAAGCAGCCCCGCCCGCTGGGACCGCACCTGACTATCGTCACCAATGGCGGCGGCGTCGCTGTGTCGGCCACAGACTCGCTGATCGCCGCCGGGGGCAAGCTCGCGCCGCTGTCGGCATCAGTCATGAAGTCGCTGGACGAAATCTTGCCGGCCAATTGGAGCCGCAATAACCCCATCGACCTGCTCGCCGACGCCGATGCAACGCGCTACCGTGAGGCGATTTCGCTGGTGTCTAAGGATCCTGAGAGCGATGGGCTGCTGGCGATCCTGACGCCGCAGGCGATGACTGATCCCGTGGCTGTCGCCGAGGCGCTGACGTCGGTATATGACCGGCCGGCCGGCTACCCGTACGGCAAACCTGTACTGGCAAGCTGGATGGGCGGCCAGGATGTGGCCGCGGGAACGGCCGTGCTCAATCAGGCGAACATCCCCACATTTGATTACCCCGACACAGCCGCGCGTGTTTTCACCTATATGTGGCGCTATCAGAAACGGCTGCAAAGCCTCTACGAGACGCCCAATTTGCCCACCGGGGAGGACGAAGCATCGCTCAAACGTTTCCTCGTCGGGGAAATGATTGCCGATGCTCGCGCCGCCGGCCGGACAAAGCTGACCGGCTTCGAATCGAAGCGAATTCTCGATGCCTATGGCATTCCCGCCATTGACGAACGCCTGGCGTCGAGCGCCGGTCAAGCCGTGGCTCGCGCGGAAAACGCCGGCTACCCGGTCCTGCTGAGAATCTATTCAACCAGCGACGAAGAAGCTGCGGGGAGAAAACTCCCTCAATTGCAGGCAAATAACAGCGAGGAAGTGCGCCGGGCCTACGCGGAGATGGCGGCGCAGTTCGACCTGATCGGCGGTTTTGAAGGTGTGCTGGTGCGGCCGATATTGGAGCTGGAAGATGGATTTGAACTGCGGCTGGAGGCCTACCCCGATGCCCAGTTGGGACCGATGTTGAAATTTGGCCTCGGCGGCTACGTCGGCGATCTGGTCCATGACAGGGAACTCGGGCTGCCGCCATTGAACTCGACCCTGGCCCGGCGCATGATGGAACGCACGTCCGTTTACCAGGCAATGCAAAATGCCGGCAGCATTGATCTCACAGCGCTGGAAGACCTGATGGTCATCTTCAGCCAGATCGTCGTTCAGCAGCGCTGGATCAAACATATTACGGTCGATCCCCTCCTGGTGACGCCCGATCGCAGGCTTGTGCTCTCGGCTGATATGGAGCTCTACGGGCGCGATGTCGCCGAATCGCAGCTGCCACGTCTGGCCATCCGCCCTTATCCGACACAATATATCGAAATCTTCGCCGGCCGCGATGGCACGCGGTTTTTACTGCGGCCGATCCGCCCGGAAGACGAGCCTCTGGTGGCTGATTTCCAGGCGCGCCTGTCGGAGGAGAGTGTCTACATGCGCTATTTCCGCTCCTTCGAGCTGAGCCAGCGCGTGGCCCACGAGCGGCTGACGCGGCTCTGTTTCGTCGACTACGATCGCACGATCGCTCTGGTCATGGAATGGAACAACCCGGATACGGATGAGAGGGAGATCGTGGCCGCCGGGCGCCTGACGCGCATGCCCAATCCGGAAGAAGCGGAGTTCGCCATGCTGGTGCGCGATGATTTTCAGGGCAAGGGGCTGGGAACATTTCTCTTATCTCGCCTGCTGCGTTTCGGCCGTGATGAAGGCATCGATCGCGTCATCGCTTATATGCTGCCCACCAACGTGGGCATGATCAATGTCTGCAAGAAGCTGGGTTTTCGCTTTGAACGTGAGGAAGACGTGGTTAAGGCAATCATCGATCTCGACGCCGTACCCAAATAGCAAGCCAGCCCTGAGCACTAAAGTGCTTACTGCAAACCAGCTGGCTCGCATTAACGGATTCAGCCGTTTTTTGCGGGGTCAGCACTACAGTGCTTTCTGCAAACCTGCTACTGCTTCCTCAATAATCGCCGCCAGTTCCTCTTCGAAATAGCCGATAATCTCTTGCGGGTGGGGCACAAGGCCGGCGTCTGTATTGATGCCCACCATGATTTCGCCATTATAACTGACGATGCTGATTCCCAGTCCAAGATTGCCCGCCTGGGGCACCCATCCCATCATATACTTAAGCGGGCTCCCGGCGAAATAGAGCTGCTCCTGTGGGCCGGGGACATTAGTCAAAACGGCCGTCGCCTTGGCATGATAGAGGCGGAAAGCAAGATTCTCAATATTCTTGGGCAGCATGCCGGCCGCGTATAACAGGCTGATGGCTACCGCGGCTTCCGGTGACTCTTTCAACTCCGACATGCGCTGCTGCACAATCTGGAAACGTTCGCGCCGGTCCACGACGCCCACGGGCATGGACAAAAATACCAGGCCGAAAGCGTTGCCCAACTCGATCGCCTCGTCATATTGGCGCAGGTTCACCGGGATGTAGGCGCGGAAGTTGAGCCCTGCCGTCTGAATACCCTGGTCTTCCATGTAAATGCGCAGCGCGCCGGCAACGGCCGTTACCATGACATCGTTTATGGTCCCATTCATCGCCTTCGCCGCTGCCTTTACATCGCCGAGGGGAAAAGGCGCGGACCAGGCGGCCCGCTTCTGGGATGTAAGGTTGCCCTTGTAGATAGTCGGGGGGTCCGGCAGCCGCAGCGTGACCAGGCCGAGGCGCGCTGCGAAATCGACGGCCGTCTTCGCCGCATCGACCACCTGGCCAGGGTCACGAGCGGCCGACATCGTGGCTTTTGCGCCGCTGACTCCCAGATTGACGGCCGTTTCTGTCACCTTCGACGTGGTGCTTACCAACCTGCTCACCGGCGATGTAACGCTGCTCAGCAAACCCTTTTTGCGATAATGCCGGGGTTCGGGTGCCGGCGGGTCCGCGGCATCGGGGTCCTGATCGGTCAGGGAGAGCAGGAGGCGCATCAGGGCGATGCCATCGGCGATACAGTGGTGAAAGCGCGTCACAATCACAAAGTCATCGCCATAATTCTCGATGATATGCATCTGCCACAGCGGCTTACTGTAATCGAGCGGCGTGCTGATCAGGTCGCTGACCAGGTCCTCCAACGCCTGCTGATCTCCGGGTTCCGGCAGGGCGATACGATGCAGGTGCGCCTCCAGGTCAAAATGGGGATCCGCTTCCCAGCGCGTGGCCGACCAGGGCGCGGATGGATCGACAACGCGCTGTTTGAAGCGATCATATTTCAGCAGGCGGGCGGCAATATTGGCAGCAATACGTTTGTAATCAGGACGGCCGCCATAGATCATGATCGTCGTGATCATCATCAGATTGGTGGGGGACTCCATGTGCCACCAGGCGGTGTCCACATTGGACATTTTTGCGCTTTTTGGCGACATTACGATTTCCTTTAGCAAAGCCGCACTGACTTGCGCGGCAGATGGTTGGCTAATATCGCTCGGGCACAAAGGTTTGCTCATCGATGGGCGGCCTGATGTAACCGGTGCCCTTCTTGCGCGGCGGCAGTTCAATGGGATCGGGTAGGATATCCATGTAGTCGATCTGGTCGAGAATATGGTGCATGCAGTTCAATCGTGCGCGTTTTTTGTCGTCGGAATTTACAACATACCAGGGCGCCTGTTTGATATCCGTATAATCAAACATACGATCTTTGGCTTTGGAGAACTCTTCCCACTTATCGCGCGAGGCGATATCCATCGGGCTCAGTTTCCAGCGCCGGCGTGGATCTTGTGATCGCTGCTGGAAGCGCCGCTCTTGTTCCTCATCGCTTACCGAGAACCAATATTTAAGAAGTATCATGCCCGAGCGGACGAGCATACGCTCAAACTGCGGGCAGGAACGTAAGAATTCAAGATACTCAGCTTCAGTACAAAACCCATGCACCCATTCTGTGATGGCGCGCGTGTACCAACTGCGATCGAAGAGCACAATTTCGCCGCCGGCGGGAAGATGAGCAACCCAGCGCTGGAAATACCACTGCGATTTCTCACGTTCGGTGGGGATGCCAAGGGCCACGACGCGCACGACGCGCGGGTTGGTGCGTTCCGTAATCCGCTTGATCGCGCCGCCCTTACCGGCCGCATCTCTTCCCTCAAAAATGATGGCTGCTTTCAGCTCGTTTGTGCGCACCCAATACTGCAGCTTGACCAGTTCCTCCTGCAGGCGCAGAAGTTCCTTCTGATAGAAGTTGTTCCGCAGTTTGCCGTTTTTCTTGTACCGTTTTTCCTCAGATTCGGCGCCGCTGCCGTTTCCTGAGTCCTGGAATTCGCCGCCACTTGATTCTTCGTTTTCGCCCATGCCTTTTTCCCTGCCTTTCCTGGATAAATTACTCCTGAATGGACTACCTGGCTGTCCCCATCACGCTCGTTCGGCCAGATCAGGGGGCGCTTGATCCATTCTTAGGGGCATTATATCATAGGTTACGGCCGTCTTATCGGGCACATCCCACTTTCCCCGAAACTGTTCGCGGACTTTTCTCGTAAAGTAATTACGCAATCAAGCACACAGTTGTTTTGCGAAAAGAGGAAGGCAATGAATACACGGTGGCGCAAGGTCTGGCGCGACTTATGGGCTAACAAGACCAGGACGATCCTCGTCCTGCTTTCCATTGCCGTCGGCGTTACGGCCATTGGCATGGTCATGGGCGCGCAGATTATCGTCGACGAGAGCCTGCCCGCCGCCTATGCAGCCGTGAATCCTGCCAGCGCGACCGTTTACAGCCTGTCTACATTTGACGAAGATGTGGTCGCCGCGATCGACGAAATGCCCGAGGTGGGCGAGGCGGAAGGCAGGCGATTCACGACCATACGCTTCCTGACCTCTGACGGCGAATGGCGCTCGATGCAGCTAACCGCCATCCCGGACTTCGAAGATATCCAGATCAACAAGATCAATGCTCAGGAAGGAGAATACCCGCCGCCGGAGCGCACACTGGTCATTGAACGGGGCTCGATGACGGCCAACCTGGGACTGGGCGATGTGCAAATCGGCGACACCCTGATTATCGAGCCGCCGGACGGCAAACAGCGCGAGATCAAGGTCGCCGGCACCGTGCACGATCTGAGCCAGCTTCCCGCCTTTATGGCCGGCTCCGGTTACGGTTATGTCAGTTTTGATACGCTGGAGTGGCTGGGTGAGCCGCGTGACTTCAATACGGTCGTTTTCGTCACCGCCGAGGATCGGTTGAATTTGGAGCACGTCCAGGAAGTGGGCAGTCTGGTTCGCGAGAAAATGGAAAAGAGCCGCGTACCCGTGTATTACGTGCTAATCTTTCCTCCCGGAGAACATCCGGCGCAGAATTTTCTGGACGCCATCTCCTTGATTTTGGGAGGAATGGGGCTGCTGTCGCTGGCCTTGAGCAGCTTCTTGATCGTCAACATCCTGGCGGCCATTCTGGCCCAACAAACGCGCCAGATTGGCATGATGAAGGCCGTAGGGGCGCGAACCGGACAGGTCACCGTCATGTATTTTGTGCTGGTCCTTCTTTTCGGCATCCTGGCGCTGCTGGTGGCGATTCCTCTGGGAGCGCTTGGCGCGGCCGGATTGGCTTCGATTTTTGCCACGCTGCTTAATTTTGATGTCGGCGGCTTTGCGCTGGATTCGCGCGTGGTTCTGGTCCAGGTTCTCATCGGGCTAGCCGTACCCTTGATCGCCGCCATATATCCCATCTACCACGGCACGCGCGTGACTGTTCGCGAAGCCATCAGCGAGCAGGGGCTGGGGAAGGGGCATTTTGGTTCTTCGCCGATCGATCGCCTGCTGATGGGCCTGCAGAACCTGTCTCTGTTGGAACGGCCGTCGCAGATGTCCTTGCGCAACACCTTCAGGCGCAAGGGCCGGCTGCTCTTAACCTTGATTACGCTTTCCATGGCCACGGCGATTTTCATCGCCATCTTAAGCATCCGCGCCTCTCTCCTGCAGACGATGGATGATGCCCTCTATCTTTTCGATTACGACGTGCAAATCGTTTTCGACCGCTCATATCGTGTAGAACCGCTGCGGCGTACGGCGGCCGAAGTGGAAGGCATCGAGGAAGTGGAAACCTGGGGCTTCGCAACCGCGCGCCGCGTCAGGCCGGACGGCAGCGAGAGCGACAGTATCATCACCTACGCCCCGGCGGCAGATACTAAAATGGTTAATCCCACCCTGCTAGAAGGGCGCTGGCTTGAGCCGGAGGACGCCAATGCCATTGTGATCAACAGCGACGTGCTGCGCAGCGAGGATGATCTGCACGTCGGGGACACGATCACGCTTAATATAAACGGCTATGAAAATGATTGGCGGATCGTGGGCATCATCAGGGGACTGCTGACCGGACCAAACGCCTTTGTGAACTTCGACTATTTCAGCCGTGTCACCAATGACGTCGACCAGGCGGCAGTTTCTTTGGCGCGCCTGCATGACCGCAGCCCGGCCAGCCAGACGGCCATCGGTGGAAACCTGGAAGACCATTATCGCCTGAGCGGCTATCGCGTGCAGCAGATGCAGACAATCGCCCAGGTGAGGACGATGATCACGACGATATTTAACGTCGTCATCGGCTTCCTGCTCTTTATGGCCCTGCTGTTGGGTATTGTCGGCGGGCTTGGCCTGATGGGTACGATGAGCATCAATGTCCTTGAACGGTCGCGCGAAATCGGCGTCATGCGCGCCATCGGCGCGTCAGACGGCGCCGTCCTGCGCATTGTGCTGCTCGAAGGCGTGATTATCGGCCTGCTGAGTTGGGTGATTGGCGGCCTGATCGCGCTGCCGGCCAGCAAGCTGCTGACAGACGCCGTTGGCAACGCTCTCCTGCAGGCCCCACCCAGCTACGTCTTCGCCGATACCGGCGCCTTGATCTGGCTGGTCATCGTCCTTATCCTGGCGGCAGTAGCCAGCTTTCTCCCCGCCTGGCGCGCCTCGCGCCTGACCGTGCGCGAAGTGCTCAGCTACGAGTGAGGCGACGGTCCCAGTAACTTAAAGTTTTCGGGAGAGTGCCTGCATCCTGCAGCTTGCCTCAATACGCTCCCAGCTCGCGCAGTCGATCGTCGCTGATGCCAAAATGGTGTGCAATTTCGTGTATCACTGTATGCTTGACCTGGGCACGGATACGTTCAGCATTGCCGCCGCTCACCAGCTCAATGGGTCCCTGGTAGAGCGTAATCGTATCCGGGGCTACAAGCTGGTATCCTGAAGTGCGTTCAGTCAGCGGGATGCCGCGGTAAAGGCCAAGCAGCAAATGGCGGTGATCGAGACCAACCGAGTGCAGATCGACATTGGCCGGCCACGTATCGACCAGAATCTCAATATTTTGCAGGCGCTCTTGAAAAAAGATCGGCAAATCGGCCAGCGCCTCGATGATCAGAGACTCAAATTCGGCGCGCGCCATTTTCGGGTACGCTCCGGCGCCGCCCGTCATGCACCCAGGACCTCATCCAGAAACTCTATCACCGCCGGATAGAGTTCGAGCTTATTCTTCAGCTTGACGATTCCATGGCCTTCGTCGTCAAAAACCAGGAATTTCACCGGGATATCCCGCCTTTCTACCATGTCAACCAGCTGCTGGGCTTCGCTGAGCGGGACGCGCGGATCATTGGCTCCATGGACGACCATCAGCGGCGCCGTGATCTGGTCCACCTGATTCAGGGGCGAAATACTTTCCAGGAACTCCCGGTTCTCGGAAAGGCTGCCGTATTCCGATTCGCGGTGTGCGCGCCGGTAATCACTTGTGTTTTCCAGGAAGGTGACGAAATTGCTGATGCCTACAATGTCGATTCCGGCCGCCCACAGGTCGGGATAGGTTGTCAGGCTGGAGAGGACCATGAATCCGCCGTAGCTGCCGCCGTAGACCACGATACGTTCCGCGTCGATATCCGGCTGCTCAGCCAGCCAGCGCGCCGCATGCGCCAGATCAGACACGGAATTCATGCGCTTCTCCACATTATCCATGTGCATGTATGTGTTGCCATAGCCGGCCGACCCGCGCACATTCGGTGCCAGAACGGCGTAACCGCGCTCCAGGATATATTGGATAAAGAAGTTGAAAACCGGCCGGAACTGGCTTTCTGGGCCACCATGCACAATGATAATCACCGGCAGCGGTTCATCGTCGTCTCGCTGCGGGCGGTAGTAGAAAGCAGGAATCTGCAGGTCATCAAAGGATGGATAATGGATCAACGTCGGGCTGACGAACTGGCTCACGGGAATGCCGCCATGCGAGCTGTCCGTCTTGCGCACCAGAGCGTCGTTGTTCGGATCAATGTTCCACACATAGATGTCGTTTGTGCGCGTGGCGCTTGAATAGCCGAAAGCCAGCCGCTGCGAATCGGCCGAAAAGACAATGTCGTCATGATAGTAGCCGATGACGCCGGGGCGCGTGGAAGGTTCGGGAGCTGGGCGCGCAACGCCGGTCGCCAGATCGATCAGTTCCAGGAAACTGTCGCCCTCGCGGTTGGTTACATAGGCCAGGTAACGGCCGTTTGGCGAAAGCAGCATGATTTCCACGTCGGCGTTAGGCGCGACAAGCGTTTCCCAATCCCCTGTAGCCAGTTCCAGCCGCCGTATATGCAGGAAGTCTGATTCAAGATCGGTGAGGACATAGAGATAACGGCCGTCTTTTGAATAGGCGATTCCCTCGTATTCCGCTTCCTGCTCCTGCGGGCTCAACTGCCGCACCTTTCCGTCTGCCAGGTTGAGCTCCAATAGATCATGGTCGGAAGATTTTGCCTCGCGAACAAAGGCGATGCGCTGATTATCCGGTGACCATATGGCGTGGAAAAGGTAGCCGACCTGATCGTGCTGCCAGATCATCTTCGCGTCCCCACCATCCACCGGCTGGCAGTAAAGGTCGAAAATCGCTGGATCGCGGCGATTGGCTGCGAAAACGAGGTAGCCGGTTTCCGCGGCCCATTCGCCCGCGATATGTACGGATTCTTCGAAGCCTTCGGTCAGGCTGTAAGATACCCCGCTGGCCGTGTCCAGCACTGCGAACTGTTCATTCTCGCTGCCGCCCATATCATAGCCATAAAGCAGGCGGCTATCTCCGGGCACGGGCGAATAGGTCAGCGATAGAACCCGATCAGCCATGAACGTGAGCTGCTGCGGCCAGGTAAAAACATCGTCATCGCCGCTCAATTCGACCTGCCACGCCTGGAAACGTCCCGTGATGTCTGTCAGGAAGGCCAGATAACGACCGTCGGCTGACAGGGTTGGACTACCTGCCCAACGGATGTTGATGTATTGGTATAAGGGGTAAGTCATTCGTTACTCCTGGATTTTTGCGGTTCAGCTTTGTACGTGGAAACACTCAAACTTGGAACTTAAAATGTAAATGGTCTCCTTGGCACCATTCTATTTTACGTGCAATGCGCCGTTCTTCAAAGGGTAATGCGACGCAGATATTCCGTAAACCAGGCAACAGCTAGACTTCTGCTGGAAACGACCGGAAACGACCCGCGCGTCGATCTGGGAACCTGCCGTTTGTTCCATTTCCGCGATAAGCACTAAATTCGCACTGCAGGTGAAATCGACAATCCCGAAAACTCTCCACTCACAAGGTAAAACAGATGGATTCCGCCCCGCTGCGGCATCTCCAGCGACATAGCCCGCTGCAGCGGATAGGTTTCGAAAAGCGCCACTTGTGCGTCATTCTTTGCGCTTGTTTCAAAAAGGATGCGGGAAAAGGGCCATTCCTCGTGCAGCCATCTTATGAGGGTTTGCAGCAAATGACGTTCGAGGTCGCCGCTCTGCTTTGAGGTTCGCACCCAGAATCGGACCAGCGATTCGTCGGCAGCAACATCCTGCAGCTTCTGCGTGTTATAGGGGATCAATTCTGACAGCGGTCGCATATAAACACAGCCCAGACACGATTCGCGTGCCGGATTGAGGACAGTATAAGTAAACGCTGCACGCTCCTGGTGTTCGCGCCAGTGCCACTGCAGGTCCTGCAGATTATCGGCGAGCGTAAAATCATCTGCCGGCCAGGAACTGCCGGACCAGAGCCGAAGATATTCGCGGCTCTCCATCACCGCGTCGTAATCAAGCTGCACATGCTCCGGCCGTAATGCCTCAAGCAGCAGCCGCGGCGTTTTGTACCCGATTGGGATTGGCGCGTCAGGCGGAAAGTAATTGTTCATAACTGCATTTATCGTCATTCCGAGGAATCGAGGAATCTACCGTGCCGCCCAAGATTCTTCACTGCGTTCAGAATGACATGCCCATGCGTCATTCCGAGGAATCGAGGAATCTGTCCTGCTGCCGCTCAAGATTCTTCGCTTCATTCAGAATGACACGCTCATGCGTCATTCCGAGGAATCGAGGAATCTGTCCTGCTGTCGCTCAAGATTCTTCACTGCGTTCAGAATGACATGCCCATGCGTCATTCCGAGGAATCG
>JBJYWZ010000172.1:0-2545 GCA_046259725.1 Promineifilaceae bacterium (SeqCode) | reverse complement strand
GTTTAGGGGATTGTTTAATAAATGTGTCACCAGGGGGCAGTTGCAGACGGCAGTATCCTGGCCAGCCATAGGTCACCGCTCGTTAAAACTGCCGATGGTGTGCAAGACGCGGGTTGTTGTTCCCCTTCATGAAGGAGTCCCGGTCAGAAAGGTGCAGGCATGGCAGGATGCTCCCTGAATTGGACGCCGGCCGACACTCCCCAACTCGCCCTTTTTCACTATAATGAATCTGTGACCGAAACGATCCTGCAAACAAAGCTATACATGCCCCGGGGACGGCCGGATCTGGTGTCCCGGCCGCGCCTCATTGAAAGGCTGGATCAAGGTTTGCAGCCTGGTCACAAACTCACCCTCGTCTCCGCTTCCGCCGGATCGGGCAAAACCACTCTGATCAGTGAATGGGTCGCCGCCTGCCGCCGACCGGTTGCCTGGCTTTCGCTGGATGAGGGGGATGGCGACATAGCTCGCTTTTTCACCTATCTCATTGCCGCGCTGCAGACGCTTGATCCGGCTCTTGGGCAGAGCGTCGCGGTCATGCTGCAGTCGCCGCAGCCACTGCAGCCGGAAACGATCCTGACCCCGCTGCTCAATCAAATAAGCGCATTCGATAAAGAGTTCATCCTTGTTCTGGACGACTACCACCTGGTTGATTCGCAGACGGCCGACGAAGCGCTGGCCTTCCTGATCGATCACCTGCCCCCGCAGATGCACCTGGCGGTCACCACCCGCGAAGATCCGAATATCCCCCTGGCCCGCTATCGTGTGCGGCGCCAGATGACTGAAATACGCGCCGCGGACCTGCGTTTTACATCGGCCGAGGCGGCGGGTTTTCTGAACCAGATCATGGGTCTCGGCCTTACGGCCGATGAGATCACGGCCCTTGAAACCCGGACAGAGGGCTGGATTGCCGGTCTGCAAATGGCCGCGCTCTCGATGCAGGGGCGCGCCGATACGGCGGATTTCATCCAGGGTTTTGCCGGCAGCCATCGCTTTGTTCTGGACTATTTGATTGAAGAAGTTCTGCGCCAACAGCCCGATCATGTGCGCAGCTTCTTGCTGCAAACAGCGATTCTCGACCGTTTATCTGGCCCTTTATGTGATGCGCTCACCGGCCGCGCGGACAGCAACGACATGCTGGCGTTCCTGGAGCGGGGCAACCTTTTTGTCATTCCACTCGACGATGAGCGCCGCTGGTATCGCTATCACCACCTTTTCGCCAGCGTGATCTACACCTACGCGCTGGCGGAACAGCCGGCACAAATTCCCGCCCTTCACCGCCGCGCAAGTGCCTGGTTCGAGGAAAACGGCTTGCGGGCCGAGGCGATTCATCACGCGCTGGCCGGTCAGGATATGGCGCGCGCGGCGGACCTGATCGAGCTGGCCTGGCCGGAAATGGATCGAAGTTTCCAATCCAACACCTGGCTGCGCTGGGCGCAGGCGCTCCCTCCTGATCTGCAGCGCGACCGGCCGGTTCTTATTGTGGCCTATGCCTGGGCTGCGCTAAACCGCGGGGACCTGCAAACGGCCGAAAGCCGGCTGGAGGACGCCGAACAGCTGCTCGACAGCACGGCCGTAACAGGGGATCAGGGGCAGGGGAGTCCGGTTGGCTTTATCGTTGTCGACGAGGCCCAGTTTCAGGCACTCCCGGCATCGATCGCCAGCGCCCGCGCCTATATCGCTCAGGCGCGCGGCGACGTCCCCGGTACTGTCAGATACGCGCGCCGGGCGCTCGACCTCTTGCCTGAGAATGACTATGTCCGCCGCGGTCCAGCGGCGGCCCTCCTGGGTCTTGCCTACTGGGGTCTAGGAGAGTTGGACGCCGCTTATGAGGCGCTTGCTGAGGCCATGGACGGGTTCCGCATGGCCGGCGCCATTTCCTTCGCTATCAGCGGCACTTATGGCCTGGCCGATATCCGTATTGCCCAGGGCCGCCTGCGCGAGGCTGCTACCATCTATGAGCGGTCACTGCGCGTGGCGACCGCAGAGGATGGCGTTGTCCACCGCGGCACGGCCGAACTCTATCTGGGGCTGGGCATGCTGCAGCGCGAACGGGGCGATTCCCAGGCTTCTTCGCAGAACGTGCAAAGAGCCCTGGAACTGGGTGAGGAGGCGGCGCTGGATAATTGGCCATATCGCGTGCGCGTCGCCCGGGCACGCCTGGCAGAAGACCAGGGTGACCTACAGCGCGCCCTCGATCTGCTAAACGAGGCGCAGGGCTTCTACTTTCCAACGCCTGTGCCCAATCTGCGCCCCACGGAAGCCCTTAAAACACAGATCTGGCTGAAGCAGGGCCGCCTGGCAGAAGCGTCGGCCTGGGTTCGTGACCAGGCTTTATCAGCCGCCGGTGATCTCAACTACCTGCATGAATTTGATCACCTCACCCTGGCCAGGGTGCTGATCGCCCGGCACAAGGTTGAGCGGACAGAAGGCGCGCTTGACCAGGCCCTGGAACTGCTGGACCGTCTCTTGCAAGCGGCGGAAGCAGGTGGCAGAAGGGGCAGCATGATCGAGATCCTGATCGTGCAGGCGCTCGCGCACCAGGCGC
>JBJYWZ010000171.1:0-2442 GCA_046259725.1 Promineifilaceae bacterium (SeqCode) | reverse complement strand
CCAGATGGGGATAACCTCATTCGCCGCCGCGTGGCCTGTTAGCGTGAGGCCGCTGACGCCGATAGTGCCCCCAAGTGCGGTCGCGCCAACACAAATGGCAAAAAACTTGATAACATTCACGCCGGTCGCGAAGACACGCACTCCTCCGGCCCAATAGTTAATAAGGAAGCCTGCTAGGGCCGCCTCAAGAGCATTCCCTGAGGCAATAATCGCTGACGTTAGAAGCGAAGGCAGCGTGAGTTGATTGACGACGAATGCAGCGACAAAGATCGCGGGCGTGGCACGTTGTCCGCACAACAAAACCGCGGCGACGGCTAGGCCAGTTGGGGGCCAGATAGGGGTGACGCTTGGATGTGGCGAAGCGAGCTGTAGGCCTGCTAGGGCCAGAACAACGTACGCTGCACCGACAAGTACCAGCGGTCCAGCCTCCGCGATCAGACGAGAAGGGCCTAATCCCTCGCCTTGATCTGCTTGTTCCATGCTCTCAAGAATGAACCTCTGAACTAAGCAGTGCAAGGATCAAGTGTAATACAAGGCAGCGCCAATACCTCGCGTGAAGGCGGAAAAATCGCGCCGTGCACCTGCAGGCACGCTGAGCGATCGTTGCGCCGACCGTCATTCGTGTTCGCTCTCGCGAAGGAGCAGATCATCCGCCGTCCAATGCGTTTGACCCCCCTAAAGCGCTGAGAAACATGGATCGAGTACCTCGGTCGAATGTGCATTGATACTGGCTCTCACCCAAACGGGTGAGGTGATCGGCCCCCAGTCCGGTTGCTGTTTCAGTAGGCCATAACGTCCCGATCGTGAACAAAATGTCGAACCTGATCGTCAATTTTGTTCCCAGATTACAGGCCTTCAACGGTTCAACTTCTGCAATGCATTGAGAGGTCTGCTGAAATGAAAATCTACAATGAGTAACGTCGGCAGCAAGTGCAATGTCTGCCCCCATTAGGAACTAAATCGGCGGGATCTGCGCACTCAAGCCCATCAAACAGACAAATTGAGTGAGGTGCTGTCGATTTCACCCGAATAGGTGACGCGCTGATAGACGAGCAGTTCTATGAATGGAAGATGCTTTCGGTGTTTGTGTTCGTGTTCGTGCGCCGAAAGGAAAATGAAAGGAGTACCCCGATGAAAACGCTCCTCTTAGCCTTTGGTTTGATCGTCATGTCGGCGGTTTCCAGCATGGCCGGGCCACAAGATAGCCCGTATCTTTGCAACGTCGTCGACAGCCACCAGTCATTGGACAACCGAATTTGCAGCTAATCCTCGCGAGGAAATGAAACAGCCGTGAGGCCGTTTCAGTTGAGGAAAAGGCGGGCATTCCTAGTGGGGGTGTCCGCCTTTGTGCCTCGTACAAAGTAAGTGGAGTACGAGTGATGTTCACCACACTTGCGTTTGCGGCAGCGGTGGCAACATTCTCTCACTCGCCGATGATTCAGACGAGAGCAGAGGTGTTCTGCACGAGTGAGCGTCCATGCGGCTGCCCCTATTTCGTATCCTTCTGTATTCCCGCGTGCCACACAGACGCACGCGCCGACTGTGAACCAACTCATAGACCGATCATTGTGCGCGATGATTAGTTCGTCGGAAAGCGGTCGCAAGGTATTTGCGTCTCGTGCCGCAGTTCTTGGTGAAAGCGCGGTAGAGGCCTCGAATGCGCTGTTGGGTGCATAACAAGCTAAGACAACCCACTTGAATTGGTCGATGTTGAACAACCGAAGAACCGGCGAAAAGCAACGCGATGTCTGGTTCTGGCACAACTGGGACGTTTAGGGTGGAGCGGAGCATGTCCGCTTCAGCGTTGGCGGCCGCGTCTTCGCAGACAGTCCTGTTGGCGGCCCCGATTGGGGCCTACGCGGCGCAGTGACGTTCTTGTTCCCCACAGGAGGCTGACCAGTTCCTCGCAGACGTCACGCAAACAGCCGTCAATCACGAGGCGCCAAAAGGCCGGTTGCGAGTGCAAACCGGGTGTGCTCAAACCGCGACACAAGGACCGGTCCATCCTATTAGCGGACATGCGGCTTTAGACTGTTTACGAACCTGTTCATCAAACTTCTGCCCTGCCGCGCTAGGAGGCGTTGAGATTTTGACCCCGCTCAATGACAAAGGGCGCAATCGGTGTTGGTTTCTCCTACCCGAGGTCTGATCAGGAGTAAGAGATGGCCAACAAATCATCCAAAGTTCCGGCAAAATCGAAGGAAGGCCCACGTCAAGTCGGTGCATGGGACCCGCTATCCAGCCTACGGCGCGAGTTTGATCGACTATTCGATGACTTCGGTGCCATATCAGGCCACCGGTGGGGCCGTATTCTGAGTCCGGAGCCATTTTGGCGCGGCGAAACTGGTCTCGCTCATGCACCCGCTGTCGACATCGTCGAGCACGATAAGAGCTATCAAGTTACGGCGGAACTTCCAGGCATGGAGGAGAAAGACATCGACG
>JBJYWZ010000170.1:0-2295 GCA_046259725.1 Promineifilaceae bacterium (SeqCode) | reverse complement strand
TCTTGACATTCATACTCAAATATGTTTATATAATGTGAGCGTTTGCAGTCGGGCACGCGCATTTCTCTTTCTTTCTGCCTAAAAAGGACAAAATAATGATTACCTGGGTACGTACGGCCAATGTCAATAATGGTATGTTTCAGAGCGCAATGGAATGGGCGCTGCGCGCCAGCGCCTATGTCAACGAAAAGTACGGTACAAACGTTTCCGTGCATGTGAATGTCGCCGGACCCGTGAACCAGCTGCGCTGGGTGGCCACATATGAGTCTCTGACCGCGTTTGAGAGCGTGGTCACGCAGCTTGCTACCGACGAAGGTTACAGTGACTTGTTGGCCGAGACTGGGGAGGCGTTTCACTTCGCAGCCGCCAGCGTCGAGGACGCGATGTACAGGATGGTGGGATAGTTTCCAGCATTCAGTATTCAGTACACCGCGCACTGAACACTGTCTGCTAAATCCTGATTACTAGCCCCCTGCCGTATACACGGAAAACAACAGCTCTCCGTCACTGTCCACAATCTCCTGGTACGTCCCGCCCGGGAAGTCTTCTAGAACTGCCTGCAGGTCGGTGAGGCGTTCGGGCAGGAAGATGAAGCGCGTACGGCCGTCCAGCTGCCAGTCTTCCGGGTACAGCTCGCCCTCGGGTACATCCAGCCCCTGCACATCCGGCGCCAGGTAGGGCACCGTGCCGTGCGAGTGGAAGCCCATGCGCGGGTAGCCATAGAAGATCACGCGCGGCGGATCCCCTTCCTCCTGCAAATAGGCGGCGATTTTCGTGGCCACCATCGTATTCGGCCCGCCCAGCAGGTAGTGGTCGTAGACGCCGGTGAAGTAGTAGTTCATGTCGGCGATCATGATCCAGGCCACCAGGAGCAGCGCGGGAACGGCCGCCAGGGCGCGATATTCCGGCCACAGCCTGCGCAGCCATTCCGTCAGCAGGCCGATTGGCAGGGCCACGAACACAATTACAAAGGGCGCGGCCAGGACATAGCGCTGGGAAGAGGGCGCGTCGCGGCTCAAGCTGACCACCACCAGCGTGGCCAGGATGGGCAGCATCAGCAGCAGGTAGCGCAGGTCGAAATCGTACACACCCCACAGAAAACCAAGCAAAAAGAGCATCGCCGCGGCGCTGAGCAGCAGCGGCGCGCCGGGATCATACAGCAGGCGCAGCGGCTCGTTGACGAGCCCGCGCGCCGCCAGAGAGAACTGGCGCGCCAGGATAAAGGCCTCGCTGCGGCCGCTCACCTGCTCTTCGTTTTCCATCCAATCTCCCAGGATCGTGACGTGATTGCTGCGCGCCACGAGCCGGTCGCTGTGGCTGCCGAAGTAGATGGCCATCGGCAGCACGGCGATCAGGGCGATATAGGCCGTCAGGATCAGGCCGGGCAGGCGCAGGCGGAACCTGTCGCGATCGGCGATCAGGGCCGCCGCCGCCCAGATGAGGAAAACGACGGGCATGGCGCGCATGGTGACATAAAAATACTGCCCGATGCCCAGGCTCAACCCGGCGAGCACGAAGCCGAAGCGCCGCCCCGTCTTCCAGCCGTACCACAGCCCGGCGGCGGCCAGCGCAGCGAAGAGGCCGTCCCAGATGTTGTTCAGGCCGATGCGGCTCATGTGTATATGGAAGTGGGAGGCCAGAAGAATCAAGGAGGCGATGCGCGCCATGGCCACGTCGAAGGTCACGCGCGCCAGCCAGTAGACGGCGACGACGGTCAGGGCGCCGCCCAGGGCGGAGAGCAGGCGCAGCGCGGGCACGGTCTGACCGAAAATGGCGATGCTCGCCCCTTGCAGCATGAAGAACAGCGAGGGGAAGTCGAACCAGCCGGAGGTAAAGAGATTGGTGGCACGGCCGTCCATAAAGAGTACGGACATCATGCCCGACGAGCCTTCGTCGCCGGAAAAGGTCGTGGGAATGAGATCGCTGGCCAGCCCGCGCAAAAGCAGCGCCAGGCCAAACACGGCCGCCGTGAAATAGATGTCCGACCACGTGAGGGGCAGATCGAGCAGGCTGCCATCGCCCAGTGCGCCGAGAGCGGCGAAGACCAGCGCCAGCAGCCAGGCGACGTCGGCCACGAACGGGCTGCGCGCCTCCAGCAAATCGCCGGCGGCGAAGCGGGCCAGCAGCGTGAAACAGAAGGCCAGCAGCAGCATGAACACCTGCCCGCTGGAGATGTTGAAATAGCGCGCGGGCCAGGATACGGCCGTCTGCAGTCCCCCCGGCAGCGCGCCCTGCACGGCCGATCTTCCGGCGGTCAGAAAGCAGGCCGCGCCCACCGCCGCCAGCAGGTAAACG
>JBJYWZ010000169.1:0-2329 GCA_046259725.1 Promineifilaceae bacterium (SeqCode) | reverse complement strand
ATTGACAGTTGGGCAGAAGAGGTGGAGGAGATAACGGCCGATTGAATATCCCAGTTACTCAAGCCAGTTATCGCCGAGTGCAAAAGGAGCTACAAGCGATTATCTTGGCTGCGTGTTGAACTTTCGGGAGGAGCATTCTTGGGTTTCATTACGGCCGTGGTGGGCACTCGATCCTCGAAAACGGCCATCTTGCGCGGCTCGATGGGCTGGCCATAGCGGTCAGCGTAGATCTTCGTAAACTCGGCACCAAAGAGAACTATCTGCGCTGAATAGTAAACCCAAATGAGCAGGACGACGATGGAGCCGGCGGTTCCATATAATGATACCGTATCGCTATGAGCCAGATAGAGCCGCAGTAGTTGGCGGCCGATCGTGAAAAGCAGCGTCGTGACAAGCCCGCCAACGGCGACATCACGCCAGCGCGAATGTGCATCGGGCAGCCATTTGAAGATCACGGTGAAAATAGCGAATGAGATAATGGGGATGATCAGCCGGTTTATTTGGGGGTAAATTCCGGCGATTTGGGGCAGGATGCGAGACAGACGATCTGTAACTGAAACTAAAAATGTATCGACAATGACACTGGAACTGAGCAGGAGACCTAGAAAAAAGACAACCATAAAGGGGGCGGTTTTGTGCCGGAAGAGAATTAAGCGGTCCGTGAGGCTCTGCGGAGGGATGGTCTTTATTCCCCAGATATCATTAAGCGCCTGGTCGAGTTGAGAGAAGATGCCGGCGGCGCTGAACAGCAGACCCAGAACACTGAACAGGGTCCCACCAGCTGTGAATGTGCGTTGGATAATGGTCTCTGCCATCTCAGCCAATAATCCGGCCAACTGAGGGCCGACCAGATACTGGGCCTGGGAAACAATTTTGTCAAACGCATTCGAACGGCCGATGAAAACACCGGCCAGGGTGACAACAAACACCAGCAGCGGCGCAACGGCGAATACGGCGTAATATGCCAGTCCGGCAGCGTACATGATCGAGCGATCGCCGAAGTATGCTTTAAGAGAATCTCGAAACAAGTAGATTATTGACATGGAGAAATCATAACCTGAAAATGCCTTTCACCGCACATAATTGCAACTGGAAGCGAGATTAACGAAAGTTTGTGTAGTTTGGATCGAACCACGACAGTTGGCGCGTGATGGGTGTATTATTGCCGATCCATGATCTGGATGTTATCTTGTCGCTCTGGTTTAACACCCAAAGGTGGATCTCATATGTCTAAATTTATGACGGCCGTGCTCTTTTTTCTCCTGTTTTTCTTGGCTTTTCTTGTTAGCGGCTGCGGGGGAGCGGCGGCTACGGGAGAAGTTACGGCCGTTTCTGAAGGTCCGACCGAGTTACCACCTACGGCAACCATGATTCAGCCTACGGAGACGGCCGTGCCGATGAGTACGGCCGAATCGCCTACGAGTACACCGGAACTACCCACAGCAACACCAGAACCAACCGAGGCGCCGGCTTCACCCACGCCGACGCCGGAACCTACAGCAACGGCGCTGCCGCCACTGGATGGCAGCGGCGGCGGGGTCATTGCCTATACGTCTGAAGCCGGCGGGAAAGCCGGTATTTATATCATGAACGCGGACGGCACGGACCAGCGGCAGTTGACGGAGGCTTATGATGCGCATCCGAGCTGGTCGCCGGACGGGACAAAAATCGCTTTTTCTACGCGGCCGCTTAATGTGGTGGCTATTGGCGTGGTTGATGTCGCAAGTAAAGAGGTTCGCCTGTTGACCGATACGGAAAGAGCACCCAGTATGCCGGATTGGTCGCCCGACGGCCGTACGCTGGCCATGATCTATAATCCCGCCCATCCGGGGATTGATTTTGAGCTATTTACGATGAGCGCGGATGGAGGCGCTTTTAAGCAGCTTACGGATTCAGCCGGCTACCAATATCACGAAAATCCCGACTGGTCGCCCGATGGGACGAAGCTGGTTTACGCGGCAGATCTGGCCGGTAACGCGGATATTTATATAGCCGATCCTGACGGCGGCAACCAGGTGCAGCTAACATTTGACGAAGCAGCGGATCGCTCACCGGCCTGGTCACCAGATGGCAGCCAGATCGCCTTTGAAACCAACCGTGACGGCAACTGGGAGATTTACTTGATGAATGTCGATGGCAGTGATCTGGTCAATATCAGCAATCATGAAAGCCGGGATCAATGGCCCAGTTGGTCGCCGGATGGCACACGCATCGCTTTCCAAAGTTACCGGGATGGTAACTGGGAAATATACGTCATGAACGCTGATGGCAGCGATCCGCAGCGCCTGACACACAATGAGGTCAAGGATATCGAGCCGGCGTGGCGGCC
>JBJYWZ010000168.1:0-1662 GCA_046259725.1 Promineifilaceae bacterium (SeqCode) | reverse complement strand
ACGCCTGTAGGACCAACGGCGACGAACACGCCCGTGCCGCCAACGAATACGCCGGCACCGACGCCGACCCCCGCGTGCGCTCAATGGCTGGTCAACACCGGATTTGAGAGCCGGGACGGATGGTCTCTGCCCGCGACAACATTTAGGGCAGCTTACAGCACGCGACAGGTCTACGCGGGCACCTGGTCCATGCAGACGGGCATACCAACCTCAGCCCCCAACGTGAACAGCTACTCCTCAGCCAACCAGGTCGTAACGATTCCCACCGGGGAAGATACGGTGATACTGCGCTTCTTCCTTTACCAGCAAAGTTCAGAGCCCGCGTATATGGCGCTGCCCGAGAACCCGCTGGACGTGATGGGTACCCAGGCGTCGAATGCGGGCGATGCGCAGATGGCGCTGATTCTGGATCCCAAGAACAATCGAGAGTTAGCACGGCTGATTTTCGAGCGCAGCGATACCCGGCAGTGGAAGCAGTTCGAATTTGATCTCAAGAAGTTTGCGGGCCAGAGGATCTTGATCTATTTCGGCTCGTATAACAACGGCCGTAACGGCACCACGGCGATGTTCGTGGACCAGGTCAGGCTGACCTCATGCGCGGAATCGCCGGAGCCGACGCCGACACCGACTGGCGAGGCGCCAACCGCAACCTCTACGCCGGGCCCGGGCCCGATGGACAACGAGTTCTATTTGCCGATGCTTGTAGAGGATCATCCGATCGGCATCAGCGGCCGTGTGACGGATGGGAACGGAAGCCCCATTGCCGGCGTGACGATAAGCACGCGTAAGGGACTTAAAACGCAGACGGATTCCGCGGGCTACTACGGGTTCGTAGAACCCGGGGACGGCGAATACGTGCTGACGCCGCTAATGGCGGGGTATTCCTTCTCACCGGAAGAGCGTACGGTGACGGTTCCACCTTCGGCAGGCATGCAAGATTTTGTGGGCAGCCAGGATCCGTACCCGTGACAGTGGACAGTAACCAGTAACCAGTGGACAGTTGATTGAAGGGTTTTGAGGCCTTTCGGGCAGCTTAATGGAGAATCAGACCCCGGCATTGATGGCGTGCCGGGGTCTTGTTATTATTATTGGTTGTGGTGTGGATTATAACGAGCGGCCTTGCAGCCGGCGGGCAGGAAAGATCCAGGAAATTATCGGCCGAATTTGTACGAGGAGATCATTATGAAGATTGGCATCATCGGCGCGGGAAATATCGGGGGGACGCTGGCCGGATTGTTTTCCGGGGCGGGTCACGAGGTGGCCTTGAGCAATTCTCGTGGAGCTGAATCGCTGGCGGAGTTTGCTGCGGTTTTGGGGCCGAACGTGAGCGCGGTGAGCGCGGCTGAAGCGGCGTCGTTTGGCGACGTGGTGGTGGAAGCGATTCCCTACGGCCGTTACCAGAGCCTGCCTGTTCAGGAGCTGGCGGGCAAGATATTGATTTCGGCGGCCAATTATTACCCGGATCGTGATGGGCAGATCGATCTCGGAGGGCGCGCACAGAGCGAACTGATCGCGGACTATCTGCCGGAGACGCGGGTCGTGAAGGCATTCAATACGATCTGGTACCGGCACCTGGCCGAAGAGGGGGATGTTGACCTGCCTATTGGCGAGCGGCGCGTCATTTTCCTGGCAGGGGATGATGCGCAGGCCAAGGAGATCGTC
>JBJYWZ010000167.1:0-19259 GCA_046259725.1 Promineifilaceae bacterium (SeqCode) | reverse complement strand
GGCTTTACCCGCCTAAGCTGACATCTCTGGTCGCGATATTGGAGTCGCTTCTGTCCTAATTGCAGACTTGGTTGGTGCGAGCGTTCAACCATCCGCTACAATGAAAGCAAGCGATATAGCGCCGACGATGACGAGGCTGAACGCCCAGATGCGATCGAGATTGAACCAACTCTGTGATACAAATTTGGGCCCCAGAAACCGATAGACCAACCAGGCGAGAAGCCCTCCGCCGGCAATCATCGCAAGCGTGTGTACGATAGATACCACGACCGCAAGGCCGATATTTGCATTGACCATCCCGTCCGAGAGATGGTGCCCCGCCGTAGCATGAGTATCGGACAAACCAAGATAGATCGGCACGAGCATAAGGCCGGCCCCATGGGCCATTGCGATTGCAAACGACCACAGCACGAGCTGTGTTGGTGGAATACGAGCTAACGCTCTCGGGTGGCGTGGTTGTATGAGGAGATAGAGACCAAAGCTGAGAACAATCAAGCTCGCCCCGATTTGTATCGGTCGCTGCCAGGCCACTATCGCCGACAACATGGCAAATGGAAGCGTTGCCATCAGCATCGCCAAAAAATGGCCTGCCGTTAGATAGGCAAGTGCGAGAAATAGAGCTCTGGAAGACCTCTCCAGCAGCCCCGCAGAAGCAGCAAGCGGCCATCCCATCCCGGGGTTAATTCCGTGATAGAGCCCGCTTGCTATGACAGCAGCCCATAGACTGGCAGATGTCCAGCCTGGATCACTCAAGTCTACACCGAAGGATAGCAGAACGAGTCCGTCGAGCAGTCCCCCCCTTCTAACCTGATCTGATGAGCGCGGTATCCTTCGGGAAAGCTCACCCAATAGTCCTCCGACAGTTCAAGACCGCCTCCGGGCTGCGCATGGGCCATGACCTGCGCGCCAGGGATACCATCCGGATAAAACTGGTCATCCCACGTCGAATACAGTGAATTGGTCCAATAGACCCGTTTGCCATCGCGGCTAATCTCAACCATCTGCGGCCCACCAGCGAAGGTCTTTCCACTAGGGTGGGGTTGGCGTCGAACAATACCGCCGATGTGTACTGAACCCGCGAGTTGGGGCTTGCGTGGTTCGGAAACGTCGTACTGACGCATTTCGCCCGTACCCCAACAGGCGACATAGAGAAACCGGTCATCCATTGAGAGGTCAATGTCCGTGACCAGAGGCGGCACCGCCCCAAATCCCTTCAGAAGAGGCGGAAGCGCGTCCTTGTCTGCTGGTTCCGGCGGGATGGTTGCCGTCTTTTCCGCGTAGAACTTGCCGCTGTCCCGCCACCACGTCCAAATCGACCCCTCGAGATTTGTCGTGTCGACCACCACACCGAGAAAGCCGTACTCGCGAATGGGGTCGTGTGCCGGCCTAATCTCCAGTGGCATCTGATGGTTGGCGCCTAAATCGATTGTTTGGATGTGACGACGTTCTCTAAGATCCCAGAAATGAATGGAATGGCCGTATTGATTGGAGAGGAGATCCTCTGGAACGAGCCCATTTTCAAATTGCGGCGGCAGCGCCCATTCGCTGGATACCATGTAGTCTCGCGGTAAGTTCCACCAGAAATCATAGTGCTTGGTTTGGGGGCCGCGGTCGATTTCCCATCGCCCGAGAACCTCAAATGTCTCGCAGTCCATCAGGAAGATTCCGGGCGGTCCGTCGGTGCCATCCGCACCACCACCACCGAGCGTGCTGACATAGATACCCTCAGGCCCGCAGTGAATCGTGTGTGGTCGTGAGTAGCCAGTCTTTTTGAACACCTCTTCGGGTTCAATGATCTTGCAAATCTTTGCATGAGTTGGATCGGGGTGCGTGTCGATGATGTAAATGCGCGATGAACGGATGCCGGGGATAATCAGGTAACGCCGTTCAAGAAAGGCGTGCCCGCTTAGCGGCGAAAGGGATGAAGAACACGCATTCCAGCCGAAGTGATGAAATTCATCACCTTTGTTCGGCATGGGCACCATGTGAACGATCTGGGAATAGGTCGGAGAGCCAAGCTTCACATCAATGACCGCAAGCGCATCGGGCCTCGAAAAATCGGGGCTCAACAGGACGGTATAAGCAAAGGTCTCCGCTGGGGCTTCCATTGCTAATTTGGGTGATGCGTGAAAAGTCGGATCGGGCCGCAAAGTCATTAGGAGGTACCTCCCTTGCCATCTGACGAAGAAGTCGTCGGCCGGCCAGCATTGGTGAGAGGTCTAAGAGCCAGGCCGACATTACGACCTCCGTGCTACGCACAATTAGCGCGCTCAAGGGGCGTCGACGTCAAGGTTTTTGTGGCCCATGTGGCTCGGTGGTTCCAGGTGCGAGCACTGTCCAGTGAGAGCGCCGGGGGAGTTGAGGTTACTCCCGCACGAACGTCCCAAGTCCCGTACGGTCGTAATAATCGAGTACGACCTTCTCCGCCTTGCCGCCGTCGTCGATCATGAAAATCGCGCCGGCAAGCCCGTTGGCGTTCTCGCCAATGGTCTCGAATGAGAACGTGTCGCCGTCGAAATGGGTCAGCGCGAAGGTCGAGGGCGCTTCTTGCGGGCCCATGCTCATCGCGAGATCGCCGTTATCGGCGCTGACAGTGAGCGGGCCGTAATAGCTGTTGCCGTAGGTGCCAGCATAGGTCCCGAGATCGCGCGCCGGTTTAGGATCGTCGGGCATCTTCGTGTAGTCGATCTCGGGCGCTTCGGCCGCGCGCATCTGATCGAAGATGCCGCCCAGGAAACCGACCCAGTCCACGGTTTCGTGGCCGTTTTGCGCAACGTCGAAAAAGGCCGCGCCGATCGCTTCGGCCACGCCGATGGGCATGCCATTTGTCAGCACGACGATGCCGAGATTCTCACCCGGCATGACGGTCACGTTGGTCGCTGCGCCGAGCTCGAAGGCGCCGGAATGGCCGACACGCGCACGGCCCTCGTCGTCATAGGAAACGTTCCAGCCGAGACCGTAAAAACTCGCGCGCGCCGCCGGCGAGCGTGGCGGGCCGGGAATCACTTGCGGCACGTGCGTCGCGGCGAGCGCGTCTGCGTCGACGAGCTCCTTGCCGTCGAGCCTGCCGTTTCCGAGCTGGAGCCGAAGGAAGCGCAACATGTCATTGAGCGAGGCGTTGGCGCCGCCAGCGGGGGCTTGGGCGTCCGCATCGCGCTCATATTTCGCCGCCCAGCTGCCGTCCTTCAGCCGCGCGTGGATATGCGCGCGGTTCTCATGCGCGAGGTAGTCAGCGTGGCGATAGCTCGCCGTCGTCATAGCGGCCGGCTTGAATAGCACCTCGTCGGCAAGGTCCTCCCAGCTTTTTCCCGCTGCCAGCGCCGCGGCGATGCCGCCCGCCGTGTAGCCAAAATTGCTGTAGTGATACGTCACACGGAACGG
Source organism: Promineifilaceae bacterium (SeqCode) (assembly GCA_046259725.1). Lineage (GTDB taxonomy): Bacteria > Chloroflexota > Anaerolineae > Promineifilales > Promineifilaceae > JAACFF01. The sequence continues at coordinate 15,878 of JBJYWZ010000167.1, read as the reverse complement.
GTCCAGCGGCTGCTGATCCAAGTGAGAGAGGATGTAGGCCCGGTCGAAGCCGAGGTCCTCGAGCAGGTCACCTGAGCCGGTGCGCAAGCCGCTGCGGTGCGACATCAGGTCCGCGATCGTTGCGTTCATGGTGACGTAAGGATCGTTCAAGGCGAAGGCGGAGTTGTACTTCTTCGCCGGGTCATCCCATTTTGCGACGCCGTCGCCCACGAGTTTGGCGACGATGGTCGAGGCGATGGGCTTCGAGACTGAGGCGAGCAGAAACACCGTGTCGGGATCGATCTTGCCGGACTTGCCGATCTCCACCACGCCGAAGCCCTTCGCGTATATCACCTTGTCCTTGTAGACAACGCCGACTGCTGTGCCGGGCAGGCCAGTCCGCTTCATCGCGCTTTTGACGATACCGTCGAGTGCGGCTGTGGCTTCGTCAACGGCGGCTTGGTCGAACAGCGGCGGCACCGGCACGACAGGCGCCTTCAGGACCGGCGGTGGATCCCCCGCAAGAACCGGTGCGAACGGCAGGCCCAAGCAACCGGTTAAGAGCAAAGCAAAGGCCGTGTGGCGCAAAGTTTTGAGCGTGGACCCAGTAATCGACGCGGTGAGCATGGCGGTCTCCCCCAGATGGCGGCGCGCCACTATCCAACAGGACACCGCACCGGGCAAATCTATCCTCGAAGGCAGGGAGACATCGGCGAGCGGATCAGTGATGTCCGGCTTAACCACGAGAGCAGATAAGTGGCGTGCCGGCACCAATGGCCGCTAAGTGCCAATGACGCATTCAGGAGTCGTATCAAGCGGGCGTGTTGTAAAGTGACGGACTGGAAGCAGCTCTCACTCAAGCACCGTCACGCGTCCGGTGCTGACATCGTGCATAGCCGCAACAATTTCCAGAGAGCCCTCCTCCACCAAGGCGTTGCGGCTGGACCACGACCGGCTTACGCTCTTAACCAGACATCGCGGCCTCCTGATCGACGTGGGCTTCGTGCCAATAGGAGTCCTGAGCCGGCGCGATTATTCCCGACGTCCTTTTAGTCCAGATCGGGCGGCGCTGGCGAAGTTGCCCCCAGAGGGAACGACACCGTGAGCAGACCGAGGTCGCCCTCGAGCCGGTTCTCGACATCGAAGTCGTGAGTCCACATCAACTGCGTGCTTACCGGGGTTTCCCCGAGCGCGAAATTGTAGGTCATGACCGGCCCAATCGACGTGACCCGGCCCTTGAAGTCTCCGAGCCGAGCGCCGGCGCCGCTGTCACCCGTGATCTGCTGATAGTGGAAACCACCTACGCCCACCGCAAATTTCGGTGAGAAGTGCTGCAGAACGGCAAACTCGACGTGGAACTCCGTGCCAGTCCGATAGTCCGTGTCTGGATTTTCCCAGTTGAAGGTGAAGCCAGGCGCAGCGGAGATCTCCAGTCCAATATTCGGGTCGAGCCAGGTCACGGCCGCCGTGGTGTCGAGGCCCCAATGGTTGAACGAGAGGTTGGAACTGCTGCTGTTGCTCCACGGACCGATAGGAACATTGACCAGCGCGCTCACGTTCCAATGGAAGTTGCCTTCGTGCCAGCCGATCAGCGCGTTGAGCACCGGGTCGCCAAAGTCGGTCGAGCTATCGGTTTCGCGAAAGGTTTGACCCCGGGTGAAGGTCTGGTTGATCGGTGGCCCGAGGCTGAGCGTTGCCAGCGCATCGAGATCGAGATCGACGTCCTTCCAGCCGAACGGAACAATGGCGCCAAACCCCACATTGCCGCCAAGAACCTTCTGAGGGGCGACCCATAAGAATGACGGGAGATTGTAGTAGACCTTTCCGGTGACTTCGGCGTCGGCTTGGACCAGCAGATCGCCCTGCAAATTGAGTTTTCGCGCTGCCGGGCTAATGTCCTGGAGTGCTACGCCCACAGCCGACGCGGCGCTTGCGGTGCCCTCATAGTATAGGTTGACGTCGACGAAATACGTGCCGGGCGGTGGAACGAAGCCTGCCATGGAGGCTTTCGTCCCAAGCGCGTACCAGCCGGTCGCGTTCTCGGCTGCCTTGACATCATCGACCAGTAGGCCCGCCGTTGCGAGCACAAATGACGAGAGAATTGCTACGTGTGTTCTCATGGAAAATCCCCGCGCCCTCGGCTTCCTCCAACCTACCCCTACGATAGCTCAGATTCGGCACTCGCTGCGTGGCGGTTCGGCAACAGCGACGTCAATTTGAACGATCGCAGATTGTCATCTCTAGGCATTCTGTAATGGTGCCGTAGCCCCATTCTGTTCCAGCAAGGGCGATGAAGATATCTCCTGAGCCCACAGCCCCGTACCGCGCAGATCAAGTAGAGCCGGAGCGGCTCGTCCTTACGATCCAAAGGATACACAAGAAGATTAGGGAGCCGACAAAGGCGGCAACGATGTCCCGAAGCGAAATGGAAATCGCTTCCAGACCTGGCCAAATTCCAAAGAGCCGGAAAATTAGCCCCCCGATCAAGGCGCCTATCAGCCCGACGCCAAGTCCAGTCCAACGGCCGAGCCCCGCCCATTTGCCTGTAACCAACGTCCCAGCGAGCGTCCCAGCGAGCGCGCCGATGATCGCCCATACGACGAGTTGCGCCAACGTAATCGACATCCTTGCGTCCTCCAAAAAGCGTAAAGCGGCTAATTGTTAATCAGCCCTGTAATAAGTGATTTGCATGATCGAAGTGTAAGCCAAAGCAACACCAATGACGTAGGCAGCAGCGCTAGCGCTGAGCACATAAAGCCAGCCCTTGTCACGCGCCGCAAAAGTGCTGGGTAACAACCAAGACAGTTTGTTCAAGACGAGGTACCCGACAAACCCTACGATGACGACAGCCAACAGGCCAACTACGCACAACCAGAGTGCTGTGTAGTCGCGGGCCTCGGCCTCCAGCTCGTCAGCTGGGAAAAGGCCATAGACCGCACCGATTGCGACCATGCCCAATGCTCCGATCTGGACCGCATAGGGGCATCCGAGCCAAAGCGTCACATTCCCCGATGTCATCCAATTCGGGCCCTGCAACGCCATTTGCAGATAATGGACCAGCGGTGGATAGCCGATGATCAAACCGAGAACGAACATGCCGAGCCCCCACCGGATGAATGACGCGGCCAGCAACGTGACTTCATTGACATCCTTTTTAGCCATCTAGCCCTCCTAGCTCCTATGTCAGCTGCGGCGCTTTAGCCCAAAGCCGAGGTGGTATGGTGTCCGATTCCGACTGCTATGCAGACGTACGCTTTGCCTCCCTCAACGCTTGCACTAAGGCTGCGAAGAACGCCTTCATGTCGATGACCTCATGGTCCGGGCCGATGTAGCCCTGGATAGGCCCGTGCGCGATTTCCCGCGCCTTGTCTTCTGTTGTGGGAAGCCCCTCTATTGCTTCCCCCCTATGAGCTTCAAGATGACATTGATGACTGTGGACGACTAGTGCCATCAAGTATCCGGCACCAAGGCCATAGACTACGCTTGCTGTCATATTGGCGCGGGGAGTGCCGTAGGGGGCGTTGGGTTGGACCTGACGCCCAGTATGTGTAATGCCAAAGCCAGCCGAAAGCCTTGGCTTCCGCGTAGGCAGCCTTCCAAGCAGCAGCCAAAAAGCTTAGTTCGGCCTGACTAGGATCGTGCCGAAGCAACCCATCCGCTATACGAGCGCCGCGCTCAAAACCACGCCTGTAGGTCACCGAAGAGCCCGAACAGGGGTCGCGAATGACAAGTCGGTCGGACAAGACCTCAATCGACAGCGACGACATGGCATCGCGCCTACGCAATGGGTCCAGAAACTAGGACAACGCCACTTAGTCTTTGAAGACTCCTGCCGCCGCTTTCAAGGCGTCACAAGATGGATGTCTCTTAAGTGCTAGAAGCTGACGCTACGGTAGCCCTTATTATCCCTTCGGCGAGTACCAAATGGGTGACGTGTAAGCCCGCTCCTGCTGCTTCAGCCACTTCTCCGGGTCGGAAAGCGCCTCTTCGGGCAGCGCAACATCAAGCGCCTTCCTATCATGCGCAAGCCAGCTCGGTGTCGGGATTTCTAGGACGCGCACGTAGTAGACGGCGCGCTGTTCCGGATCAAACTCCGGGTCTTCCCAATAAGCAGCCAGGACCGCGTCACCGATGCTGTTGGTGTAACTGGCGTCGTCTAGGTCGACGGTATCACCGACAGGCGTTTTGGCGCGTCCATCGTCACCTATCTCTCGTCCGTCGGAGACGGCGATGTCGAAAATCTTCTCCTGGGCTTTGCCATCATCATCGAGCCAGCCCTTGATAATTTGAATACGATCGAGATTGGCGCCGTCGGGGTCGCGAAGGGCTCGGACCATGAATTTTGGCGTGGCACCCTCGGGCGCTGGACTCAGATCACCGCCCATGGGTACGCCGCGCTGGTAACCCTGCGAAGCGAAGTCGGGGCGTTGGACCTCGTCGGGTGTGAAGTCCCAGCCCGCGAAGACACGCACAAGCATCCGAGTCCCGGTGGTGGCATAGACCTCCTTGCGCGCCATGGCATCCCAAAGCGCCTCGCGCGTGTTCTCTCGCGCCCACACACCTGCCAAACCGGATGCCGCGGACTGCCAGTGCCGGATCGTAAGCTCACCGTTGTTGTCGGGCCGTCGATCGGTCACGACGACATCTTCATAGCGGGTCTCACCTGTTCCAGGCTCGACCCCGGAGAACTTGCCGAAGAAGTTCTCCTCTCGGGTTGTCGCTAGAGACGTGTGAGCGTCAGTCGATCCGATCATGCCGAATTTGAACGGATTGGCACCGAGCTTGGCTTCCTGTTCAAGCCCGAGTTTCAGGGCGCTGCGGGCGTATTCATGAGGAAGCATGTCCGGTGTCTTGGCATTGTAACCAAAATCGCCCTTGTCCCAGGTATAGTAGTCGGCGAACTCGTCCGTCGGCGATAGCAATGGGTGCGCTTCACCATCGCCCTTGATCTGGGTCACCTCGTAGAGGGGCTCCCACTTCATGCGACGCTTGGCATAGGCAGCATCGATCGGCTTGCCGGACATGGTCTCGACGGAGAACATCAACCCGTTGGATAGATTGCCGTTGTGCGGAATGGCAAGGGCGCGGCCGCCAGTCTTTGCTTCGTAATTTTCCAGAAAGTCCCACAGCTTTTCAGGATCCGTGGTGTCGTAGTTTGAAAGCGGCAGGATTTGAATTGCTTTGTCCTTGCCGTCGCGGAAGATCACGTTGCGATGCAGGTTCTTGGCATCCGGTGATGAAGTCCACTCGAAGCCATGAAAGGCGGTAAACACGCCCGGCTCATTGTGCTCATCAACCGCGTTGATGATGCGTTCCCACATGGTCCGTATGAGCGCCGGATTCGGCATGGGATCCTTTCCGATCGCCATACCCTCCTCTCCCCACTTCGCGTAGGCATCCCACGCCTTACCGCCTTTGACCAAGTCATGGACTTCTTTGCCCCAGGGATCCTTGAGGAGTTCTGGATTCGACTCCTCGATCAATGGTGCAAGACCCAGATTCTCTGCGTGGTCGGCCACAACGAGGAAATCAAGCGGGCGGATCAGACGCGCACGAGTCCCGCTCGATGCCACGACCATTTCGCCCTTCGCGAAACGCAGAGCTTCGTCCGGGCCGAGCCTGTTGCCGATCATGCCGGCATCGGTGGAGTAAGACGTGTGCAGATGCGTATCGCCCCAAAACACGCGATTAGGATAACTCTGGTACAGATAGGGCGAGTATTCCGTCTCACCGATATCAATATCTTCTTTGGTGATGGCGACATCCTGCGCATACGCGATGGCGGGAAGTACGAGGCAGCTTGCGGCGACAATCACCAGACGCAATACGATGCGAATACCCATCTCTTTTCCTCCCGACGCAGACGTTTTTCTCATAAGCCCGCTGTTGACTAGCTGATCGGAGTCGCACTCCGTTTGTACAACGGCGTCGTTCTCAGCTTAGGCTGCTTTACGTTTCGATCAAGAAGCAAACAGACATCTCTGGCCGCGCGGCCGGGGGCTGCTAAGTGCCAGTAAGCGACATCGGCCGCGGATAATTTTCGCGCGGCGGTCACTGTCCGGCGGACAGACACAGCGCCTGCGTCAGGGCCGAGAAACATGTCGATGACCGTGTGATCCGGCCGATGCAGCCGTGGACGAGTTCGTGGCCATCTGGCGCCTATTGCGCGTCACCCAGCGCAAACCCTCACTGATCCAGGCGACCTGTTTCGGGCCTATTGTGCCTTCTGAAGATCGTGCCCCCACCGCGTGGTCGCTCGCTGGTAACTCACTTGGCCTGAATTGACGAGGGCGATAACACAGTTGCGCGACAAACTAGGTCCAGCTTTATCCATGCATTTACGCAGAGCTGGATCATCCAGCGCGTAAGTCGAGCAAAAGCGCTTGTAGTCGTTCCTACATGAGCGCTTTACCACCTCTGAATACTGAGCCGCAGACGGCAAAGCGGTCACCACAAAGGAAATAACAAAGGCGAGAACAATCAGAACCCGTGCGACCATTCGCTCCTCCCACAGAAACCTGTTTTCGCTTCCATCGTAGCGAGAGATAAGCCTAACGCTCTTTCAGTCGATCACCAAATACGGGTGAAAGGGCTATCGCGTTGGCACAGAGGGATGGTGGAAGCCTACAAGTCTTTTTCTGCGGATGTTTTCTTCATGAACCTGCGGGTATCGCGGCAGACTGCCAGCACAGCCACCTAGTCGTGGCCTTTCTGGCCCTCGCCAGGCGTTAGCCAAACTTTGTATAAACTAGATCTGAGGAGGAACATGTGCCATTCAAACGCTAGTTGCTTGCCTCTTCCTTCAACTGATCAAGCTCAGCATTCAGATCTACAATTTCCGCTTTTGCCTTCGCCAAGTTCTTTTCGAGCGCTTGGCGATACGCGGTGGCCTTGTCTAGCGCCGCTGTTCGCTCGCTCAAGAGTCGCCAAATTTCCGAGGTCGTTGCGCGTTGAAGGTCCTCTTCCAGCGCGTCGACGCGCCGTCGCTCTTCTGCGAGTTCCGTGTCGGCCGCCTTGAGGGCCTCGTTTAGCTGAGCAGCTTGCGCGTTTGCCTCCTGTAATCTCCGCTCGGATTTCCTGGCTTCTGCAAGCTCCGACTTGAGATCGTTGATGACGTCTCTAAGTTTCGTCACCTTCGCCTTTGTCAGGTTTGCCTTGTTCCTCGATTGGGAAAGTTGCGACGACAGTGTGGAGACGGCTTCCCTGAGGTCGTCCCTCTGCGCGGCGGTCTGGCTTGCATGCTCCCTGGCAACGGCAAGTTCGGCTTGTGCCGCGCGCAGCCGATCCCGCTCATCGAGAAGTAGATAACCCAAAGCCGCGGTCCAGATGAGCAGTATTGCACAGATGGTTAGCCAGGCCCAACGCAACATGATCCCAATGCTTTCGGCCATTCTCGCCACTCCTCCTGTCTTGTTGTAGGCCTGTTCAGCAACAGCTCACACGCGTGGCTCCTCCGACAGCAGCACGGCCATAAGACAGCGGGATCGGCTCGCTTATTTCGCTAGTTTCCCATTATAGCGCGTTCGTTGGCCGCTTGCAGGCAGAACGCAGCCTGCGTTTTTACCCAATGCGCGAATGCGCGCCGAATGCCGAACGAACCGTCACCAATCTGCGTGACGCTTCTCGCCAGCGGGAGAAACGCTCATAGAGGGCCGGCACGAAGGAACTTCTCTCCTAGCCTTTCGTTGTTTCTCCTCGATGCAAATGTCAGCAACCGGCCAAAACCAATGTTCCGAATAGCAACGCGAACGACCATTGCTGTGTTTTTCGCCAGTTTTGTCTCCAACTCGGCCATCGCGTTCGTCGGACATGAGCCTGGCGGCGACGCCGTCCTTGAATGGACCACCTCCCTTATCGTGGAAGCGAAGAACAAAGGTCGAGGCAAGGGGTATGCAAAGGGCAAACACGGAGGCAGTGGACATGGAAATAAGCCCAGGAACCACTGGACGGGGCCTCCTGGAAATCCAAAGGGAGGCTATGTCAGAAACTGGTCGCGCAAGCCCTATTACGGCGACTTCCTGGCCGGTGTAGCGCTCGGCACGATCATCGGCGTCATCGTCGCGGGCAGCGCACCGGCGTCGCCGTCGTCTGATTTATGCTGGTACTGGACCGACCCATCACTAACGCGCGGCTACTGGGACTATTGCGACTGAGGTAAAAACCTCGCCGATCAAGCCGCATGCCAATTTTGCATGGCAGGGGGAGTAAAGACGCGGGCCCATTTTTTGTGATCGGCAACCCGCTGACATCCGCGTTCGCCCTCAATCCAACTTGGTCCGGCGCTTCGCAGGCATCTCGTATCCGTTCCGGTTATAAACGGCCCTTGTGCTGCGGTTGGACCCGGTCCGACAGCGGCCACTCAATGGATAAGGCTCCCCGCATGCCTATGTTGGCAGCAAGGAGCGATAAGCCTTGGCTATGCGGCGACACGCTCAATCATCACCGGAAGGGGCCGGCACACGGTATTACAGACCGGCGAGTGCATTTGGCACGTATTAACTAAGGTCGGCTCCGCACCAATGTCTGACATGCCTTAAGCGATTGATCTAATCGGTCAGCTCCGGGTGCCCAAACGACAGACCAGCACGAGAATGAGGAGATTGACGGCTAATGCTTTCCTTAGCGCATTGCGCATATCCATATCCCCACCGCCATTTAAGGCCACTGCAGGGGAGCCCGCCAATGCGAACGGCATCAAACATTGCATTCGCAATCGCTTCGTAGGCCGCATGGATCTTTTCTTCGGATAAACCGTACTTGGCTGACAAATTGGCCGAACGTCTGTTCCCAGTTTCTACAACGCACGCTCGCAGGGCCTGGTCGGCAGCCAGCCGGAAAGCATAACTTTGGTGCGCCTCGGTTGCTCCTCCCGCCGAATGGTATGCCCGATCGTGGGCAATACAACAGGGCTCCCATGGCGGGCTTTTTTCGTGTGCCTCGGCAAAGTCTGGAAAACGATCAGCCATCCTCCGCCACGCCTTCGAAAGACCACCGCTGCAGCCATCGGTGGTAAAAAGGCTTGGGCTCCGACCATTTGCTGTTATTGATTGGATAAGCTCGCGGTGGGTCTTCAATTCGATATCACGCTGAATCTCGTCTTTGAAGGTCTGGACAATTTCTCCACTAAGGAGAATTCCGGCCGCGACCACGCAAAAAAGAAAAAGGAAACCGAGGGGCCAACCATAACCCTTACGCATCGCTTTCATCGCCAACGAGGTTGAAGCTACCTAAGCGGAAGCGGTCCGTCAGCCAAAGTGCCAGTCTTTCATATGTGGCAAGCCGATTACGTGCCTCCATTACCCGCCTGGCCAGCGCCGGTTCATTGGTGATTAGGCCGTCGACACCCATTGAAATCATCCGCGACATCGTCAGTGGATCATCGACGGTCCAAACATAGATCTTCTTGCCTTGCTTATGGGCCCGTCTGATAAGCTGTAGTGAGGCCTGCCCGGTATTGACCGCCAGGAAATCTGCTTCAAGGGCAGCGAGGTCCCCGATTGCAGTTGCCGCAAGAACCCCGTAGCGCCAATCGGGTCGAATGGTCTGCATTTTACGGACGCCATCGTATTTCAGTGACATCACGGACACGTCGCTTGCCATGTCCATTTCTTCCACGATGTCGACCACGCGTGATTCCAAATCGACGTCGTGACCATAATATTTTAGCTCGATCATAACCTTGCCGCGCCCTTTCACGGCCTCAAGGGCCTGACGCAAGGTCGGTGTGCGTTCGCCTGAATAGGACGGATCGAACCAAGTACCAATATCGATCTCCGCGAGATCAGCCATCGTCGCGTCCCATATCTTGAGGTCAACGCCAGCAAGCTTCATGAAATCGCTATCGTGTGCGACGACCACCTCGTTGTCAGCCGTTTCCTGTACGTCAATCTCTATCCAATCGGCGCGATCAGCGACGGCCTGATCGATCGCCGCCAATGTATTTTCTGGTCGGCTGCCGGCAGCACCGCGATGCGCGATAATCTCCACGGTTCGCGCGGAACCAACGCTTTCGAGCAAAGCGCCACCTGCCAGTACGCCACCAATCACAGCTCCGATAGCAAGGGCAATGAGAGCGCCAATAGCAAAAGCAACGCCGGCAGGTTTCTCATCAACACCCCAATCACGAGCCATCGTCCGACCAGTATTCGGGGAAACGCGGAGGTATAAGCGATACAAGAGGTCCGCGAGGGCGCCGTTCGCAAGGGCAGTCACGATGGCGTTCGCCAATGCCCAGAATAGAAGGACGACGATCGCCGCAATCGCAATACTACGCAGATCCGTACCGAATAAACCGGGCATGAGATTGAACAAGGCGCCCGCAATCGCTGCGACGGCAAGCCCGAGCAAAGCCCGCGCGATGAGCCAAACGACTAGCGTTGTGACCAGTTGAGCTTTATGTCCGGATAACCTCTGCCCACTGTCGCCAAATGCCTCGCTGGACGACTGCTTTTCAAACAAGACGACGTGTAGTGCAACTGCCCAGCGAGAGAGCTGCCGTATGAGGACAATGATCAACGCCAGGGCGATTGTTGCGATAATTGAAGCTGCAATAACGAAGTCCGGGGGCCAATAAGTCAGATAGTAATTGATGTCGTACTGCGTGAACGAAAACATCGCGATAAGAGCAGCGACTATCAAGAAAGGAGCTGCGATGAGCAAAATGCGGATGACCAGCTGCAGGCTGAAGCCCAAAAGTGCGGCGAAATGGGAGATAACAAACCGCAAAGCATGACCGAGTACGCCCGAAACGGTCTTATGATCCGCGCGAAGGATGTTGGTCATGATAGCGACATCGAGAACTGCGCCAGCGATAAGCAGGCAGAGAGTGGCAAGCGCTGCAATCAAGCCCGTTGGGGTGAGGAGAAAGCCGGCAATGGCCTGATCAGTCAACGCACTCTGACCGCTCATCTCGATAGCAAAGGAAAGGAGCAGGCTTGCGAGCGGCGCAATTATCGCCAGCACAAGGAGTTGAACTAGCAGGTGCGCAATCAGAAACGGCCACCGGAATCCCCAAGCGGTACGAAAGCTTGCTAAGACATCCCGCGCTGATATTCCGACTTGCATGTTTCCTCGACAATCCGGTTGGAAGGACTCTTGGGGGCCACGTATCATTTCGTAGCGATGGTGCCCAATTGAGGCGTCAGTTTGTATCTAAACCCGTCAGTTCCGTAAGAACAGCTCCATCAGTGTCCTTAACAGTCAGCGTAGAGTGGCTCGCCTCGTCATCACAACCCCTCTTGCGACGTAAGGCCGGTGCCGACGTTAGGGGCACGAGCTAACGTTACACCCAAACTTGGGGGCAACCGCGAAACGTCTCCGTTGCCTGGCGCATTTTGCGAGAGGTGGCTAAGCAAACGGGACTACGGCTCAGGTATTCACTGCGATAGAGCAGCTTCCGCAGACGCGATTTGCGCCTTGACGCGCAAGAAGCTGTCGGGAGTTACGGAGATCGAGTCGATTCCGTGCTCGACGAGAAATCGTGCAAATTCAGGATGGTCGCTCGGGGCTTGACCGCAGATCCCGGTGTGGCTGCCGGTTTTCTTTGATGAGGCTAATAGCCGGGCGATTGATTCTTTGACTGCTGGATGGCGCTCATTGAACAGCTTGCTCAAGCGGTCGCTGTCCCGATCGATGCCGAGCACGAGTTGTGTGAGGTCGTTGGAGCCGATCGAGAAGCCGTCGAAGCGCTCGGCGAACGCCTCGGCGAGGACAACGTTCGAGGGAATCTCCGCCATCACATAGACCTGAAGCCCGGCCCGACCACGCTTGAGCCCATGCTTCTCCATTTCCTCGATGACGCGATCGGCCTCCTCAGGCGTGCGGCAGAACGGGATCATCATGATGATGTTGGACAGGCCGATCTCCTCACGGGCACGCACGATGGCCTTGCATTCGAGCCCAAAGCCGTCGCGATAGTCGGGGCTGTAGTAGCGACTGGCTCCACGCCAGCCGATCATCGGGTTCTCCTCGTGCGGTTCGAACGCGGCACCACCCAGGAGTTCCGCATACTCGTTGGTCTTGAAGTCGCTCATACGGACGATAACAGGTTTGGGATAGTAGGCCGCGGCGATGCGGGCGATGCCCCGCGAGAGCTTGTCGACGAAGTAATCGGCCTTGGTGTCGTAGCCGGCCGTCAAACGCTCGATCTCCGTGCGTGCCGCTTGGTCGGTGACATCATCGAAGCGGATCAAGGCCATGGGATGAACCTTGATGTGGTTCGAGATGATAAACTCCATGCGGGCGAGGCCGACGCCATCGGCAGGCAAGCGCCACCAGCGAAACGCCGCTGCGGGGTTCGCGACATTGAGCATCGCCTTGGTCCGCGTCGTCGGGATATTTTCGATATCGATCACGGTCACGTCGATGTCGCCGATGCCATCATAGACGTGACCCTGGTCACCCTCGGCGCAGGACACAGTGACATCTTGGCCTTCGGATAGCTTCTCGGTCGCACCGCTTGCACCGACGATCGCCGGAAGGCCGAGCTCGCGGCTGACAATCGCGGCGTGGCTGGTTCTCCCGCCATGATCGGTTACGATCGCCGAGGCCCGTTTCATGATTGGGACCCAGTCGGGATCGGTGATCTTTGTCACCAACACCGAGCCTGTCTTGAATTGCTCGATCTGATCGGCGCTGTCGAGTCGGCAAACCTTACCGGCGCCGATCGCATCGCCCACAGCCAGCCCCGAAACCAGACACTCTCCTTTTTGCTTCAGCTTATAGGTCTTGAGCTCCCCGGCCTCGCGGCGGGATTGGACGGTCTCCGGTCGGGCTTGCACGATGTAGAGTTCGCCCGTCTGGCCGTCCTTGGCCCACTCCATGTCCATGGGGCAGCCGTAATGCTGCTCGATCAGCACAGCCCAACGAGCGAGCCTCAGCGCTTCCTCGTCCGTAAGCACGAATCTGCGGCGTTCGTCTTCGCTGGTGTCGGTAACGACGGTCGCGCCGTTCGCTCCATAGATCATCTTGCGGCGCTTGGCGCCGAGCGACTTCTCGATGATGGGCACGAGCGAAGGCTCGTCGAGCAGAGGCTTAAAGACCTGAAGTTCATCGGGGGCGACCATCCCTTGCACCACGGTCTCGCCGAGGCCCCAGGCACCGGTTATGAGAACAGAACGGGGAAAGCCCGTCTCGGTATCAATCGAGAACATCACGCCGGACGACGCAAGATCGGAGCGCACCATGGCCTGCACGCCAACGGAGAGGGCGACACTCATGTGATCGAAGCCGTGGTTTTCGCGGTAGGCGATGGCGCGATCAGTAAAGAGCGAAGCGAAACATTTCTTGCAGGCTTCGGCCAGCGCTTGCTCACCATTGATATTGAGAAAGGTCTCAAGCTGGCCCGCGAAGCTAGCTTCGGGTAGGTCTTCGGCTGTGGCGCTGGACCGAACCGCGACCGAAGCGGCACCGTCCGCGCTCATCTCACGGTAAGCTCGGTAGATTGCTTCCTCAAGGTCCGACGGGAACGCTGCATCGAGAACGAGATCGCGAATTGAGCTGCCAACGTCGGCTAGATTGCCGAGCTTCTTATCGAGCGTGGCGACCGCCTGCGCGATACGCGACTGCAGGTTGTTGGAGTCTATGAAATGCCAATAGGCAGCGGCGGTTGTGGCGAATCCCCCAGGCACGTTGATGCCAACCTTCTCTAGCAGGCCGATCATCTCACCGAGTGAGGCGTTCTTGCCTCCGACGCACCCGACATCGCTGCGGCGAAGAGTGGAGAGTGGAAGGACCAATTCTCGCCGATCGCTCATGTTGCACCCTCTGATCAAGTGTTTTCACACCGGTCATCGTGAGCAATCACTCTATTCAGCGGAACTACCCTCGGGAAGGGTGTTTCGCGTTGATTGCCGTCAAGGGAAACGTCGCCCAGGGCTGAAGAGACTTAAGGCCGGCTCAGCTGACAGCTTCGATATGAGCACCCTAGGGTCCATTTATGTTATCGCACTCAAGCTACTAAGATGAGTGAGCGCTGGCTGTTCCAAAGCGACGGTTCCTACCTTTGCTTCTATGATGTCTGAACGGAAACCCAAACGTTGGTCGCAAGACGTCACCGCGCACTCGGACGCGCTCGACCTCGAGAAGGGCGTTTTCACGTTCGAGGACCCCAAGAGGATCGCCGCATCCCTTAAGCGCTCGGCAGAAGCAAGCACGCGCCGCAAGGCTGATCCCTTCCGCTCGGCCATGTCTATGCTGATCTTTTATATGAACCGCGCGGGCAAGAACTTGTCGGACGAAGACCGGGCGCGGCTCGACGCGGCGAAGAATGAGCTTCGGCGCCTATTTGGGCGCCCCCCAGCGAAAAAAGCTTAGACCTCGCATATGAGCCTTGGGGGCGCAGGACATGACGGACGTGCCTCGTGAGTTCGTCGAGGCCCGTGCGCCGAATGAGCCTTACCAACCTCGCCAATAGCGGCGAGCTTCACGTCTAAGATAGCGCTTGGGCACACGGTAGACGATGTACCCTTGCGGATCGTCGTCACCGTCCCTGTATCTCGGTCGGTCGTAGCGGTATCGGGGATAGTCGTCTCTATATCGGGGGTGATCGTAAGCATATCCCGGTCCGACGTAGACACGGACGCCGCCGGCTGACGCCGTGTTTGTAACAAGCGTCGTCGAGAAGAGAGCGACGCCTGCAATGAGAACTAATGACATTTTCATCGCATTGCTCCATTCGTTAAGCAGAAGCATCTCACTGCTGTCGCAGACTGTCAAAATCACCGGGACTCGTGCGCCAGCTTTTCTAACGTCGCCGCCTAACTGTCGCTGGCATATTTGGTCGTATTGGCCCGTCGCATGAATAGCGACACAGAACATCGCCTACTTCCAAGCCCCTTCGATTTAACGCCGTACCATGATGTCCTCCCAGCCCTCGCTGAGAGGTATTCCGGTCATTGCGCCTCATAGGTCCTCACGCCGAGCTATCTTTGATCACAGGCCCTGGGGAGGTTGCTTCGCAAGTCTCTCGAAGATCCCAGCAACTTCGCTCTCTCCGGCGTCCTGGACAGCGCCTCTGGCAACCTCATCCGGTGTCCACATCCAGCTTTGAACAGGATCGTGACGCATGGACCAATCGGGAAAAAGTCGCTGATCAATTCGCCTGCAAAAGAGTTCGGTAACATTTACATGACGTTCGTCGCGCTCAATCCGCGCGAACGTTTCGGTTACTTTGTCACGCGGACCTTCGAGCATCTGAATAAAGAGGTCTTCGCGACAGATGAGAGCGCCCGTGATTCCATTCTTTTCTTTTCGTTGTTGTTCCGCGCGCGAAAAAGAATACCCGTCAAGGACAGGTCATCGTAGCCAAAGGGCTGCGATGCATATACGAGTTGCACGTCGCGCAATTGGACTGCTCCCTCTAGAAGCACCCTGCAAACAGCAACAAGGGTAGTCGGTCGTTCGCAGTAGGGAAAGTTTAAGCACCCTACGCGCTGTTACAAGACTTATGGCGCGGGTCGAACTGTTTCATTTGACTGACGGCTCCACCAGCCGTGTGCGGCCGCGCGGTTTGGCGCAGTTATCTATCACAAGCAGACTTTCTCCGCGCGGCTAGCGTCGCGTAAGAATCCCGATGAGAAATCCCAGACCCAATGCAACGGCGATCACAACAAGCGGATTACGTCTAAAGGCTTCCTCGACATCATCGAGAGCCTCTTCTACTTTTGACCGGGCGCGAGGGAACTGCTCTTCGGCAATGCGCTCGACGGTTGAGGACAAGGTCTGAATCCCGGAGCGAAGCGATGCAATCTGTTCTTGAAGGCTAGACTCTATCGAACGCATCCAGTCTTCGACTTCATTTCGTGCTCTTTCCTTCGCGTATCCGTACCGCTCTTGAATCATGCCTTCGAGTTGATCGCGACGACCAGCGATGACGGTGAGGTCATCGTCGGTCAACTTGC
>JBJYWZ010000166.1:0-37283 GCA_046259725.1 Promineifilaceae bacterium (SeqCode) | reverse complement strand
AGGCCAATAGATCCGCCGGGCTTCCGGCCAGAATTTGCCAGCGTGCACGGTGAAATTCAGCCAGTCCGTTCTCATCCAGGTCGTAGCTTCCCGTATACTCAGAGCCATCGGCCTTATAGGCTGCGTAAGGACCAGCGCTGGCGGCGACGAGCGGTGGAAGACGTTTCTCCTGCTCTGCCGGCGACAATGAATCCCAATAAGCGTCACGCTCCTCGACCGCAAGCTGTACCGAAAAGCGAATGAGTTCGGCGGCTTCATGCTCGCTCAAGCCGCGCGACATGAAGCCGGGAAGAGTCGCCTGGTAGGTTGAGGTGATGATGCAGTCGGCGCCGGCCCAAAGATACGCGTCGTGTACGCGGCGAATTAAGCCCGGGTCATCCAGCAGCAAGCGTGCCGACCAGAGTTCATCGTTGAGATCAGCGCCAAGGGCCTCAAGCTCGGTGGCCAGGCCGCCGTCGACGATAAAAACGCCAAACTGGTCAAGAAAAGGCTCGATCGGGTTCATATTCAATTCAAGCCGCGGATGTAAGACGGCCGTTTGGGGAACAACGCCCCGAGCAGAACGATCGCCTCAGCGTCTGCAAATAGGTCAGGGAATGCTCTATCCAGCTCATCGTAGCTGCGGTGTCCGAAAAGCATCTGCAAAAAGGTAAGATCCGGAAACTGCGCGTCGCTGTCCTCAATGTCATCCGGCTGGTAACGGCCGATTTCTGTGAGCGCCCCCTCCTCAAATGTCAGCTTCAACGTATCCGTGTAGAAGTTTAGGCGCAGCGTCCCTGAATGACCGGCCATCACGCTGCCTGCCAGGCGCCTTTCCAGCACCGGCTTGATATGCTCGATGAAACGGGCCAGATCCGGCACGCGAATGAACCAGGAATAGGCATTACGCCTCTTTTCCAGCTGGGTGCCCAGGGCCCTGATCGCCGGATGGGTATCGGCGAACGGAAAAACGATATGGCTGATCGCTTTCTCCCGCTCGCGGTTGGCCACGTCTGCGCGGCGCTTCAATTCGCGCGTCACGAACAGAGCGGCGCTGCGCCATGAATGTCCGGGCAAAACGCCGAGCTCGGTGACGGTGAAAGCTTTGCCACGCTGGGAGAAAACTACGTATGCAAGGGGCTTACCGGCGCTGTCAATGATCAGAAATGCGTTTAAATGTGCCTCCGATTCAAGGTGCGCACCGGCCAGTTCGTAGCGCCAGATGTCGTCGCTGCGCGCGCGCATAATCAGGCTTCCGGAAGCGTGCGCCCTGTAGAGATCGATTAGCACAGGCACATCATCTATGACAGCCGGGCGAATCTGGTACGTTTCTTTCTCAACCGGCTTATCATTGCCCGGTCTGTCCCAGAAGAATTCGCGCCCGCCGCCCAGGTTAAGCGTCATCTCATAACCGAACTGGCGGTAAAACCAGGGGATGCCCGTAATTGCCTGGACCAGATGCCCCATCTGGCTGCTCAGCGCATGGGCGATATCCATTTGCAGGCGAATGAGGCCGCGCCGGCGGTATGCTTTGTCAGTGCCGACCAGCTCGGGACGGCCGACACCGAAGGGAATGTCCTCATAGTACCAGGTCTGAGGTATCAGCACCTGGCTGGAGACAATTTTGCCCGAAGTGATCTCTTCGACGACAGTAAATTCCTTCGCCGAAGTCGTTGGATGCCGCCCGCTCAACAGATCGCGCGTCCAATCGCCCAACCACTCTTCGCGCTCGGGTGGATTGTCGCTGTGCTGGAGGATATTGAACTCAGCCAGCGCTTCGGCATCTTCCGGCCTCCCCCAGCGCAGCAGCAAATTTTCGTCGAGTCTCAGCGGCAGCTCGAGCAGTTTATCTTCTTCCATGATAGGTGATCCCCATATTACTCAACGGTACACAGTTATAACAAGATTAACCAGCAGCGCAATGAGCGACAGATAACCCGCAAAAGCGCTGTTTTCGAACTCCTTGCCGGGCAGCTCAGCAGCAAACATCGAGAAGAAAACCTGAAAGATTTGTGATGCTGACCCGTGAAAAAAGGCTTTTGACATTGTCATGATTCGGAAGCGCCAAATCGTAAGATATGCATTTGAAATTTCGAGGAAACTTGACTCGGAGCCCGGCTTATGACATCCTAACATAGGTGCAAATTGTGCGCCGATTTATTTTACATAAGAGGAATTATTTGCAATGTTAGATGTCTTATACACCACCTGGTTTGTCCCTATACCAACCCTGCTAACCGGACTCGTCTTACTACGAAGAATGCGTCAAATGCGGGAGGAAGTGACAGCCAGAGCGCTTATTCCGGCACACATTGAGCGCGAAGAAATTGCACTCAACAATATTGCAAATAAGAAATAAGGGAAATAAATGTTCTTCTTTGACCCACGTTACTTATTATTTGCTTTACCAGGCTTACTGCTGGGTCTCTGGGCGCAGACCCGCGTGCGTGGAGCTTTTAACAAGTATCAAAAAGTCCGCACGCTTCGCGGTCTTACCGGCGCTCAGGTCGCACGTGCGCTGCTCGACGAGCAGGGATTGTCGCACGTCGCCATTGAAGAGACGCAGGGCCGTTTAAGCGATCATTACGATCCACGTTCACAGGTCCTCAGATTGAGCCCGGAAGTGTATCGTTCACAGAGCGTTGCCGCGGCGGGCATTGCCGCCCATGAACTTGGACACGCGCTGCAAGATTCGCGCGGGTATGCACCGCTCAAACTACGCAGCGCCATCGTTCCGGCCACGCAGTTTGGGAGCATGCTCGCGCCCATGTTGTTTATCGCTGGTCTGATTTTGAATATCACGCCGCTGGCCTGGGCCGGTGTGATTCTATTCGGCGTCGCCGTTGTCTTTACTCTGGTGACGCTGCCAGTAGAATTTGATGCGAGCAGGCGCGCCAAGCAGCTTCTGACCTCCAGCGGTGTTCTCGTCGGCGATGAGATGGAGGGCGTCAATAAGGTATTGGATGCGGCTGCATTGACCTACGTCGCCGCGGCCGTTTCTTCAATTGGCCAATTCGTATACTACGTGATGCTGCTCGGCGGCGGCAGGCGCCGTTAAGCACCTGGCAGCAGACAAGAATCAAAAAAATCAGGGCCTCGCCGGCAGTCCGGCGAGGCCCTTTTTGTTCAGATGAATAAATTCATCACTACAAACCGCTGACTGCATTCAGACGATTACCGCCCACTGAATTCTGTTTACAGTTCACCGTTTACTGAACCCTAAGCCACAAGAAACCATACGGCTCCAGGCGAAGATCCTGCCAGCCCGGAATGCTGCGGCCGTCGACAAGATTCACAAGCTGCCCGCCAAAACCCATCTCCAGCAATCGATAAGCCGGAACGCTCTGGGGTTTATCGCTGAAATTGCCCAGAACCAATATTCGGCCGCGCGGGCTTTCCCTGATCAGGCCGAAAACATGGTCATTATGCGTCCATACCGGATAAGCGCCGGCCTGCGCATGAAAGGCGATAGTCTCCTTGCGAGAGCGGACAAGCTGCTGCAGACCCTGGAAGATTCGACCGCTCACGCGCATACCATCACTCCTTTCTTCCGCTTTCTGCCAATCCATAAACGGCCGGTGCAGCCAGCGATTATCGGCCGCGAGATTTGCATCCTCTTCATAGCCGTAATCATTCAGAAGGCCAATTTCATCCCCCATGTAGAGAAGCGGAATCCCACCAAACGAAAGGATCATGCTGTGAATAAGCAGGATCCGTTTGATGGCCAGGTCGACGCCCTGCCAATCAACTTCCTCGCTGTCCAGCGCTGTCTCAAGGCCCGCCAGAGAGGCGCAGGATCCACTGATGCGCCGATCATTGGTGCGCGGGTTAAACTGGAACGTCGCGCCGCGGGCAAGTGTACCGGGAAAACGGCCGCTGTAGTAATCGCTGAGGAATGAGCGGTGCAGAAAGCCGTTAAGCCCGACAGCCGCCGCATCCTCCTCCGTGACCGCCCAACCGATATCGTCATGGCAGCGCACATATGTCAGCCAGGATGTGCGCGAGGGGATTGGCGGCATCTGCTGCAAGGCGTGGGTCATCAACGCAACCTTGCCCTCGGCCAGGCTGCTCCAGAGCATCACCATAAAGACATTGTGATAGGCGACTTCACACTCTTTGTTAGTCGCCTCACCTCTGCCCAGGTAAGGAACGAGCTGCGGCGGTGGCACGATAGCTTCTGCTTTCAGCAGCAGGCCCGGCGCAGCCACGCGGCTCAGCGCGCGAAACGCCTGCAAGATAAAATGCGCCTCCGGCTGGTTTTCGCAGTCGGTGCCCAGGCGCTTCCACATAAAAGCAACCGCATCAAGCCGCAGTATCTCCACGCCATGGTTGGCCAGGAAGAGCATAATATCCAGCATCTCGCCAAACACGGCCGGATTGGCATAGTTCAGGTCCCACTGAAACTCATTAAATGTCGTCCAGACCCACTGATCGATCGCTTCGTAATAGGTGAAACTGCCGCTTTTAAATTCCGGAAAAATCTCGCGTACCGTGCTCTCATACTGGTCGGGCATGGACCGATCCGGAAACATCAGATAGTAATTCTGGTAATCGGTATCTCCCTCCATCGCCTTTCGAGCCCACTCATGCTCTTTAGCGGTGTGGTTGCAAACAAGATCGATGCAGAGACTGATTTCGCTGTCGCGCAGTTCAGCGGCCAGATGGCCAAGATCATTCATCGTGCCCAGATCATCTCGCACCTGACGGTAATCCATCACCGCGTAGCCGCCGTCGTTGGCGCCTGGGCGTGGCTTGAGCAGCGGCATGAGATGCAGGTACGTGACGCCTAATTCCTTCAGATAATCGATCTTGTCTTCAACGCCTGGCAGATCGCCGGCAAAGCGTTCAGTGTAGCAAACATAGCCGACCATCTGCGGCAGTTGAAACCAATCCTCTTCCGCCAGTCGGTCTAAATCGAGCATCCGGAGATCAGACGGCCGTGCTGCATAACTACGAGCCACAATGGATAAGAAATGGTCTCGCCATGTTTCGTAGTCCGGTCTATCGCCGTAAAGCAGCCGCAGCGGCCGTTCGATATCCTCCCAGAAGAGCGCCAGTCTGCTGCAAAAGATATCCTGCTCCAGCGGTTCCAGCAGGCGCAGCGGTCCCTCGATCAACGGACCGCAATCTAGACAATCTTCTTTCATGGCCCACCTGTTCGTATTTGATAGTCAACAATTGATTGCCGGCTGTTAGTCGTTCTTCAACCAGTGCGCCGCGAACGGAGCCAGCGTCGCAATCTCTTCCGGCTTCACCAGGCGCTGCTCGCGGTCCAGCAAATCCCGCATGGCGGCGCGGGGTGTAAAAGCGGAATCTTGCGCTTCCGGCGATAGATTAAAAAGGCAAACGACCTCTTCGCTGTCTATTGAACGCGAAAATCCCAGTACGGCCGTGTTCCCCGTTTCCAGCCATGAGAATTCTCCCGAGCGCAGCGCCTGCTCGCCCTGCCGCGTTCCAACCAGGAAGCGAGTCCAGTTTAGATAGGAATCCGCATCCCCCTCTTGCACCGCCACATTAACGCTCTCATAGCCATAAACAGCATCATTTATGACCGGCAGGTACGTTTCCGATGCCTGAGAAAAGCCGGCGTTTGGCCCGGCATTCCACTGCATCGGCGTGCGTACGCCATTGCGGTCCGCCAGCCAGATGTTGTCGCCCATGCCGATTTCGTCACCATAGTACAGGATCGGGGCACCCGGCAGGGAAAGAAACAGCGCATTCAGCAGAAACCAGCGTCTTTTGTCACCATCAAGTAGCGGCAGCTGCCGGCGGCGAATGCCCAGGTTCAGGCGCATGCGCGGCTCCGGCGCGTACTGTTCCCACATCCACTGCCGCACGTCTGGCGTCACCATTTCCAGCGTCAGCTCGTCATGGTTGCGCAAAAATGTCATCCACTGCGTACCCGGTGGGATGGGCGGCGTACGCGACCAGATATTGACGATTGGCGTTTTATCGCCCGATTTCAGCGCCTGATAAAGGCGGGGCATGATCGGGAAGTGAAAACAGACCTGGAATTCGTCGCCGTCGCCGAAATACGGGATCAGGTCTTCCGGCCACTGGTTAGCCTCGGCAATCAGAACCGCATCTGGATACTCTTCATCCATCAGGCGACGCACTTTCTTTAGGAACTGGTGCGTCTCCGGCAGGTTCTCGCAGTTGGTCCCTTCTCTTTCGTAGAGGTAGGGCACAGCGTCGGCACGGAAACCGTCGATGCCCATATCCATCCAGAATCGGATAACCCTGAACATCTCTTCGTGAACCGCCGGATTATCGTAGTTCAGGTCCGGCTGGTGGCTGTAGAAGCGGTGCCAGAAATACTGGCCGGCAGCTTCATCATATGTCCAGTTTGAAGGCTCCGTATCCAGAAAGATGATGCGTGTCTCGCCGTACTTGTCGTCCGTATCGCTCCAGACATAGTAGTCGCGGTATGGAGAATCGGGATCGCTGCGCGCGGCCTGGAACCAGGCGTGATCGGCCGATGTATGGTTCATCACCAGGTCGATGATCACCTTCAGGCCGCGGTCGTGCGCCGCATCCAGGAAAGCTTTGAAATCATCCAGATCCCCATAATCGGGGTGGATGCCGTAATAGTCAGCCACATCGTAGCCGTCATCTTTCAATGGCGACGGATACATAGGCATGACCCAGATACAATCCACGCCCAATGATTTAATGTGGTCCAGTTTTCCTATCGCGCCGCGGAAATCACCTTTCCCGTCTCCACTGGCGTCGGCATATGCGCGAACATACAGTTCATAGAAGACCGCTTCCTGAAACCACTTCTTTTGACCTGTCATAATAATTTCACCGTAGCCCAGTAAAATGAGAGCCGGCTTACTATCCACCGTTACGCGGATTGCTATAATCAAGAGTATTACAATTGAAGGTAAAGGAGCCCTTTATTATGGTCGCTAAACTTTTCAACCATATAAGCTCGCTAAACATCACCATCGTGGCTGTATTCCTGGCAGCATGTTCGTCAACAATAACCACAGATACGGCGGTTCCGGTAGTGACGGCGCATGCGACAGAGTCGCAAGGGCCCGCTTCCTTCGTACAACATGAACTCGAGCCAACCTACGAAGCGATGATCGCTGAACAACGCGATCCGCGCATACCCGAACTGCCATTCCTTGATAATCCAGATCCAAGCCAGTGCGGCATTCCTGTCAAGTGGGGAAAGGACGAACCGGCTTGGCTAAATGGCATTTATGGAGGCGAACTAATCCAACCAATGGTTCTGCTCTATGACAGCCATCTGCGCCTGGGTATTAGCGGTGAAGCCCCACATGGCAGCGAGGTAACCATCATCCTCTTCCAGGAGAATCCAGTTATCGACTACTACATGGTTGAAGTAAAGGGAGCCGGAGAAACAATCAAAGGCTGGATCCCTGCTCCTTTGCTATCATTCGAACCGCTAGAAACCCTGGATGGTTAATCCAAGACTAGAAGCAATACTGCATAGTGTCCAGTTGACCGGTGTGCACTTTCCTCAACTGGTCAGGTTTATCCCTTAACAGCCCCAGCCGTAAGACCAGCGACAATACGCCGCTGGAAGATCAAGACTAGGATCAAAAGGGGAATCGTGACCACAATGGAGGCAGCCATGATTTCGCCGAATGGTTCCTGCCGCGAGACCGTGCCCGAGAACAATGCGATCACCACGGGAACGGTTCTCGCATCTGGTTCAATGGTTGTAAAAGTCAGGGCAAAGAGATACTCGTTCCAGGCAGCGATAAAAGCCAGCAATCCTGTCGTGACCAGCGCCGGCGCCGTCAGAGGCAGGAGGACCAAACGAAAAGATTGAAAGGGTGTCGCGCCGTCAACCTGAGCCGCCTGTAACAGATCCATCGGTAATCCTTTGAAGAAAGCCGTCATCACCCACGCTGTAAACGGGAGTACGAAAAGCAGATAGGTGAGGATCATGCTGGGAATAGCCGGTATGCCCAGGGCATTGATGATGGCATAGAGACCCGTAAGGACAGCGACTGCCGGAAACATGGTCATTGAGAGAATCAAATAAAGCGACGGAGTCTTCCCCCTAAAGCGCAGCTTACCGAGAGCGAAGGCAGCGAAAGAACCAATCACAAGCGCCAGCGCCGTAGTCGTAGTCGCTACAATTGCACTGTTGACAATTCCTCGCAGGAAGGCCTCATTCTGCACCAATGCCTGGTAGTTAATCCATGTAATTGAGATTTCACCAGTCACTGGGCTCCGGGGAATGAAGGTGGCCGGTGTCATTGCCAGCTGGTTCTCATTCTTGAGTGAAGAATTGAAGGCCCAATAGAAGGGAAAAACCAACCATAGAGCCATCCCTATTATCAGAAGATAAAATACAATCTTACGCAGAATACCAGTTGTTGTACTAGTCATCTTCTGTTACTCCCAATAGCCGAATATACAAAATTGCGAACACAGCAATAATTATTAAGATCAAGACACTGACTGCCGATGAATAGCCCATGCGCTGGCCGTTAAGCAGCTCATAATAGGCATAGCTGGCCATCGAATAACGGCTTTGGGCCAGGACGATTTGAAACAAGTCAAAGACGCGCAGCGCATCCAGTGTGCGAAAGACGAGCGCTACGGCAATGGTAGGCATCAAAAGGGGTAAGGTGAGCGAAATAAATTGCCGAATCTTACCGGCCCCGTCCACGTCAGCGGCCTCGTAAATATCGCTGGGAATAAGCTGCAGACCGGCTAATAACAGAAGAGCCATAAAGGGCGTCGTTTTCCACACATCAATGACGATCATGGCCGGAATCTGGAATGTCTCATTAACAAGCCAGGCCACTGGTTGGTCAATGATCCCCAAGTTCAACAAGATGACATTGATAACACCCGCACGTGTTGAAGCAAACATCCATTGCCAAATCCGGGAAGATACCGCCGTAGGGATGGCCCATGGGACTAACATCAGCACACGCATCATCCCACGACCAGGGAAACTGAAGTTCACCAGCAGGGCAATCCCCATTCCTAGAATCAATTCCAGGGTAACGGAGATCACGGAATAAATCATCGTGTCTCTAACTGAAAGAATAAAATTGGGATCGGTTGCCCCCAGGACATAGCGGTTCCCGAAGAGATCGAACGTAGTTACTGCACGATAACGCTGTGGCTCTCGCGGCAACACTTCTACCGGGATCACAAACTTGGGCTCGCCCGTATCTTCATCAAAAAGCCGTTCGCCAGTTGCTTCATCCAGTGCTGGCGGCAGCTCTACAATGGTCATACTTAATAGATTTTTATAGTTTTCTAAACCGACAAAAGTCGGCTCCTCGCCGCTGGCGAATTTTCTATCTGTCAAACTGTAGACGAAAACTGAACCCAGTGGATAAAAAGCAATTAAGAGTAAGACTATTAATGTCGGAACAAGAAGAAGGTAAGCAAGACGCTGCTCTTGTTTAGCCAGATCACTGGTTCCCTCTTTCTTAGGCTTCTTGTCGACAGCTGCTGCTTCCGTGGTCATAAGAATTCCCTCCTCTTGGGTTCGCAAAATAATCCCCAAAGAGTAGGCAAGGAAGCATTGCAGCTTCCTTGCCTTCTAAATTATCCAACGGATACGTGATCGTTCTACTGAGGCTCTCCAGTCTCAAACCCGAGCAAATCCTCGAGGTCTAGTTCCAGCTCAGCAAAGGCCGTCTCCGCATCGTTATCGCCGGTCAGAACATCATGGACGGCATTGAAGAAGTAAGTTGAAACATCGGCATACTGCGGCGCCGTCTGCGTTGACGGGCGGGCTACTGCATTGACGAAGACATTGTAAAGGGAGCCGAATATGGGTGTTGCCTCCAGCACATCCGGATCCTCGTACAGAGCCATAATCGTCGGGTTGAAGCTGCCCTCGATCGCGCGCATCTTCTGGTTATCATAGTCGGCCATGAAAAAAGCCAAGTCCGCTGCTTCTTGCGGATGTTCGCTGTACTTGGAAACCGCCAGCTGCCAGCCACCCAGCGTCGCCGCCGGCGATCCTGCGCCAGCCGGCAATGGGGCAGCCTCGAACAGCCCGGCTATCACGCTGTCTTCCGCGTTCCCCAGGGAGTAGGCGTACGGCCAGTTGCGCATGAAAGCAGAATTACCCGCCTGCCAGATAGCCCGCGCATCTTCTTCACCAAAGCCTGTCACACCGGGCGGTGAAATCGTGTCCACCCATCCGGCGGCCTGGTCCACAATGGCGACGGCGTTCGGATTGTTGATCGTGATCGTCTTGTCCGGACTCACGATCGTTCCGCCATTGTTTGACGCGACCCACTCCAGCGCGTCACAGGTCAACCCCTCATAGGCGTTGCCCTGCCAGACGTAACCCCAGAAATCCGGGTTCTCCGCCCGCTCTCCTTCCTGTATCGTCGCTGCCATCTCTTCCAGCTCGTCCCAGGTTGTGGGCGGTCCATCGTAGCCGTACTTCTCCAAGAGGTCCGTACGATAGTAGAGCAGCCCCGCGTCCGTGAACCAGGGGATACCGATCAAACGGCCGTCTACCGTGTTGTTCTCGACGATCGCTGGAAAGTGTTCACCAACAATATCCGCGGCGCCATAATCGTAGAGATCCACGAAATGCTCCTGCAGATCGCCGGGCCAGATCACGTCGATCTGAAACACGTCGCCTTCAGGCGATTGTGCTTCGAACAGCTGCAGGTAAACGCCCAGACGATCCTGGACAAAGTTGGGAGTGGCGATCACTTCAACCGTCACGTTGGGATGCATCTCCATATAATCCGCTGCAGCTGCCTGGGTCAACTCCAGCTCCTGGCCTACGTTACCAGCGAAGAGACGCAACGTGACGGGCTCGCCCATTGACTCTTCGGCGGCCGGTTCCGCGGCTGCTTCCTCGGCTGGTGCTTCAGCGCCTGCAGCCAGTCCTGCACCGGCACGGGCAACAACTTCACCGGTCTCAAACCCGAGCAAATCCTCGAGGTCTAGTTCCAGCTCAGCAAAGGCCGTCTCCGCATCGTTATCGCCGGTCAGAACATCATGGACGGCATTGAAGAAGTAAGTTGAAACATCGGCATACTGCGGCGCCGTCTGCGTTGACGGGCGGGCTACTGCATTGACGAAGACATTGTAAAGGGAGCCGAATATGGGTGTTGCCTCCAGCACATCCGGATCCTCGTACAGAGCCATAATCGTCGGGTTGAAGCTGCCCTCGATCGCGCGCATCTTCTGGTTATCATAGTCGGCCATGAAAAAAGCCAAGTCCGCTGCTTCTTGCGGATGTTCGCTGTACTTGGAAACCGCCAGCTGCCAGCCACCCAGCGTCGCCGCCGGCGATCCTGCGCCAGCCGGCAATGGGGCAGCCTCGAACAGCCCGGCTATCACGCTGTCTTCCGCGTTCCCCAGGGAGTAGGCGTACGGCCAGTTGCGCATGAAAGCAGAATTACCCGCCTGCCAGATAGCCCGCGCATCTTCTTCACCAAAGCCTGTCACACCGGGCGGTGAAATCGTGTCCACCCATCCGGCGGCCTGGTCCACAATGGCGACGGCGTTCGGATTGTTGATCGTGATCGTCTTGTCCGGACTCACGATCGTTCCGCCATTGTTTGACGCGACCCACTCCAGCGCGTCACAGGTCAACCCCTCATAGGCGTTGCCCTGCCAGACGTAACCCCAGAAATCCGGGTTCTCCGCCCGCTCTCCTTCCTGTATCGTCGCTGCCATCTCTTCCAGCTCGTCCCAGGTTGTGGGCGGTCCATCGTAGCCGTACTTCTCCAAGAGGTCCGTACGATAGTAGAGCAGCCCCGCGTCCGTGAACCAGGGGATACCGATCAAACGGCCGTCTACCGTGTTGTTCTCGACGATCGCTGGAAAGTGTTCACCAACAATATCCGCGGCGCCATAATCGTAGAGATCCACGAAATGCTCCTGCAGATCGCCGGGCCAGATCACGTCGATCTGAAACACGTCGCCTTCAGGCGATTGTGCTTCGAACAGCTGCAGGTAAACGCCCAGACGATCCTGGACAAAGTTGGGAGTGGCGATCACTTCAACCGTCACGTTGGGATGCATCTCCATATAATCCGCTGCAGCTGCCTGGGTCAACTCCAGCTCCTGGCCTACGTTACCAGCGAAGAGACGCAACGTGACGGGCTCGCCCATTGACTCTTCGGCGGCCGGTTCCGCGGTAGGAGCCGCGGCTTCTTCTGCAGGCGCTTGCGCCTCTTCTGTAGGCGCTTCCACCTCTTCGGCAGGTGCCGCTTCTTCGGTCGGTGTTTCAGCCTCTCCACCGCCACAGGCGGCCAAAGCCAACCCGAGGATGAGCAGGAAGCTCAATAAGGTAAACAATCTTCTGTTTTTCATTTGGTTCTTGTCCTCCGACGCATTGTGCGTCTAAATATGACTAAATCTCATGGTAAAACTCTTTTCTATCTTCTCCCAATAAACATCTCCTTTAGCACAGAATGCTCCGTGCACTACGCATCAGCTGGTGGCGCGGTTGTCGCGCGAACGACCAGCTCTGTGGGCAAAACAATCTCTCTCTCGGGGGGGTCACTACCGTCCATCACCTGCAGCAGCAGTCTTGCACCGCGGACACCGGAATCAAACAAGGACTGCCGCACCGTGGTCAACTGCATAAATTCGGCCGCTTCGATGCCGTCATAACCGATAACGGAGATATCCTGCGGGACACGCAAACCCAACTCGTGCGCCGCTTCTATAATGCCGATAGCCTGCATGTCGCAGTATGCGAAAACGGCCGTCGGCCTGTCCGTGCGGCCAAGTAGCAAAGCGGCTTTCTCTCTGGCATCATGCCGGTCAATACAACTTTCAACATACAGTTCCGGATCATAAGTAACGGCGGCTTCGTCGAGGGCGCGCAAATAACCATTAAAACGGTCGACAACGGGTGTGTGGTTAAAGGGATTATCCGGATAATCGCTGAGATAGCCTATGCGGCGATGCCCGAGGTCGAGCAAATGGCGTGTCGCCAGCCATGCGCCGTATTCGTTATCCACGAAAACACTCGGCAGATCCGGATGCACAGCATCCACAACAACGGCCGGGATTCCCGTTTCCAGAAATCGTTCCATATCTTTTCGTACGGGCAACAAAGAGAGAATCAGAAAACCATCCACCAGGCTGCGTTGTACAATGTCCATCAGCAAGCCTTCTTTATTGTCGCTTTTTTCTACGTCGAAAAGCACCAGGTCGTAGTCGAACTCGCCAAGGGCGGAAACTATACCCTGGAGGCGCCTGACGACAGAATCATTAGTAAAGAAGGGGACAAGAACACCCACGGCCATTGTCTTGCCGCCCGAAAGGTAACGGGCGACCGAACTCGGGGAATAGTTCAACTCTTCTATTGCCGAAAGCACTTTAACACGCGTACTATCACGCACGGATTCGCTGTCGTTGAGTACACGTGAAACAGTTCCCACACCCACACCAGCATGTCTGGCAACATCACGGATGGTTATGTTGGTAGACATGCCGTTCTTCTCTCCTGTACAACTACAAGCGACTAAAGCCGCCAGCAAACCGTCCATTTGGAACCGGTTCCAAACTATACAAACTATACAATAGCGACCACACGTTGTCAAGGACTAAACGAAACGAGATCAATTAAAAGCGGTTTTCTGGAGCACCGGCGTCTTACCGGCAAGAGAAGTGTACAGCAAAGCACACTGTCTGCGGCGGGCAGCTGTTCATCGCCCCGGGCGATCTCGACCGGCCAAGATGTCCTATCAACAATTCCAGGGGAAGGAACAGCAGGCTCACATACTGCGGCGGTACTGGCCGCCAACTTCATAGAGCGCGTGCGTGATCTGGCCCAATGAGCTGACTTTGACGGCTTCCATCAACACGCCAAACAGGTTTTCCCCGCGCACGGCCGTTGCTTGCAGCCGCTGAAGCATTTCTTGCGCCAGTTCGGGCCAGCGCTCGTGCAGCGCCTCAACCTGCTCAATTTGAAAGACCTTCTCCTGCTCAGTGGCGCGGATCACTTCTGAAGGAATGATCGTCGGCGAGCCTTCATCCGAAAGAAAGGTATTCACGCCAATGATCGGCAGTTCACCGCTGTGCTTGCGATGCTCATAGAGCAGCGATTCCTCCTGGATCTTGCTTCGCTGGTACATCGACTCCATGGCTCCCAGCACACCGCCTCGTTCTGTCAGGCGATCGAATTCCGCCAGCACCGCCTCTTCCACCAGATCGGTCAGCTCCTCAATAATAAAGGCACCCTGCAGTGGATTTTCATTCTGGGCCATGCCCAATTCGTGATTGATGATTAACTGAATAGCCATCGCCCGGCGCACGGATTCTTCAGTAGGTGTGGTAATCGCCTCGTCGTAGGCGTTTGTGTGCAGAGAATTGCAGTTATCATAGATGGCATAGAGCGCCTGCAAGGTCGTACGGATGTCGTTGAAGCCGATTTCCTGGGCGTGCAGCGAGCGGCCGCTGGTCTGGATATGGTACTTCAGCTTCTGTGCCCGTTCGTCTGCGCCATATTTCAGCTTCATCGCCTTGGCCCAGATGCGCCGCGCCACCCGGCCGATCACGGCGTATTCCGGATCGAGACCATTGGAAAAGAAGAAGGAGAAATTCGGCGCGAAGGCGTTCACATCCATACCTCGTGCCAGGTAATACTCGACAAAGGTGAAGCCGTTGGCCAGGGTGAAGGCTAACTGCGTAATCGGATTGGCCCCGGCCTCGGCGATGTGGTATCCGGAGATGGAGACGGAATAGAAATTGCGTACGTTGTTTTCGATGAAATAAGCCTGGACATCCCCCATCAGGCGCAGCGAGAACTCCGTGGAGAAAATGCATGTATTTTGCGCCTGATCTTCCTTGAGTATGTCGGCCTGCACCGTTCCGCGCACGGTAGACAAGGTACGCGCCCTGATATCTTCATAGACATCTTGAGGCAGCACCTGATCGCCGGTAATGCCCAGGAGCCGCAGGCCCAGGCCGTCATTTCCCTCGGGCAGTTCGCCCCGGTAATACGGCCGTTCGCGCCCCTGCTCCTCATACAGCGCCCTCAGCTTCTCTTCAACAAGGTCTTCAAGACCTTGTTCGCGAATATAGATCTCGCACTGCTGGTCGATGGCCGCGTTCAGAAAAAAGGCCAGCATCGTCGCCGCCGGTCCGTTGATGGTCATAGAAACCGAGGTCGCCGGGTCGCACAGGTTGAAGCCGCTGTACAGTTTCTTGGCGTCATCAAGGCTGGCCACGGAGACTCCGGAGTTGCCAATTTTGCCATATATGTCTGGACGGAGATGGGGGTCTTCGCCATAGAGCGTCACCGAGTCGAAGGCCGTCGACAGCCGGCGGGCGGGCATATCCAGCGAGACATAGTGAAAGCGGCGGTTAGTACGTTCCGGACCCCCTTCCCCGGCGAACATGCGCGTCGGGTCCTCGGCGCGCCGTTTGAAGGGGAAGACGCCTGCTGTATAGGGAAATTCGCCGGGAACATTTTCTTGCAGTCGCCAGCGCAGGATGTCGCCCCAGGCTTCGAACCGCGGCAGGGCGATCTTGGGTACCAGCGAATGAGCCAGTGTCTCCGTTGTGGTTTCCACCGTGATTTCGCGACCGCGCACCGAGTAAACAAATTCATCGGCGCCATAACGCGCCCTTAACTCGGGCCATTCATCCAGCAGCAGGCGATTGGCGCGGTCAAGAGCCTTTTCCGTCTCTTCAGAAAGCGTTTCCAGCTCTGCCCGCAGGCCGGCGCTGCTCTCACCAGCCGCCTCTGTCGCCTGGCGCAGGCCGTAAAGACGATTGGCGATGGCCGATTGTTCGGCCGTCCAATCATCATAGGCGCGAATCACCTCAGCAATCTCCGACAAATAGCGCACGCGCGCCGGGGGAATCATCTGATCTTTTTGCGGATCTTTACCATCCAGGGTCACGCTGCTTATCAGTTCTGTGCCTGTCCGCACCTGCAGCGCTTCCAGAACGGCGCGATATAGGCGGTTGACGCCGGAATCATTAAATTGTGAGGCAATCGTGCCGTAAACGGGCAGGTCCTCATCGACGGCCGTAAATAAACGGCGGTTGCGGCGAAACTGCTTGCGCACGTCACGCAGGGCATCCAGAGCACCCAACTTGTCAAATTTATTGATAGCGATCAGATCGGCGAAGTCCAGCATATCGATTTTTTCGAGCTGCGTCGCCGCGCCATAATCGGGCGTCATAACATAGAGAGAAATATCGGCGAAATCAACGATTTCCGTGTCCGACTGGCCGATACCGGAGCTCTCCAAAATAATCAGATCGAATTGGGCAGCTTTCAGCAGTGCCAGAACTTCGCGGATGTGGGCCGAGAGCGCCCGGTTCGACTGCCTGGTTGCCAGCGATCGCATATAAACGCGCTCGTCATAAACGGCATTCATGCGGATACGGTCGCCAAGCAGCGCCCCACCGGAACGCCTTCTTGAGGGATCGACGGAAACGACAGCCAGGTGTTTGTCGGGAAAATCCAGCAAGTAGCGGCGAACCAATTCATCTACGAGGGACGATTTTCCCGATCCGCCAGTGCCCGTGATCCCCAGGATCGGGGGCTGCGCAAGGGCTCCCAGGCGCTGATGCACTTCTAGCAGGATCGGTTCCACAAGCTGCGGCTCGTTCTCAACGGCCGAAATCAGGCGTGCCAGCGCGCGATCCGTCACCCATTTCTTGACTTCAGGGAGGATGGCCTCCGCCACCAGGCCGTTACGCGCGCCAGGTGCCAGACGACTGTAGGCCTGATCGATAGCCTCCTGCCAGCGACCCACGTCGAGCCTGCCGGTCGGGTAATCAGCCTGTGAAAGCACATCGTTGATCATGCCCTGCAGGCCCATCTGCCGGCCATCGTCCGGAGAATAGAGGCGTGCGATGCCATAAGCGTGAAGTTCTTGTGCTTCATCGGGTAAGATTGTGCCCCCGCCGCCGCCGAAGATCTTCACATGCCCCGCACCCCGTTCTTGCAGCAGGTCGGCCATATATTTGAAAAATTCGACATGACCACCCTGATAGGATGTAATCGCCACCGCCTGCGCGTCTTCTTGAATGGCCGCGGTAACGATTTCCTGCACTGAGCGATTGTGCCCAAGGTGAATGACTTCGGCGCCAGAGGATTGCAAGATGCGGCGCATGATATTGATCGCCGCATCATGACCATCAAACAGCGATCCGGCCGTGACAATGCGGATTTTGTTGCTGGGTTTGTAGGGTGCTTCTGTTTCCATCATCTGACAATTTATTACTCCGGCTTGCTAAAGTTTACCATAACTTTGAACTCGCTATTCTTCTGCTTTAAGATAAACTAGCCTTGCTCTGATTTGATCGAACTGCCCGTTAGATTCCTGCGCGGTAGTATGGCGCGAGATCTTCTTATAATGAGACTGAGAGACCTGGTGCTGTTTTGTTCGAATCCAGTGGGCGCAGAATTCTTTGTTTTATTTCAGGATGAGCTTATTTAATGAGCAATAGAGAAACCTACACTGTTAAAGTAGCCGGTTTAGTCCGGCACTTTCCCCTTTTTGAAGTCCAACCGGGCGTACGCATCGCCATCTTTAATATGCTTGGCGATACCTATGTGGTAAAAGCGTCGGCGGCGGCGCTGGCCGAACTGTTAAGGGATATGCCGGCCGAAGTTCTAGTTACGGCCGAAGCCAAGAGTATCCCCCTCATTTACGAAATGAGCGCTCTCATGGGCCTGCCCTATGTTGTTCTGCGCAAGCAGTACAAGACCTATATGGGCGACGCCATCAGCGCGGAGACGCATTCCATTACGACGGGTAACACGCAGACCCTCTACCTGGACGAAAAAGATCGCGACCTCGTGAAAGGGAAGAAAGTTATCCTCGTTGACGACGTCGTTTCTACCGGGAGCACCCTTAACGCCATGAAACACGTGATAGACAAGGCCGAGGGTGACCTGATCCAGGTAGCAGCCATTTTCACCGAAGGTGACACCGACTGGTCCGAGGTCATCGCCCTTGACAATCTGCCGGTCTATATCGACTGAGCGAAGATTGGATCTCCTTGAGAACAGAGTCTGCGCTGTTTTGGTCACCCGCATTGGGCTGATTTTGTTTCCATAAGGATATTTGTGATTTCCGCAGCCAGCCTCTCCATTTTCAGGCACCTCTTCGCCTCCGTTGCTGAGGAGATGGGTGTGACGCTTGGCCGTACGGCATTCAGCCCCAACATCAAAGAGCGCCTGGACTTTAGCTGCGCTCTCTTTATGCTGGAAAGCGGGCAGCCACGTATGCTGGCTCAGGCCGCGCACATACCGGTGCATCTTGGCGCCATGCCAGCATCGGTCAGTGCCGCCGTGGCCGCCTGTACGCCGCTCCTGGAAGAGGACGTTGTCCTGCTCAACGATCCTTACCAGGGAGGCAATCATCTCCCCGATATCACCATGGTCTCCGGGACCGGTAGCTTAGAGCTCCGAGGCGGCAGCAGTACGGACGTTCCCCTGTTTCTGGTAGCCAGCCGCGCCCATCATGCCGATGTGGGCGGGATGTCGCCTGGTTCGATGCCTCTCTCATCAGAGCTGTATCAAGAAGGCATCATCATACCTCCATTGAAAATCATCGAAGCCGGCGAGCGCAACGAGGCCCTGTGGCAGATGATTTTGCGTAATGTACGCACACCTCAGGAGCGTGAAGGCGACCTGGCGGCGCAGATGGCGGCGCACAAAGTCGGCGCTCATCGTTTTGCGGAAATCGTGCAGCGCTATGGCATCGATGAGGTCATCGAGCATGCCCGGGAGCTCATTTCCTATGCCGAACGTCTGACCCGCAGGGCGATTGAACAAATTCCGGACGGCCGTTATACATTTCAGGACGTAATGGATGACGATGGCCAGTCGGCTGAAAATGTCCCGATCCAGGTGGCCGTTTCCGTACAGGGCAGCGAGATGAATGTCGACTTCAACGGCACGGCGCCGGCCACCGAAGGTAATATCAACGCCGTACCGGCCATCACCCATTCTGCCGTTGTCTACTGCCTGCGCTGTACGGCTGTGGCGCTGCTGGACATTGATTTGCCTATGAACGACGGCGTCTTTGGGCCGTTGTCGATACATATTCCACCGGGCTCCATTCTCGATCCGCCGCTCAACCGTGCCGTGGCTGCCGGCAATGTGGAGACCTCGCAGCGCGTTGTTGATGTCATTTTTGGCGCGCTCGCTTTGGCGCTGCCGGGACTGATACCGGCGGCCAGTCAGGGGACGATGAACAATCTGACCTTTGGCGGTGAGGACGCTGGGCGATCATTTGCCTATTACGAAACCATTGGCGGCGGCGCGGGGGCCGGGCCGCACAGCGATGGCTGTGATGGTATTCACGTACATATGAGCAATACGCTCAACACCCCTGTCGAAGCGCTGGAGTATACTTACCCGATCCAGGTGACCGAATACCGCCTGCGCGCCGATTCGGGAGGCATGGGCCAACATCGCGGCGGGTCGGGTCTGGTACGCGGCATCAAGTTCCTGGCGCCGGCCAGGGCGACCATAACCAGCGAGCGCCGCCGCTGCGCTCCCTATGGACTGCAGGGCGGCGAACCGGGTGAAAAGGGGCAAAATTCGCTCCTACAAGGCGAGCGTGAAGAACAACTGCCGGGCAAAGTGCAGCTGGAATTGAAGAATGGCGATGTCTTGCGCATCGCTACACCGGGTGGCGGCGGCTGGGGAGTGGCGGAGAAATCATGAGCCTCCGTGCAAATCTTGACGGCCGTATCGCTGGCAAAGCCCTCGTGGCCATGATCGCCCTAGCGGCAATGCTGCCTCTTGCCGCCTGCAGCGGGCAAGAAACCGTTGAGGTCACTCCGGCATTAGAGATCGGACCTGCGGAAACGGCCGTTTTGTCCCCTCCCGAACCAACATCACTCCCGCAAACAAAAAACGTTGTTCCCCGGGAAAAGGCGCCGCCGCATACACCCACGATTCCTCCTCTGCCAACTTCACCTCAGCCGGTAACGGCCGAAGCCGGAACTCTGCAGATCGTCGATTATGAGGAAGCTGAAAGGCCTGAATTCTACAATCCACCGGTTGAGACGGAAGTCCCAACTCCTCTGCCCCCGATCAAGTGCGACGCGCGCATGCCCGGCCCCGATTTGTTCACGGTTATTAGCAAAGAATACGGCATCAGCAAAGCGTACGCTCCTGATGATCTCGTTCCTCTCGACGAGCACCTGCCATACAGCGTGACCGTCGGCTATCCGAATGAAGTTCGCGAGGCCATCATAAAACCTCTTGTGGAGATGATCAACGACATGCTGGATGAAGGGCTGCAGCCGTGGATACTCTCCGGTTACCGCAGCTACGCGGCACAGGCTTTTTCCTGGGAGAAATGGAACCGCCTTTACCCGGAAACCGCGGCCATCGTCAGCGCTCAGCCGGGGCACAGCGAACACCAGCTGGGAACTGTCGTCGATTTCGGTTCGCCGGAGCTGCCCGGTGTTGTCGGGCAGCCAGACATCGAATTTCACACCTATTTCTACAAGACAAGCGAGGGCAAGTGGCTGGCCGAAAATGCTCACAAATATGGATTCACCATGAGCTTCACGGCTGAGGCATTTGAAACAACAGGCTTCTACTACGAGCCATGGCATTTTCGCTATGTCGGCGTGGATATGGCGGAGCTGCTGCGAGAGCAGAATCTGACGCTGACTGAGTATAAATTGGCCACGGAGCCCCCGCCGTGCACGCCTTAAGGCACCCTGGCGATGAATGGGCTGCGGCGTAAACCCATTCTCTTCTTCCTCCTTATCATGCTGCTGTCCGGCTGCGCGCCGGGCGCCGAACTCGCGCAGCAGGCCGGTTCTGCGCGTGCGGTGGCTGTTGAACTTTCACCGACGCTGCTGCCGCCAACACCTTCCCTGACGCCGCCGGCTGCTCCGCCGCCAACCTCTGCAGCGCCCACGCCGGCGCCCAGCGCGTCTCCCACCTTACAACCCTCGCCATCGCCGGAGCCGTCAGCAGTGCCATCGAGCACGCCGCTGCCGGTGTTCACATTATCCGTGCCTGATCCGTGGGAAGAGCGGGCGCAGCAGGCAGTTGCCGAGTTGAACAACACGGCCACAACGCACTCCTGGCGCCTGGAAGAGAGTGATGAAGCGGATGTACGCCTGGTTAACAACCAGCCTGGTGTGCTGGTAACAGAGACATCGCTGGCCCTCTCGGTACCTTTCACCACGGCATGGGAATCGGTCACTTACGATCAGGCGCTGGAAATAATGGAACAGGGAGACGAGTTGGTAACCGTTATTCCCTGGCCGGAGATGAAGCCGGGGCAAAAAGCGCTGCGCATTGATGGTCTTGGCCCGGCCGACGAGGGGTATTCGCTGAAAGAGACCTGGTCGCTCGCCGCGGATGATGAAGCGATGGGCAACGTGAGCGATCTGGTTGAGCTGCTGCGTGAGAGGAGTCACGATGAGGTGGTTCACCTCGTGGCCGTGGGCGATATCATGCTCGATCGTTCGCTTGGCTACAATTTAACTCGCGGCGATCTTGCGTACCCGTTCAGCAGCGTGGCCGATCGCCTGCAGGGGGCGGATATCACTGTTGGCAATATGGAATCCGCGCTGGGGAACCGCGGCGAGCCGCAGCTGAAACGCTATCCTTTCCGCGCACCGCCGGAGGCAGCCCAATCCCTGGCCCTGGCCGGGTTCGATATCGTGTCTCTTGCCAACAATCACGGCATGGATTACGGACCGGACGCGCTACTGCAAGCGCTTGATCTATTGCAGCAGCACGGCGTGATGCCGGTTGGTGCCGGCGCGAACAACGCCGCGGCGCACGCGCCCGCTGTCGTTGAAATCGATGGTTTGATTGCCGCTGTTTTCGGGTATGTGAATGTGCCTGTGGAAGCAAGCACCGGTTTTGACACCGCTTCCTGGACAGCCACGGCCGATCAGCCGGGCATCGCCTGGGGCGATCCGCAGACTATCACCGCCGACGTGCAGGCGGTCCGCGATGAGGTGGACCTGGTGATCGTACTGCTGCACAGCGGTTTTGAGTATCAGGGACTGCCCAGCGAGCCGCAGATCGAAGCAGCCCATGCGGCTGTTGATGCGGGCGCTGATCTCGTTGTCGGGCACCATGCCCACATCCTGCAGGGCATAGAGCAGTACAAAGACGGCGTCATCATTTATGGAACCGGCAACTTCGCTTTTGACATCGATGGGCCACCGGAAACCGCGATATTCCACGTCTGGCTCGACAAAAACGGTGTGCGCGAAGTCGCCGTCGAAGCGGCCATTATCCAGTTTGGTGGGCAGCCGCGCCTTGCCGCGTCTTGGGAAGCGCCGGCGATTTTAAGCCGCCTGTACTATCTCAGCAACCAGCTTGGGGATTGATTGCTTCGCGTGACGCCTGATCTTGGGAGGAACAAAACGGACAGTTGGAACGTGCCGGCTGTCCCGGATGCCTAACCACCCGATACTTTGCACAGAGAAGGGATTTTGGACGCGAAGTAGAACGGATTAACGGGGATGAATGAATATTTTCAGTGCTTGTCCGCTCTCGTCAATGTCCCCAGATTAAAACTTAGGGTAGTTAGCCGGATGTTACTGCGCTGTCTGCTCGATTGTAGAACCGTCATTCAGTGACAGGTTCGTCGTGTCAGGCAGCGGACCGACGATCAGCTCGCGCGTAA
Organism: Promineifilaceae bacterium (SeqCode); assembly: GCA_046259725.1. Classification (GTDB taxonomy): domain Bacteria; phylum Chloroflexota; class Anaerolineae; order Promineifilales; family Promineifilaceae; genus JAACFF01. The sequence continues at coordinate 14,721 of JBJYWZ010000166.1, read as the reverse complement.
AGAGTCCCAAACGGCCGTTCGCACTGAGCGCGGCAATGCTGACCGCGTAGGTAGTATCAGGATCATACCCGGTGAGAACGACATTGCCGGCGTTTTCCGCCCGGACAAAACGAAACGGTTCATAAATTGCAGACCCAATCGGTCGGAAAGATATGGCGTAGCCGGCCGCGCCCGGTTCGACAGGCCAGGTCAATAGATAGGTGCCGGGATCGGCAAGGGCCACAATCGTCGGCTGCACGGGTGGCGGCGGCGCACCCGCGGCATTGGCCAGGAAGGCGACGTTGAGCTGGGCCAGCTTCTGGTGGTAAGAATAGTCAATGAGGCTCCAGGTGTCGCGCACTGAGTTCAGAAGCCGCTCGTCCTCTTCTGACTCCATCACGCGAACCGCAGGCATGCCCAGGTGTATAAATTCGCGGTGGTCGCCATATCTACCTTCCCGATCCAGTGCGTCGATCACGATAACTGGAAAGGTCGGCAGATAATGGCCGCCAATATATTCGTAATAACGGCTCAGTTCACCGGCCGGCGATTGGCGGACATCCTGCGCGAATAGACGGGCTAACTGCGGTATGCCAAGCCTTCCTCCAACGGCATCATAATTGACAACCGCCAGCACATTTAAATTGTCCAGGAAAGCGTTCTGAGCGAAATGGCGCGATCCGTACGTGCCCTGCTCTTCGGCGGCCATGGCGATAAACATAATCGTCTGGTTCCACTCGCGAGAACTCAGCACACGTGCGGTTTCCAACAAGAGCGCTACTCCGGAAGCGTTATCGTTGGCGGCCGTATTGGTGCTGAAGCCATCCATTTCATCCACGCCGCGGCTGTCATAATGAGCCATGACGATGATGACGCCGTTGCTCGTGCCCGTTCCAGGCAGCGTGGCCACAACATTTTTTTGATCGGCCGACATGCCGTTGTAGCTCAGGAGGAATTCGTCGAAAGCGACCTGCAGACGGCCGTTGCCGACCCGCTCAAATTCGCTGTATATCCAGTTCCTGGCCGCTCCAATCCCACGATCTTCACGATCGAGTGCGCTGAACGAATTTCGCGTGCCAAATCCTTCAAGCGTCTGTACGTAAGCTGTCAGCTGCTGCTGGGACACCGCATTGATAAGATCCAAAATCTCGGGATCGACCGAAGGTACGATATCGCTGACCGGATCCGTGACCTGCTCCGCCGGGATGCCGTCACCAGTCTGCGGCAGCGGAGGCGCGGTAGGGATGGGCGTAGGAATGACCGGCTGCGGAGGCTCCTCAAGGAGACTGCATCCGGCCAGAATCAGCAGAAGTAACGTGAGTAATAAGAGTAAGACGCGCCTAACCAATTGGCTTCCCTCGACTTGCAAACAACTCTCTACCTTGCGACTGGCAGAATCAACCTGTCGCTCTTTGTCGACCACCGGGGCATTGACACTGCATATTGTAGCACTACTTCGCTCATTTCACGTAAAAAACACAAAAAATGCACCGGTTCTATGATTATGTGGAACCGGCGCACTCATTCTCTATCGGGGTTCAATGGCCGCTGCACATGAACCTGTTCCAGAACTTAATTTACTACTCCGCCAGTTCGTCAGCCACAAGCTCCACCGCGTCGATGAGTTCCTCGACGGTCGGGGGAGAAATGTACTGCTCAACCATCCTGCGGGCCACGTCATCCGTGTACTGGACGGGCGGCGATTTCATGAAATAGGAAGAAGGGGCCTCCAGGGGGCCGGCCAGGCCGCGATCAAGACCAATCTTCGCGCAGCGCAGCGCATCAATAATCACACCGGCAGAGTTGGGAGAATCCCACACCTCAAGCTTCGTTTCCAGCTGCAAAGGCACGTCGCCAAAGGCGCGCCCTTCCATGCGAATATGGCACCATTTGCGATCGGTCAGCCACGGCACGTAGTCACTCGGCCCGACATGGACATTATCATCACCCAGATCATACGGGAGCTGGCTGGTGACGGCGTTCGTCTTGGAGATTTTCTTCGATTCCAGGCGTTCGCGCTCCAGCATGTTGTAGAAGTCCATATTGCCGCCGAAGTTCAGCTGGTATGTGCGATCAAGATGTATGCCGCGGTCTTTGAACAGGTTCGTCAAAACGCGGTGCGTGATAGTCGCGCCAACCTGGCTTTTCACATCGTCGCCAATGATCGGCAGACCGCGCTCGCGAAAACGTTCGCTCCAATACTCTGAACTGGCGATAAACACGGGAATGCCGTTGACAAAGGCCGTGCCTGAGTCCAGCGCCTGTTCTACATACCATTTGGTAGCCATTTCAGAACCGACCGGCATAAAGTTTATGATAACATCAGTATTTGTGTCGCGCAGAATCTGAACGATATTATCCGTCGGTCCCGGAGCCTTCTTTACTTTCATGCTCAGGTATTTGCCCAGGCCATCATGCGTCATGCCGCGATAAACAGGCACATCAAGATAAGGTACATCGGTGAATTTGATCGTGTTGTTGGGTTCCGCCCACATCGCTTCGCTGAGATCTTTGCCGACTTTCCCCTCAACCACGTCGAACGCCGCCGTAAATTCGATGTCGCGAACGTGGTATCCGCCAACGGTCGCGTGCATCAAACCAGGGATCTCTTCATCGTCAGCGGCATTCTTGTAGTAATGCACACCCTGTACCAAGGCATTCGCGCAGTTGCCAACGCCAATGATGGCAACACGTACCTTTCCGTCATTCTTTTTACTCGCCATGAAAAAACTACTCCTAAAAACGTAATAAGAGCCGACGCTACTGCCGACTGCTAACACACAAGTATATCCCAATTCAGTGATAGCTCATGAAATATTCACCGTTTGCTGCGAATTTCCAGAGCCATCGCGATTAAGACCATGCCTATTATAGTTATCGCAAATATGAAAACTATTAGACCCAGGCGATAAGATGTAGACTCATATTCAAAAATCACCTGGTGCTCGCCTTGAGGCACAAATAAGCCACGAAACAATCCATCAGTCTGGTACATGGTCGCAGGCTGTCCATCCACGGTTGCGCGCCAGCCGGGATAAATGGCATCGGTCAGGACAAGCAGGCCTCCCGTGGCGCTCTCCGTCTCCACCACAACCTCTTCCGGACGGTAGCTCGTTATCTTCGCGATGCCTGTTCCTCCCGGAATAATGTCATCGTTCGTGGCCGGATCGCCCACGATCACGGCCGTTGTCCGAACATCGAAGTCAGGATCACGCATTGGGCCCAGGCTTTCAGACACATCCGCGGCCCAAAACCAGTTACCGGCGATAAAGGCCCGCGGCAGTACGTTGCTGTTTTCGTATATTTTCACATCCCCGGAATGTATCAACCGGTAATCACCGGGGACCAGCGGATAGAACGCGCCAACCTCCGTGTCAACCAGTGAAATCGCCTGCAGCGTGCAGGCCGTTAGCTCGCAGGACGCGATCTCGAGCTTACTGATAATGGAAGGTTCAGGCAGGACCATGCGGTAGAGCATCTCCTCCACCAATTCCGGCTGTAAAGACAAAGTCCCACCTTCGCGCGTGTCGATAGTTACGGCAGCCGGCTTACCGGTCGCCAGCAGCCTGATTTCAGTCGCTTCAAATTCAGGCAGGTAAGTGACGGGTACGCCTTCGCCTTTATGCAGTGTGATCGGATGCTGGCGGTCATAATAGATGCCGTCGATCCACAGGTCGCCCGTTTTGTCCGTGATCAGAAAACGGGCATTAAACAGATCTAACCACCTGGGCTCAGGAATGGCATCCAGCAGTTCGCGTAAACGGCCGTCCATTGTTTCCTGACCGCCCGTTATCGTGGCGCTAATCAAACTACCGTAATCCCGCAGCGGCAGAATCCCGCCATCAAACCCATCGATCGAGGCCAGATTATAAATCATCGGCAGGTTAGGCGCGTTGATCTCCTTTTGTTTAATGGCAACGGTGTAATCGAATCGCGCCTGCTCAGAAAGCTGGCCGGCATAGATGGAGTCGATTTCCGCCTGATCGCCGGGATCGAAAAAGATATCGGAAAGGCTGAGCAGCCGATCCGGCGGTTCCTGGCTCTCTTCGGCCAGAATGCGGCTGGTGGACGGCCGAAGATCGAAGTAGGCTTCCGGCGTCGTCAGGTTGTTGTACGGCAGGGTGCGTGAGGCGAAAAATCCGGCCATCAGCCCAACGATAAGCAGGCCGCTCAAGGCAGCGCGCCGGATGGGTACACTCCCGGCAAAACCGGCCGTGGCCAACAGGACGACGGACAGCAGTAGTTCTGTGAACCACCCGCCAAGCGTCAACAAAGACGGCCGTACAAACGGCGCTTCCGACCCAAGGGGCAGGATATCCACCAAAAAACCTGCGGCAAATCCCCAAATGGCCAGCACAAGCAGGACCACGAGGGCCGACAGCAGTGGAGGGAGGAGATTGCTGCGCAGAAATGATTGGCGATCCTGGCGGCTGCCTTCTTCACCCGCCCAACGCCAGAGCAGATGCCAGCCCACGCCCGCCAGCAGCGACAGACCGAGAGCGTAGAGAACGAGCCACCGCGCGGGGGCTCTGAAGAAGCTGAATCCGGGCAGCCTGGCCAGCAGCCAGTAGAAGGGATTATAGGCGCCAAGCGCCAGGAAAAAGCCGCTGATGGTCAGGGCAAGCGCCTGCAGCACACCAGCCCGTTTTCGCCACTGCCAGCCGCCAATAAAGGCCAGGATGATAATCACCAGCGGCACAAAGGCCACGTACTCGGTAAACAGCGACTGCCCGTAAGCAGGCAGCAGGGCCTGCGCCAGCAAATGTGGTGGAAGCGAAAAAGATAAGACTTCGTTGACTGGCAGTCCGCCCGCCCTGCTCGAATGGTCCATCAGTTCCAGGGTTGGCAGAAGCTGCATAGCGGCAAGCGCTGCCGCCAGGACGGCGCCGGTAATCAGCGCCGAAAATGGCTGGAACAGAGAGCTGTTAATTTCTACCGCGACGCTCGGCACATCAATATTCAGAAAGCGGCGTCCAGGCCAGGAGGCCGCAAGCCAGATCAGGACTGCCACACCCGTGATGAATGTCGTCTGTGTATGCCCGGCCAGAAGCTGCAGGGCAAACAAGACGGCCGTCGCCAATACAGACCTCAACCAGGCGCGTCTCGTTCCAAGGCGGGCAAGTTCAACGGCGACAAAAAACCAGGGCAGCCAGGCCAGACCCTGGAGCTGGTTGATGTGTTCAACTTGGGCCGTCAGATAGCCGCCCAGGGCAAACGAAATCGCGGCCACCAGCGCGCCAGATCGGCCGAGCAGCAGCTGGCGGCGCGCAAGAAAGTAAGCCCCGGCAGCGGCAATGAAGATATGCAGGATAATGCTGGCGCTGGCGGCATATGGCGTCTTCAGAAAAAACCACAATGGCCAGTTGAGCGGATAGAAGAATCCAACCTGGCTGTTGGCCAGCAGCGGCGCGCCCATAAAAATGGAGGGGTTCCAGAAAGGAACCCGCAGCTCACGCAGCGCTTCGGCAGCCGCATGCCAGTAAGGATAGAAGTAGAGAAATGTGTCCCCGCGGGCCAGGATAAGGTTGCTGAAAGCCATCCTGTTGAAAAACAGCAAAACGAGGCCAAGCAAAGCGGCAGCCGGCAGAAGCAGTGAGGTCAGCTTGGTTCGATTCCCGTGGTGCATGAGCAGTTCTTATCAGGACGGCGTTATACGATAAAGAATCATACCAGGCTGACTGTCAGTGTGCAGGACCTGGCGCATCTCGAAGCCCGCTTCCTCCACGGCGCGCCGCACTGGCAACGCCTGGTCGTCAGCCGGTAAAACCAGATATCGATCGCCGGCCGCTTTCCCAAATACGTCTAAATCGTCAACCAGGCCTGCCGGATATGGAAACCAGCTCGTATACACTCCTCGATCGATAAAGAAGTACTGCCAGTGCCAGCTGTACCAATGATCGTACAGTACCGTTCCGTACGGGGTACCAGCCAGGTATTCTGCTACCTCCCAGGCACCGCTGTCGCCATTGCGCTGCCCGCCAACCGGGAAATGTCCGTTCCGTGCAGCCACGGCCGTACTCATCTGAACCGCAGCTATGAACGCCAGGATCAGCAGCATTGCCGGGTATCTTCGCCCGGGGTGATGGTCGGGCAGCCAATCCAGTGCCAGGCCAATTCCGCGGCCCACTATCACGGCCGACAGCGGGACGAGCGGCAGCAAGTAGCGATCCCAGACAGGAACGGCAAGCAGCCAATGAAGAGCCAGATAGCCCGCGATAAAAAGGATGATCAGCCGGTCCGCCAGTGCGGGCGTATCACCTCTCTTCGGGCTGGAAAACCAGACCACGGGTATGCTCAGCAAGAAGAGGGCAATCATCAGCCAGGAACCAAGGGTGAGAGATAAAAGATCTGCCCAGGCGTCGAGACGCGGCGCCAGCTCCCAGGACCACGCGAGGCGCAGCCCTCCAAAATTGTTGAGCTGGCTGCTCCAGAGATCGAGGCCGCCGCCGCGTACAAGCTGCCAGGCAAGAAACAGAAGAAACGGTGGCAAGAATCCAGCCGCCATTCGACGCCACTGCTGCGCCTGCCAGCCATTCAGCCAGACCAGGCCGGCGAGCAGCGGCAGGAAGAGCCAGGCCTGGTGTTTGGTCAGGACGGCCAGGCCAAAACAGAAGCCGCTCCAAAAAGGCCGTGGTGAAGCGACGACAAAGAGCAGCGCCGCGACCAGCAGGGCGCACAACAGCGGATCGGTAAATGCCGTACCGCTGAATTGGATGGCCATGGGCGACATCGCCACAAGCAGGGCCGCAGACAGGGCGGAGGCACTGCTGCCAAAAAGACGCCAGGAAAAAACGGCCGTCAGCGGAACGAGAAGGAGCGAGGCGACCATGTCCGGCACCCGAGCCGACCATTCCAGCGGTCCGAACAGGGGAAAGGCGAGCGCCTGGAGATAAAACAGCAGGGGCGGTTTGTCGACCGGCTGGGCCAGCAGCAGCGGGTCGCGCCAGATGGCGATCAGGCGCGCCCAACTGGCGAAAAGGGCCTCATCGGCGTGAAAGTGGTTGTCGAAGAAGGCGGCGAGACGAAGCGCGGTGGCCAGCAGGAGGATAATGAGCAGCACAACCCGGCTGGAGGTGGGCATTGCCGACAATGGTCCTAATCTACAAAACGGTACTTCAGCAGATAGTAAAAGGCTTTAGGACCGTCTCGCCAGGGATTAATCTTCTTTCCCTCGTCGAATTCACGGCCGTTATAGGAGATAGGCACTTCATAAATACGATAGCCGCGCTTCAATACTTTCGAAGTAATTTCCGGCTCGAATTCAAATCCCTTGGCTCGCAGCGGAATATCGCGAATGACATCGGCGCGAAAGACCTTATAGCAGGTTTCCATATCCGAAAGTATCGTGTTGTACAGCATGTTGGTCACCAGGGTCAGGAATTTATTGCCGACCATATGCCAGAAGAACATCGCCTTTGTCGGACCGCCGCGAAAACGGGACCCATAGACAACGGCCGCTCGCCCTTCTTCTATGGGCTGTATCAGCGCCGGATAATCGCGTGGATCGTATTCGAGATCGGCGTCTTGAATCAAGAAAATGTCGCCGCCAGCCAGGGAAAAACCGGTGCGTACGGCCGAACCCTTGCCTTGATTGCGCTCCTGCAAATGCACCTTCACCCGTTGATCAAGTGCCTTTACATCGTTATACAGCTCGCGCGTACCGTCAATTGAGCCATCATCCACGATAACAAGTTCATCAACACGATCGATGGCCAGCACCGCCTCAACCGCAGGAACCAATGTCTCCCGTTCATTAAAAACCGGCATGATTACAGATAATTTCACACAGTTACTCGCAGTTTTGCTGCATTGACGCGCGCGCAGGCGGCCGGATCAAAGACATTCTGCCTCATCTCCGGTCATAGTAAGAACGCTCTGGAAGCGAAACAGCACGTCATGGATCGCCAATGCAGGAAATCGAGGCGCATTATAACACCCGTCAGGGAGTGCAGGTACTGTTGGTGCGGCGCTTCAATCTACCTTTAACCAACGTTCGCGATATAATCGCTCTATGCTTTCAGATATCAAACATCTGATCCTGGATATGGACGGTGTGTTATGGCATGGGGAAACGCCCGTGCCCGGTCTGGCCAACTTTTTTGACACACTGGATCAACTGACCATCGGTTACGTCCTGGCCACGAACAATGCGACTAAAACGGCCGAAATGTACACAGACAGACTCAAGCGTTTTGGCGTGGACGTGCCGCCGCAAAAAATCCTCACATCGGCAGAAACCACCGCCGCACATTTGCGTTCGCGCTATGAAACCGGCACTTCTGTCTATGTCATCGGCGCGGAAGGTCTTCACCAGGCTCTAAAACAACATGGATTTGAGATAATCACGGCCGATGAAGTGAAAAATGGAGCCAGACCCCCGCTGGTCGTCCTCGGTTTTACGCCTCGTGCAGACTACAAAGAGCTGGCCATGGGCGCCCTCCTTGTAGACAACGGCGCCGAGTTTGTGGGCACGAATGCAGACCCATCTGTTCCCAATGAGCTAGGTCCCCTGCCTGGAGCAGGAGCCCTTCTGTCCGTGATCACGACGTCCACCGGTGTCTCGCCGCAGATCATCGGCAAACCGCAGCCGATCATGTTTGAACATGCTCTGACGAGACTCGGCAGCGTGAAAGAGAAAACGGCAATGGTTGGCGATCGCTTAAGTACGGATATCGCCGGCGCCAAAGGAGCCGGATTGTGGGCAATTTTGGTTCTGTCTGGAATTGACGCAGAGGAAGACATCCAGGAAGCTGTCTATAAGCCCGACTTCGTTTTCACCGACATCACGGAATTAGCGGCAGAACTCGCTCTTGAGGCGTGGCGTTTAACATGACCACACAAGCCAGCCAGAACGCCGGAAAAGAAAACATCTACGATTGTGACCTCTTGGAAATCGAAACCTTGATTGGCCAGTGCGGCCAGCCATCCTATCGCGCCAAACAGATCTGGGAGTGGTTATACCGGCATTACGCGGGCAGCTTCAATGAGATGCAAAACCTGCCGCAAAGCCTGCGCGAGGACCTCGCCGCTGAATTTGCTATTGAACCCGTGGAGCCTGTACAGTGGCAGGAGTCGAGCGACGGACAGACGAAGAAAGTGTTGTTCGACCTGAACGACGGCCAGTTGGTGGAAACGGTCTTAATGGAATACAGCCGCCGGCGCACGCTCTGTATCAGCACACAGGCCGGCTGCGCCATGGGATGTGTCTTCTGCGCAACGGGCCAGATGGGATTCTTTCGCCATCTGGGGGTTGGCGAAATCGTTGGGCAGGTTCTTTACTTCGCCCGCCAACTTGCCTCAGTAAATGAACATGTCACCAACATCGTCTTTATGGGGATGGGTGAACCGCTGCATAATTATGACAACACCATGAAGGCCGTCGACATCCTCACAGCCAGTGACGGATTTAATCTCGGGGCGCGCAAGATCACCATTTCAACCGTAGGCCTGGTTCCAGCAATCCGCCGTTTTGCCGCTGAAAAGCGGCAGATCGGGCTTGCCGTGTCGCTGCATGCGGCTACCGACGAGGAGCGTTCACGCCTGATTCCTGTTGCCAATCGCTGGCCTATTGCCGAGCTGATGGAAGCTTGCGATTACTATATCGAGCAGACGGGAAGGCGGCTGACCTTCGAGTGGGCCCTGATCGAGCGTGAGAATGATACGGCCGAGCAGGCACAGGCCCTGGGGAAACTCCTGCATGGCAAACTATGCCATGTCAATCTCATCCCACTGAACCCTACAAAAGGGTATTCCGGCGGCCCGTCCGCGCGAGATCGTGTTGACGCATTTCAAAAGGAATTAGCCGGTTTCGGAGTTTCGAGTTCCGTGCGCGTCAGGCGCGGAATTGACATTCAGGCGGGATGTGGCCAGCTTCGTGACCGGCATACCGCACAGCAGTAGCTTCGATAGACCGCTGACGCCGCAAACGGCGCCCAATAAGAAGGTAAATATAGAGGCAGCTTTTCTTAGCAGCCGATATACCAGCAGGGATCGTCTTGATTCCCATTTATTCGAATCTCAAAGTGAATATGCGGGCCTGAGGAGTTGCCAGTATTGCCTACCGCACCGATCACGTTTCCCTGGTTGACCACCTGGCCGGGGAAAACGTTGATGGCGCTGAGATGGCCGTAGAAGGTTTCGTAACCATTGCCGTGATTGACGACGATGAGATTACCGTAGCCGTAAATATTCCAACCGGCAAAGGTGACCGTACCCGTATCCGAGGCAAACACACCCGATCCTTCGCTCAGCCCGATATCGATACCCGGATGGCCGTACCAGTACCTCTGCGTGAAATTCCTTGAGCTGACCGGGTAAACGAAGGTGCCCGTTCCCACAACAGCCGGCACAATGCCGCTGTTGGTGCTCGAACCGCCGCGCACTGAGGACAGCGTCGGCGGCGTCCAAATAAAGACCTCGGCTATCGCCCCAGGGACAAGAATTTGGGTGTCCGGATAAAGCCTATATGGAAATTCGAGATTGTTCGGGGCGTAGGCAATAATGTCCTCGACAGGGATACCGTAGTTCTCGGATACTGATTCCAACGTGTCGCCGGGCTGAACGTCATGAAGTACGCCGTCCAGCGGCAGGATGGTCAGCTCCATGCCGGGCTGCATAAGGCTGGATTCCTGGCTCAGGAACGGATTGCCGCCTAACAGCGTTTCCGTCTTAATGCCGTACTGCAAGGCAATGCCTGACGGGGTGTCGCCCCGTTCAACTGTGTAGGTCTGGAATTCATGGTGCGGCCGTTTGCCCTCGAATGTCTGCGGCACGGGCGCGGGGGAAAGAGAATTATCGTGCAGTACCGGCACAGCCTCGCGCTCGGTATCCAGGGCTACGGAGCCGCTGTCACTTGAGGGAACGGCCGTGCCTGCGACAGGCGTTGCTTCCTTGTCATCTCGTTCCGTCCCGACTTCCTCGGCGCGTACGCCAAGGCGCAGACCGAGCACAAGTAACAAGACCAGAAGTAATAGTACGATTATTGCCGCTACCTGCGGTAAACGGTTTTCCCTTTCCATAATTCCCAGTCAGGGATGCTATCACAAAGCAGAATGGATCAAAAAACGGGCCACTGTGAAGGCCCGTTTTCTATAATTACCCTTATGTTGTCGCAGGGTTCCCGCGACCTTACATCATATCTTTGGTCAGCGTTTCCAGGAACTCGTAGTTGGTTCTGGTGCCGCGCAGGCGCTGCAAGACGGCCTGAGTCGAACTGGAAATGTCATATCCAGGCGTGTCCATCAGGTGTCCGAGCATCTGCCGCATGATATAAACGCGGGCCAACTCGTCGCCGGACAGAAGCAGATCTTCGCGACGCGTGCTCGAACGCTCGATGTCGAATGCCGGGAATATGCGGCGTTCCTGCAGGCGGCGGCTCAAGAGCAGTTCCATGTTGCCCGTGCCCTTGAACTCTTCGTAAATAACGTCGTCCATACGGCTTCCCGTATCAACCAGGCAGGTACCGATAATCGTCAGGCTCCCGCCATCTTCCACGTTGCGCGCAGAACCAAAGAAACGCTTGGGCGGATAGAGGGCACCCGGATCGAGACCACCGGACAATGTACGGCCGCTCGGGGGGACCGTCAGGTTATATGCGCGCGCCAGGCGCGTAATCGAGTCCAGCAGAACAACCACGTCGCGCCCGGCTTCAACCAGGCGTTTAGCGCGTTCCAAAGCCATCTCCGCAACGCGGCAGTGCTGGCGCACCGGCTCATCAAAGGTAGAACTGACAACTTCACCCTCGATCGAGCGGTCCATATCGGTCACTTCCTCAGGACGCTCGCCAATCAACACGACCATCAGATGCAGTTCCGGATAATTCGTAGAAATGCCGTTGGCAATCTCTTTAAGTACCGTCGTCTTGCCGGCTTTAGGCGGCGAAACGATGAGGCCGCGCTGGCCACGGCCGATCGGCGCAACCAGGTCGATTAATCTGGTAGAAAGGATGTTGGGGTCCGTCTCCAGGCGCAGTTTCTGATCGGGAAAAATCGGCGTCAGCGAGGAGAATTTGGGCCGTCTGCGGGCCTCATCCGGGCTCAAGCCATTGACTGCTTCAACACGCAGCAAACTGTAATATTTCTCGTTATCTTTGGGGACGCGTACCTGGCCCAAAACCATATCGCCAGTGCGTAGGCCCAGGCGGCGGATCTGCGAGTTAGATACGTAGATGTCCTTTCGTCCAGGCAAGAGATTGCCCGAACGCAAAAAGCCCATGGTCTGTTTATCGTCTTCAATGATTTCCAGGACGCCGCCCTGAAAGTTCAGGCCTTTCGCTTTGGCATCAGCCGCCATGATCTGAAAAATAATGTCTTGTTTTTTCATTGCGCTGAAACCGGGTATTTCCATATCTCGCGCCATTTCGCGCAATTCACTTAATTTCTTCTCTTCAAGTTCTCCAATATCCATGCAAAATTTCTCCGCTAAGAGCATCTACATCGGGTTTATGACCGCATTCTACGTACCAGACATGCTCAAGATTAACGATCGCCAACAAAATTGTTGAAAAGTACGAATTGATTGGGATGTAACCGGCAGAGGTTCTGGCCGGCACAGTTTGTTGGTCAAATTTTCGTGTAAAATCGAGGAATTAACTAAGACTCCAATGATTGGACGCAAGAAGTATACCATGCACACATAACTGCGTCAACGTCCCTTCTGTTTCTCTTCTTCGGCTACATAAGACTCCACCCGTTCTACTAAAGACCGGTTTCCAATAAAAAGCGGCGTGCGCTGGTGAATTGAATCTGGCACAATATCCAGGATTGAGTCACGGCCGTCAGTCGCGTAGCCGCCTGCCTGCTCAACCAGATACGCTAACGGCGCGGCCTCATACAATAAGCGCAGCTTACCGTTTGGTTTGTTCATTTCCGAAGGATAACAAAACACACCACCGCGCAGCAAATTACGGTGAAAATCCGCAACCAGAGAGCCAATGTATCGCGACGACAGCTGCGGATCGTCTCCTTCCTGACCCTGGAGCCAGCGTAGATATTTCTGCACCCCGGGTGACCAGCGCCGGTAATACGAAGTGTTGACGCTATAATAGGCCGGCGGTTCCGGCAGGCTCATGTTAGGGTGAGACAACAGGAATTCGCCCAGTTCCGGGTTCAATGTAAAACCGTGCACTCCCATCCCCGTGCTGTAAACCAGCATCGTGCTCGCGCCGTATAGCACGTAACCGGCGCCTACCATGTTCCTTCCGGGCTGCAAAACATCTTCTAACCGCCCGCGAAGATCCCAATCGACCGCCCGAAAAATGCCGAATATCGTTCCAATACTGACATTGACATCAATGTTCGAAGACCCGTCGAGGGGATCATAGACAAGCACGTAGGAACCTTTACGGAAACGATCGGGTATTTCAATCAGCCCTTCGCGCTCCTCAGAAGCCATCGCACAAAGACGGCCGGTATGGTCGCACATGCGGAAGATGATGTCATCCGCATAGACGTCGAGCTTCTGCTGCTTTTCCCCCTGAACATTATCCTCACCCACTTCCCCAAGAATATTGACCAGCCCTGCCCTATTCGTCTTAATGGCAATCAGCTTTGCCGCCAGCGCAATGTCATACAACAGGTTTGTGAATTCACCTCTGGCATAATCAGGCTGATTTTCCAGGATGAATCTTTCGATGGTATTAACAGCACCTGACATGGCCGGTATCCCTGAATTAGTTTGTGCGGAGACGGGCAAGATTCGTGCCTATTGGATAAAGTTAATGACGTAAAAACCGATTGCTGCGGACCACATCAGAGAGTCGATGCGATCCAGCGCCCCGCCGTGACTCCTGAATACCGTCCCTGAATCCTTGACGCCGGCTTCCCGCTTTAACATGGATATGCCCAGATCGCCGATGACACCGAAGACTGAGATCAAAAGGCCCAGAACCAGGGCGGTCGCCAGAGGAAGCGACAGTAAATAGGCGGTGACTACGGTCAATGCCGAGCCTATGACGATGCCGCCAATGTAACCTTCGACAGTCTTATTAGGGCTCAAACGGGGCGACAGTGCATGTTTTCCCAGAACATTTCCGGCGAGGAACCTGCCCACAACATATGCGGCTGAATCTGCCACCCATGTACTGACAAAAACAAGAATTGTCCATTGCCAACCCATGGGTTCAATAAGGCGTAGACGGAAAAAGTGGCTGGAAAGCCAACCCAACATTACTACCCCGCTGAGCATGGCCATCCACGTGGGCAGAGCCAGGCCATCTTTTCTCGATTCATACAGCCTCAGCGAATAGAACAGGGATACAAGTAGCGCCAGGACAAGGACAACGCTCGTGACTGTTGATTCGGCAAACTGCGCAGCTACGTAAAAAGCAAGCGAGGAAGCAAGGATGATCCATAACGAAGGCAGGAGGCCCAATTTCGCGGTCAGTTGAACGTATTCAAATGAGGCCAGAAGGAGAATCAACGCCAGAGGAACAAAATAGTACCACCCGCCCAAATACATCAAATAGAGGGCCAGGGGTCCAAGTGTCAGGGCGATTACGGCGCGCTGCAATAAATTGGACATAATAACTCGCGGCGCACTGGTGAGAACTAAGTGTCCTCGTCGATTAAACCAAATCTTCGATCACGCTGATTGTAAGCCACAATCGCCTCATACAGCTCTTCACGGCCAAAGTCAGGCCAATAGGCCGGTGTTGGATAGTATTCAGCGTAAGCAGCCTGCCAGATCAAAAAATTACTGATTCGAAGCTCGCCGCTTGTGCGAATCACGAGATCAGGATCGGGC
>JBJYWZ010000165.1:0-1545 GCA_046259725.1 Promineifilaceae bacterium (SeqCode) | reverse complement strand
GCGCATCTGCATCGGCCTGCCCAGCACCTGCGCCGGCATGGATGATGAACCGGCTCTAAAGATGGCCGGCCAGTTGAGCGCCGTAACCGGCGCCTTGCACACGCTGCGCGACGAGGATCAGGCGCGTCGCTGGCACGAGGCGCTTCTAAACACGCTGGAGCAGCCGGGACTACATGGGATGCTGGACGGCCGTGCCTGCCGCCTGCTGCTGGACGAGGGCGCCCTCACGGCGAACGAGACCGCGCGGCGTATGGAGCGCGCGCTGCGCCGCAGCAGCATGGCCGCCATCTCCCACGACCAGGCCGCGCAGTCGGCCGCCTGGCTTGACGGCTTTCTTGAAGGCAGTGAACTGCTGCTGATCCACGACCGGCGGTTATGGGGCATGCTGGACGGATTCATCAATGACCTGCCTGAAGAGCGCTTTGTAGAGATCTTGCCCCTTATGAGGCGCGCCTTTGCCGATTTTTCCGAAGCGGCAAAGCGCCAGCTTCAGGAACAGGCGCGCCAACGGCCCGATGCGCCGCGTGCTGAAATGCCAGTGTACGCCGAATTTGATCACGAACGAGCCGGGAACGTACTCCCGCTGATCAAGGAGCTGCTGCGTGAGAAGGATGCAGACTGATTACCATCCTGCATTGATAACGACACGAAAGCCGATCATTTCATCCCCTTCATTATAGGGAAACTTGAGACGACTTGCCGAACGGCAGAGGTCGGGCGTCTCATGCCACGAGCCGCCGCGGGCGACGCGGTATCGATCGCT
The DNA here is from genome assembly GCA_046259725.1 of Promineifilaceae bacterium (SeqCode). Taxonomy (GTDB): domain Bacteria; phylum Chloroflexota; class Anaerolineae; order Promineifilales; family Promineifilaceae; genus JAACFF01. Next base: position 782 of record JBJYWZ010000165.1, on the reverse strand, counting down.
GCCGCCTTCGTCCCACACCCGGCCATCAGCCGGTGCGCCATCATAACGGTCGTGCCAGGGATCGGCACACCACTCCCATAGGTTTCCATGCATCTCGTGCAGGCCGAATGGATTGGCCGGAAAGGCATCGACGTCGAGCAGCAGGTGGCGGTAAGGGCCTTTCGGGGCCGCCAGATAAGTATACTCCCCGTTGTAATTGGCGAGATCAGTTGTGATCGTCGGGCCGCAGGAGAAGGCGGTTTCCGTCCCGCCGCGGCAGGCGTACTCCCACTGGGCTTCAGAGGGAAGCCAGAAAGCATGACCGGTGAGCTTCGTCAGGCGTTCGCAGAATTCCAACGCCTCCCGCCAGGAAACGTTATGGACCGCTTTTCGCGCTCCGCGAAATCGCCAGCCTTTATCCAGGTCCATCAGATCCATCCACTGCCCCTGGGTTACGGGAAAACGGCCGATGAAAAATGGCTCGACACGCACTTCGTGCCAGGGCTTCTCATCAGGGTATCCTTCTCCGGCCGGTGAGCCCATAAGAAACGTTCCCCCGCGTAAGGATATCATGGCCAGCGGCTGCTCTCCTCCAATATCGAAAGCCAGCTGTTCGGCCTGACCTGCTCTGTGGCTCACGACCTGGCCATACGTGTTCACAGTCACGAAAGAATAGGACAGCGGCTCAATTTGTACCATAATCACCCCCCTCACTTGTCACACCAATTGTCTTACAAAACATTGACCTCAGCAAAAATGATTGCGGGTGATCGAAGTCACACAATAATATATAATTGCCCGAG
>JBJYWZ010000164.1:0-2362 GCA_046259725.1 Promineifilaceae bacterium (SeqCode) | reverse complement strand
CATAGCCGGCATGAGGCTATCGTCAAAGCGGCTGAATCAGGACTGCTGTAGCCGGCCAATCTCCTGCGCGCCGTGCGGCAAGCCCATATTAGGCCCGCCCGGGCCATGATGCGTCTGTAAATGAGTTCAGCAGCATGGGTGATTTGCCTGGAATCACCCATCTATGTGATGACAGATCACCCATCGCGCCATTATAGTATCTCCATACAACTATGAACGATAAAACAGGGCGAAAGGCGCACACATTGAACGGGTCGACGACGCAGGAGCACGCGTTCCTGGCCGATTACGAAATCAGAATCTCTGGCTCACTGCACGAGCGCTGGGCCGGCTTATTCGGAGATGTTATGACCACATCGACCTTGTCGGAGTTTGAGAACCAGGAAGGTTGCCCGCCTCTTACCATCTTCTTCTGCCCGGCGATGGATCAAGCCAGGCTGCGGGGCACGTTGAATAAGATCTGGGACTTGAACCTGGAGATCATATCGGTGCAGCGCCTTGCGCCCGGCGCCGATGAAGGTGATTTCTGAGCGACGGGCGCTCGCTGATATGGAGGTTACGATGGCTAACGAACTTGTGCTACCGCTCAATGATTTACGAGCCAACCTGGAAACCGTGGGCGGCAAAGGGGCTTCTTTGGCGCGCATGATCAACGCCGGGCTGCCGGTGCCCGATGGTTTCCACATCACAACTGAAGCATACCGCCGCTTTGTTGCTGAGAATGATCTGCAGGCAAAGATCGACGAGGCCCTTGGTCAGATAGACCTGGAGAAACCGGCCACACTGCAGGAAGCTTCCACACAAATCCGTCAGGCGTTCCTGGCAGCGCCAATTCCTCAAGACAGTGCCGCCGCGATCGTCGGGGCCTACGGCGACCTTTCCGGGACCAACCCCGCGGTTGCCGTTCGCTCTTCGGCGACGGCCGAAGACCTGCCAGAGGCCTCTTTTGCCGGCCAGCAGGAAAGCTATTTAAATGTCAGCGGCGCGGAAGACGTGCTCGAGGCAACCAGGAAATGCTGGAGCAGCCTGTGGACGGCGCGCGCTATCGGCTATCGCGCCAGGCAGAACTTTGACAGCGAGGAAGTCGCCCTGGCGGTTGTCGTGCAGGAACTCGTGCCTGCGGAGGTGGCCGGCATCCTTTTCACTGTGGATCCTATCTATGGCAACCGAAGCCAGGTACAGGTCAGCGCCGCCTGGGGCCTTGGCGACGCCGTGGTCGGTGGCCGCGTCACGCCAGATGATTACCTGGTAGACAAGGAAACGGGCCGTGTTTTACGGCAGCTAATAGCGGATAAGGAAGTCATGACTGTGCGCGTCAGCGAGCGGCACGGCGTCGATGGTACGACCGTGGACCAGCCCGTACCGCAAAACCTGCGCAGTGTACCGGTGCTGCAACGTGAAGACCTGAAGGAGCTGGCGCGGCTTGGCGTGGAAATTGAAGCGCTGTACGGCAGACCTATGGACGTTGAGTGGACTCTCGCCGATGGAAACTTTGCCATCGTCCAGGCCAGACCAATCACGGCGCTTCCTGAAGCAGCCGTCCCGCCCGGTCCCCGCCTGCGCGGGGATCAATGGGAACTGCCGGATCCGAAGGATCGCTTCATGCGTACGAGCATTGTCGACTTTATGCCCGATCCGCTCTCCCCGCTCTTCAGCACAATGGGCCTATCCGCCTACAATCGGGGATTGGTTCAAATGATGCTGGAAGTCATGAAAAAAGATAAGACTTCGTTCCCAGACGACACCCTGGTTACCATCAACGACTACGCCTACATGCGGGTCAATTTTTCGGCAAAGGCATGGTGGGACATGCTGAGCAGGCTGGCTCCGCGCCTGATCACACTTATCCGTAATGGACCCGATCACTTCCGCGAAGTCGCTTTGCCGGAGTACAGGGAGAAGATCAACAAATTAAATAAGAAAGATGTCACTGGCATGACGGCCGTTGAAATCTGGCGCGACGCACACGAACTGATTTACGAAGCCGTCTATTTTCTCTCCATCCTACAGGTAGATACGCTTGGCGCGTCCGCCGGCAGCGAAGGTCTTTTCACCGCCATCTATAACAGGTTCTACCATCAAAACGGGTACCCACAGGCATCTACCTATCTCATGGGGTATAACACCACGCCGATTCGCTCTGAGAAATCTCTTTACGACCTGGCGGCATGGACGCACGATCAGCCCGCACTTGTTGAATACTTTCTGGAGACGGACGCAAAGAGGATCGCCGCGGCCTTTAGCGAAATGGAGCCGCCGGATGGGATTACACCAGGGGTATGGGCCGACTGGTGGCTGCGCTTCGACACGCACCAGAAGACATACGGGCATATTCTATACGACCTTGACTTCGCCCGGCCTA
>JBJYWZ010000163.1:0-4908 GCA_046259725.1 Promineifilaceae bacterium (SeqCode) | reverse complement strand
TGACCGTCCCTGACCATGCCGGCTACCGCCGCGGCCACGTTGTCAAATACGGTGCAGGCCACGGGATTCAGGCCCAGGATATCGACGACGGAGTGCACGATCATCATATCTTTCGTGCCCACAAGAGGCGCGAAAAAGTGATACCCGGACGCGATGGGCGAAACCAGCACCTTGGGCACGCCCACTGGCAGCACCATCATCGCCGCGGCGCCCATCACGGCGCCTTCCGCACCGCCCATACTGACGATGGCGTCAAGCTGTCCGTTCTTATAGAGCGACAGAGTCAGCTTTTTCACCGCTTCGCGCATGCCGGCCACGGCGCGTCCGCGCGTACCGGCGCTGCGCAGCGCCTCAATCGTCGTCCCCGCATAGGTCGCCACTTCGGCGTGGTCGATGTCGGGCACGATATCCAGCGGCTCACCCAATATGCCGGAATCGATGACCGTCGTGGCCATGCCCAGCTCCTGCAGGCGGTCGCGCAGATATTTGATTTCCGGACCCTTTGTATCCAACGTGCCAATCAGAACTACGTTCATTTCAAGTTCGGATTGCGAAATTCGGCGTGCGGGATATGATTCCGCATTCCACATTCCACACTATTTAATGAGCGGCAGCAAGGTGTTCGCCGTCTCTTCCACCAGCCAGCTGTAGAACTCCTCGGACAGCACACCAGACCCGTGGTCTTCGATGAACTTGAGCTGTTCTTCGGTGAGTTCCTTTTCCGCGGCCGCCGTGGCATGTGCGTAGGCGTTGGCTGGTGTGCGATCCAGGGGAGCCACAAACTCAACCGTCAGCGCGCCGTCATAGCCGACTTCTTTCAACGTACCTACGATATCACGCCAGTTGAGCGCGCCCATGCCGCAGGCCATGCGATTGTTATCGGCCACGTGGAAGTCGAAGATCATATCGCCGTGCTCCAGGATCGCCTGGCGCATGTTAGCCTCCTCCATATTCATATGAAAGGCGTCGATGCAGATACCGACGTCGGGACCTACCGCTTTGGCAAGCAGCGCGGCCTGGTCGGCGCGGTTGATGAAATTCGTCTCGAAGCGGTTCAGCGGCTCCAGGGCGACGCGAATCCCTTCCTTCTGCGCGTGGGCGTTGATCTCTTTCAGACCTTCAATCGCCCAGCCCCACTCCGTCTCCGGATCGGCCTGCGCATTGACCTTGCCCACCTCAGAGGGGACAATGCTCATCACTTCGCCTTCGAGCTCTTTGACCATGGTCACGGAATCTTTGAGATACTGCACCGTATTGGCGCGGCCGGCTTCATCAGCCTGAATCAGGTCCAAACCGGTGAACATGAGGCTGATCGCGCCCCAACAGCGAATGCCGTTCTCGTCCAGATACCCCTTTACTTCCTTCGTATCATACTTGGCGGGCTCGGCACCGATTTCTATCGCTTCGTAACCATACTTGGCCAACCGGCGAATGGTCACTTCAATGGGTTCGGCTCGCATCCAGTTATGCATCGCAAGAAACATGTTACTTTACCTCCGCTCTTCTTTTGGAAATCAATAAATTATTAATTACAGGCCTTTAGTCCGCAGGGCGGCATCCCCGGGTAGGAGTCAAAACTGCGGACTGTGCAGCCTAGGAACTCCGGGCTAATTCTTCAAACAGTCCGGCGACTTGTACATCGTATTCGCCGGCAAATCGACTTAACTGGTACAGCGTGGCCGGATCATCGCAGAGCAGCTTTTTCGCACCGACATTCTGCGCGTCTTCCAGGCGGGCGCGGGTCAACTTCTCGGCCAATTCCGGGTTGCTGAACTGCAAATAGGTGCTGCCCACCGGCTGCGCGCGGTCGCGCCGCCAGAAAAGCTCAAGCCTCTCGTAGCCGGCAACGGCCGTGGCCAGGGCCCTGGCCCATTCGTGGCGGCCAGGCAGACGCACCGCATGTGTTGGATCGACGTATGCGGTAGGCGTACTGTCTTCCAGACCTCCGGCTTCGATATGTTCGCCGTCGATCAGGTATTGGCCCACTTCCACGAGCGTGACGCCATCAGGCAGCGAGAGATCCAGGCGCTCTTCCATGCCCTGGCCAAAGGCGTAGGCGTCGCCGGCGCTGAGCACCAGCAGCGTCTTCGCACCGCTGGCTGCTACTTCGTCAAGCGTCGCCTGAACCAGCTCTTTGGCCAGTTCGGGATAACCCATGGAGTGTGCGAGGAGGCCGTTGTTACGGCCGTTTCCCACCAGCACAGGCTCCACGCCCGCCTTTTCCAACAGCGCCAGCGCCGCAGGAACAGCCGTTGGCCAGAGATAAGCCGCCGCGTCTCCCACCAACAGGGCCACCTCCCCTTCGCCTTCCGCCGCTGCGGGCGCCTGCTCCTCGTAGGGGTTCTCGTAGGTCACCAGGCGACGCTGCGCGGCCAGGACAGTGTCCGGCGCCAGGCCCTGCTCGACCAGGTGGGCGCGCATGGCGGCGACCGATTCTTCGAAGGGCTGGCTGAATACACAGTGAGCGCGGCTGTTGCCCCCGTCCACCTCACTGAACATAATGTTAATCGTCTCCGGCGTCCAGCCGATCAGCTCTCGTTCTTCCGAGGTGGCAATCAGGGCCATTCCGTGCGGCGTGTAGGTCTCCAGCATGGTCACCTTACCGACCGGGGCGACGTGTGTGCACATCAGGCAGAAGCGACAATTTTCCAGTGTCTCAATCGGATCCTGTAAAGGCATAGATTCCTCTTCGTCAATCCTCTAAAACCAGATCGTAGGGGTCTAGAAACCGACCTTTCCGGGATTCATGATCCCCTTGGGGTCGAGCGCGTTTTTAATTCGTTCCATCATCGGCCAGGCGGGGCCATATTGGCGGCGCATGAAGCGTGACAGCTTCAGGCCCACGCCGTGATGTTCGTTAATCAGGCCGTCATTTTCGATCACGGCCGTCATCGCCGCGTTCCATATGCGGTTGTGCAGGCGAATGGCCTCCTCGGCGTCCTCCGGCGGATTTTCAATAATGAAGCGCGTGTAGAGCGACGCGCCCCAATGGAACCAGTGTGAGAAGTGGCCGATGAACTTGATATCCCACTCCGGATAACTCTCCAGGACGGCCGTTCTTTCCGCCCAATAAAGCTTCTCCAGGTTGGCGAAAGTCGTGATCGTCTCCGTCGTCCCATACATCCACGGGAACTTCAGATTCTTCGGAGGATAGTAGAAATCATAGCGATGATTCCACCACTTCTCGCCCGGTTCGCGGCCCAGGTCGCGCCCGCCGAGTTCGGCGCAGATTTCCATGGCCTTCTGTTCCTGCAGGGCGGCGATGTCCGCATCACCGTCGAAGCCCATTACCATGTAGGCTCCTTCCAGTTCATAGCCCAGGATCTTCTTCACGCGCGAGGCCGTTTCCGTGGGATCGTAGAGGCGGATAACCATCGGCTCCAGGCGTTTGGTCATCATCAGGCGGCCGGCCTCCAATGCGCTGGTCAGATCGTCAAACAACATGGCCCGCAGCAGGCGCGTTTCCGGCATGTACTCGACCTGCATCGTGGCCTCGGTGATCACGCCGAAGACGCCTTCCGAGCCCAGGAAGAGATGGAAGTAGTCGGGTCCCGCAGCGTGGATGGGTACAATGGGCGTCTGGATGATCTCACCCGTGGGCAGCACCACCTGCATGCTCAGGACCAGTTCTTCCGACTTGCCGTATTTGGTGCTGATCGTGCCTGAGCCGCGTGGAGCCAGATAGCCCCCCAGTGTAGCGCAGTTTGATGAGGCCGCGTAATGGGGCAGCGTCAGCCCTTTCTCATTCAGAGCCCACTCCAACTGCTGGCCGTTAATGCCCGCTTCGGCCGTTACGGTCAGGGACACCTCGTCGATTTCGATGATGCGGTTCATGCGCTTCATATCCATCAAGATGCCGCCAAATACAGGCGCGGCGCCGCCTTGCGATCCCGATCCGCCGCCCCAGGGCACCACGGGAATGCGAAAATTGTTGGCTACACGCAAAATAGCGGCCACTTCCTGCGCCGATCCCGGATGGACGATGTAGTCCGGCTTGACCGGTTTCTCGCCGCGGTCCAGCCACATCTGCGGAATCCAGAACCAATCCGTGGCGTAGACCAGGCGGTCGCTCTCGCGCGTTGACACATGCCCTTCCCCTACGATCTCTTCGAGCTCAGAGCGAATCATTTCATATTGAATTGCTGTTGCCATGAAGTTACCTTTCTAAATAGTTGCAGGTTGCAGGATGCAAATCCAACATCCGAAATCGCCTAATTCGCTATTCCACATTCATCATTCCGCATTCTGGTCATTCGGCCGTTCCCAGGATGGCCGCGGTGTCATCTTCAGGCGGCGCAGGCGAGATATGGCTCCAGGCGATGTAGCCGATTGTCGCGGCCAGCAGCAGATAGAAGCCGTAGCGGAAGGCCGCGAATATCCAGGGTTGGAACATGCCGATGATGCCCAGGATGATCCCGCCGATTAACGCATATTCGATAATGCGATAGATCTTGTTGGGTACACGGCCGTTCAGCTTATACGCCAGGAACCAGATTATTGATGCATAAAAGATGATGATAGCGATGAAGATCAGCAAGAACTGAAATCCGCTTAAGATCGCGTTTCGATTGAGCTGTTCTTCAGAATAGCTGTTGGTGATCATGGGCGCGACGAAGATACCCAGCAGCAGGATCACCGCGCCCGAAATCGGCAGCCACAGCGGAACGGGCCGGGTGTTGTTATCGAATTCTTTTTCTTCTTCCATAGTGCATTACCTTGCTAAACCTCGGAAGTCTTTACCCACTTGTCTCGCAGTTCGATCGTTTTGAAGACCTTCGAGGTTTTTGTTGATTTCAAACCTCGGAGGTCTTTTACCAACAGTTTCGCAATCCTATTGTTCTGGAGACCTCCGAGGTTTCTTTCGTGTGTGAACTAATAGGCGATGTCCACGTGCCGCTTCGTCTCCGC
>JBJYWZ010000162.1:0-2923 GCA_046259725.1 Promineifilaceae bacterium (SeqCode) | reverse complement strand
AGGATTCGCGGCGCCTGTTGTTTGAGAAGCGCTCGATTGAAGACGACGGCCGTGTTGGAACGCCTACGCTCTGGTGGCTTGATACGAAAAGCGGAGATGTCCGGCCGCTTCACGCTGATGCGAGCTCGCTTGGCGCCGGCGGCCGACTTTCTCCGGACGGCAGGTGGGTGAGCTACCATTCGCCGCAGCAGGAAAGTCTTAGTCTTTACAATCTGGAAGATAGCCGGTCACAGACGATTCTCAATGAAATCGGGACCACGGCGGCCTGGAGCCCCGACAGTCGGTACCTGGTCGCGCCGATGTTCGACCTGGTCATCCTGCATGGAGATGAAGGGGAAGATCATGAATCTCATACGCACGATTACCAGACGGCCGTTCATCTCAAGCTCATAGACCCCCAGAGCGGCGAGCAAACAAACCTCAGCGGCCAAATTTCGGTCGAGGACAGCGTGCCGGCCTGGTCACCGGATGGGCAGTGGATCGCTTTCGGCCGCCGCCAACCCGGCACCAATACAGCGCGCCAGATCTGGGTAATGCGTTCCGACGGCAGCGAAGCCAGGGCGCTCACCGCTGATCCGGCCATCAATCACGGCCCGCCGGCCTGGTCGGCAGATGGCCGTTATCTCCTCTTTCAGCAGATAGACCAGAACGACCTGACGGCTGATCCGCAGATCTGGCGTATCGACGTCGATTCAGGAGAAAAAGAACTACTTGCTGCTTCCGGAATGCAGCCCTCGTGGCTGGAAAGTGAGCGTTGATCGCTCCCGTTTTTCGCACCCTTGTCAATTAGGTAGAATCGGGGCGTGAGGGAAGATCCGGGAAATTCAAGACGAGGAAGCAGGTTGCTTCTGCTGGCCGCGGGTGCGCTGCTGGCCATTGTTCTCGTCGGGCTTGCCTATCGTTGGGCAACCAGCGAAGCAGGCGCGGTTGAGCAGCTGGTTCCTGCCGCTGATGTACGCGAAACCATAGAACCAGCCAAACAAGTAGCTTCGGCTGTTCCGTCACCCACCGTTTTGGAGACCTCAACCCCGCCGCCAACGCCAACGCCGAAGGCGACCATCGCCGTCACGCCAACCCCGCTGCCTACACCGGAATTCTTGAACGCGGAACTCGACACATACCGGCAGCTTGCCGAGAGCTGGCAGGCTGAATTTGTCGTGGCTGACCAGAGCAACACCGGTCTGTGGCAGTTCGGCGAGGACACGCTTGTTCATCCTATCGCGCTTGTGACCAAACAGGAAACAGCCTATCTCATTGACAGCGGCCGCGTGATGTCACTGGACCTGCAAAATCCTGGCTCGCTGCGCACGCTTCTAGTGCCAGGTGGAGCTGTCGAGAATGTCGTTGTCATGGAGCCCCTGGATCTTGACCTGACGGATGACTTTCTCTTCGTACTGGACCGCGCCGGAGACGTCTATAAATATCATTTCGCTGACAGGACATGGCAGCTCGATCGTTACGATCGTCCTGCTGCGGAGTCGTCGGGCGAGTATTTCGTAGCCCTGGCCGCGGCGCAGAGCGAAGCACAGTCTGAACCGGGTAGGGCGCTTCTGGAAACTAATTACAAATTCGCCCAGATTTACGACAGCGCGACTTCGCGCATCTGGCGGCTGCCGGAACTTCGCGGCGTCGATATTGATTATTTTGCTGGCGATGCCTATGTCTTGCAGCGCGCTCTTTATGACAATTCCAGCGCCATAAACAAGTATCATGATACCGGCGTCATCTCCTCATTCAGGCCAAGGATCGAAAGCGAGGACCCGCTGCAGGTAATTGCCACAGGGGAAGGGGTATATGTACTCGATCAGGGCGGGCGAAGGCTGCTGCTGTTCGATTCACAATACGGCGCGCTGCTGCGTATGATGCAGCTTCCTCAGGATCAGCCGGCATCAGCTGTCGCCGTTGATAAAAAATCAGGGACGTTACTGATGGCCGGGCAGGATCGTCTTTACCTCTTCGGGCGTCCGGAACAGCGCATCTCTGTCATGGGTGACACGAAGCCCGTCGAATTACAGGCACATGACCCCCGGCTTCTGGCCCAGCTCGACGATTTCGTCGTTCCGGTGGGCGGTTCCAATATCAGCATTAGCGACTTTCAGCTTCCTGGTGCCCCGCGCCACTATCGTCTGGGCGTCCATAGAGGGCTCGATTTTTACTGGCAGCCGGGAACAAAAGTATTGGCAGCCGGGGACGGGGTCATTATTCGGGCCGATACGGACTACGTTGATCCTTCCGCCGCGGACCTTGCCGCATGGTATGCAGAATCCACCAGCAGCGGTTTTACGCCGGAAGACATTCTCGATAATTACATGGGGCGGCAGGTCTGGATCGAGCATGAACCGGGTATCGTCAGCCGTTACGCCCATTTACGAGGTATAGAACCTGGGATTGAAGCGGGTGTCTCTGTCTCGCGTGGCCAGCCAATCGGAGAAGTTGGCAACACTGGCTCGCCGGCGTCGCTGGAAGGCGAATCGGCCGACGCGCATCTGCATTATGAACTGTGGTTGGGTGACACCTATTTAGGAGAGTATCTGCGGCCGTCGGAAACGCGAGATTGGATCGAGCAGATCTATCCAACCAGCCGTTAGTTGAGGCTAAGCTTCCTCTGCGGGCTTAAGCTGGGCGCGTTCGTACATGAGTGCTAAAAGTTCATCTAGGCGATTGCGTCGCTGAACATACTGCAGCAGGCTGCGCGTTTTTTCACGTTTGGCGCCGGCGTCCAACTGTTCCCAATCAATCTCCAAGTCTTCGGTCAGCTCTTGAAGGTCGACGATCGAATAGTTTGCCAGCAGGTATTGGCGCAGGATTGTGGGCGGCGACTCAACGCTGATTCGCTCCAATCGCGGTAGATTCTCCGCGGGTGGTGGGGTGAGAATGCGCTCAACTGCCAGCGCCAGCTCGTCGCACTGCCCGTTTCTTTCCG
>JBJYWZ010000161.1:0-6133 GCA_046259725.1 Promineifilaceae bacterium (SeqCode) | reverse complement strand
TTTACAGGTGAGCGTTTGCCCACTTTGTAGTCTATGCCTATTGTAATTCGACCGCTCTTTTTGATATAGTGAACATTGTTCTGGTTGTGATGCGCAGTGCATGCGGCAAAGCCGCACACAACCACGAAAGTCAGCCAGGCTTTCTTAACACTTGAGCACTGCAGGAGACATTTACGAGCATGAGTAAACGTTTTTGGTTTCGATATTTTGTTGTGATAGCGGCCGTTTTGATGTTATTCGCCGGCTGCCGTCAAGATGAAGAAGCAGCGCCGGTAGCGGAAGAAGCGTCACCAACCGCGGAGATAACAGAAGCGGCCGAAACGGCGGAACCGGCAGCTGAAGAAGCGCCGCAAACAGATGAGGTTGTGGAACCTGAAACAGCGGCGACGGCCGAACCTGAAGCTGCCGCGCCGCTGGAAGTGGACTGGCCGCCGCAGGTTGTGGCCAGCGATCCCGCCGATGGGGAAGAAGTGCCGCTCGACAGCGTCTTCACCGTGCGCTTTGACCAGCCCATGAATCAGGAATCGGTGGAAGCGGCGTGGGATATAGAGCCGCTAACCGACGGCCGTTTCGAATGGCCGCGTGCGGATACGGTTATCTACACGCCGCAGGATGAATTGAAACGCGGCGCGCAGTATCGCGTACGCATCGAAGAGAGCGCCGCGGCCGAGACGGGCCAGAACCTGGTCGAACCATTTGAAATGGTCTCGGCGACGGTTGGCGACCTGGGCGTCACGCAGATTATTCCCGAAGACGGCACGCAGGATGTGCAGACGGATGGAGCCATTACCGTGGTCTTTAACCGCCCAGTTGTGCCTCTGACAAGCTCGGGCGAGCAGGCTAACCTGCCCCAGCCGCTGGCAATCAGCCCGGCGGTGGAAGGCGAGGGGCGCTGGGTGACAACCAGCGTTTATCGCTTTGAGCCCGGAGCGGCAGGATTTGCCGGGGGCACAACCTACAGTGTGACGGTAGAAGAAGGATTGACCGATGTCAGCGGCGCGGTGCTGCCGTCAGCGGTTTCCTGGCAGTTCACGACCCAGAACCCGGACGTGTTGATGATCTCGCCGCCAAACAAGGCCACGCTTGTATCGCCAACAGATCCGATTTCCATCACATTCAACATGCCCATGGATCGCGCCAGCACGGAAAGTGCTGTTTCCCTCAATCCAGGCGCCGGGCTCGATTTCGAGTGGCAGGATGACGATCGCCTGCTCCTGGCCACGCCGCAGGAAGCGCTGGACCTGGAAACAGAGTATGAATTGACCATCGGCCAGCAGGCGCTGTCGGCCAGCGGCCAGGCGGGGTTGGACCAGACGGCAACCAGCAGCTTCACAACGGTTCCCTTTCCAGCCGTCAAAAGAACCTACCCGGCGAACGGCAGTACGGCCGATAACTGGCAGCGAGGCATATCCATCGAGTTCGTTTCCTCGATGGACATGGAAACGTTAGAAGATCGCATCGTTATCAGTCCAGAACCTGAAGAAGTCAAATATGACTATTACGAGTGGAGAGATGAGTTCGATCCCAGCAATTCCTACTTCAACCTGAACCTGGACTTTGAATTAGAACGCAATTCCGAGTATGAAATCACGATACCAGGCGATGCCGCCGACATCTACGGCAACACGTTAGGCGAAGACTATGTCATCAACTTCGCAACGCCGGGATTCAGCGCGGTCGCATCATTCAATCTACCTCAATACTTGAGCCAGATCAGCACCAGTTTTCCCAGCGATGTGGAGATTATTCACCGTAATGTCTCCGAGCTGACGGTTGGCCTTCACCAGCCCGCGACACCGCTGGCACAAATTGAAAGTTATTACCAGTACCGCGAGGATCAAACGCTCCCGCCGCCGGTACGTACATGGACGATACCCGTTTCCGCGGCGCAGGACGAAGTCGGGGTGGCGACGGTATCCCTGGCTGATGGCGGTACGCTGCCCACCGGGGCCTATGTGATTACAGTCACCGCGCCGGAAATCGGACCAGATGTTCAGTATTGGCAGAATCAGCAAAATGTCCTCATCGTAGCCGACACGAATGTGGTGATCAGCCACATGCCGGACGAGGTCCATGCCTGGGTGACGGATCTGGAGAGCGGCCAGCCAGCAGCTAACCGCAGCGTTGAGTTCTTCGACGACGAGGGTACCGAGATCGGATCGGCTACCAGCGACAGCAACGGCTTCGCGGGCATCGAATACCAGCCGGGCGACGAATATTGGCGCGGTGTTGTGGCCATCACGGGCGTTCCCGGCCAGCCACAGTTTGGCATGGCTTCCACCAACTGGATCGGCGAAACAAACGTATGGAACATGGGCATTAACTACGGCTATGGCGCGCTGCCTCCCCTCTACTCCTACCTGTATACGGACCGGCCGATTTACCGGCCCGGCGACACCGTGTACTTTAAAGGCATCTTACGCGAAAATAACTATGGCCGCTACGGACTGCCGGAGGAGCAGTCACTCCAGCTGCAAATCAATGCATTTTCATACTTTTCACCGGAGAATGGGCTGGAAGATACCGTCGACGTCGACGTGAATGAAGCCGGCCTCTTCTGGGGCGAATACAAGCTGCCAGAAGATGCCCCCCTGGGTACATATAATTTCTTCGTCAATAATCAAGAAGTCGAACTCTCACGCACTTTCACCGTTGCCGAATATCGCAAGCCGGAGTTCCAGGTGACGCTGACGCCGAACGTGGAAGAAACGCTGCGCGGCGAAGGGGCGGAAATGCTCCTGGAGGCTGTCTACTTCTTCGGCGGCTCTGCGAGCGACCTGGAAGTGCAGTGGACCATCTACGAGCAGCCCTACGCGCCTGAGGTACAGGGCCCATTCTACGCATTTGGCGATTACGGCGACTTTAACTATGTTGATTACGGCATGTTCGGTGGGCCGGGAGGCGGCGTTTATGGCAATCACCTGGCGGATGGCACGGGAACCACGGATGAAAATGGCAACCTGGTCATCCCGCTGGACCCCGATCTGCTGGCTGAGATCGAAGAAGGCAGCCGCGAGGTTACCGTCGAGGCGCGGGTGATAGACATCACTGAGTTCCCGGTCACGAGCCACGCTTCCATTATCTTCCATGCCGCCGACGGTTACGTGGGCATCAAGCCCGCGGAATTCAGTCCCGCGGCCGGTACAGAAACGGCCGTCGATCTCCTGACCGTTGATTGGGCCGGCGAGGCGCTGGGTAACCAGAATGTAGAAGTAGTCTTTTACGAGAGGGAGTGGGAACGCAGCCGCAACACCGACTTCGGCATTTACCGCACGGAGTGGGAACCAATCGACACGGAGGTCGCGCGCGAATCGGTCACTACGGGCGCTGACGGCAAAGGCCAGGCCAGCTTTGTTCCGGAATCGGGCGGCAGCTACGTCGCTGTGGCAACCCTGACCGATGGCGCCGGGCGCACACAAAGCAGCTCGACTAATCTGTGGGTCATTGACGAGGATTTCGCTGCCTGGCGCAGCGATCCAAAACAGCGCACGATGGACCTGGAAGCGGATCAAGTGAATTACCAGGCCGGCGATACGGCGCAAATCCTCGTGCAGTCGCCTTTCGAAGGTCCTGTGCAGGCATGGCTGATCTTCGAGCGAGGCAATCTGGTTGAACAGCAGGTTGTAACGCTTGAAGGCGGCAGTACTGTGCTTACGCTGCCGGTTAAAGCGGAGTATGCACCGAACGTTTATGTTTCCGTCGTGGCCGTGAAACCGGTCACGTCTGCAGACAGCGACTACCCATACGCCGATATCCGCCTGGGCATCACCGAACTGCAGGTGGCGCCCGACCAGTTTGATCTGCAGGTAACACTCACGCCGCAGGAGCTCTTCTTTGAGCCGGGCGACACGGCCGTCTATGATGTGCTGGTTACCGATCAGCAAGGCAATCCGGTAAGCGCTGACTTCTCACTGGCCATGGTTGATCTGGCCGTGCTGAGCCTTAAAGAAGACAACGCGCCACCTATCCTGGAGGCTTTCTACAGCCCGCAGGCTTATCGCAGCCAGGTCGGCAGCGGTCTCTTTGTGTCCGGCGAGGGGCTGGAAGTAGAGGTCCCGCTGGAAGGCGGCGGCTTCGGCGGCGGGGGCGGCGGCGATGTTGCCGAAGCAGCTGTGGCCCGCCTCGATGAAGAAGATGAAACACGCGCCGAGTTCCCCGATACGGCTTATTGGGAAGCGAGCGTACAAACCGGCGCGGACGGGACGGCCGTTGTCGAAATCCCCCTGCCGGACAGCCTGACCACGTGGCGGTTGTCCAGCAAAGCGGTCACAGCCGACACACAGGTCGGCCAGGGGGCCGCGGAGGTCATCGTCACCCTGCCGCTGTTGATCAGACCGATCACGCCGCGCTTCTTCACGGTTGGCGACGTCGTACAGCTAGGCGCTGTGGTCAACAACAACAGTGAATCTGATATCGAAGCAACCGTTACCCTGGAAACGGATGGCCTGACCCTGAACGGAGATGCGGAACAGGTGATCACCGTCGCCGCGGGCGGCAGCGAACTGGTGCGCTGGGAAGTAACGGTCGAAGATGTACCTTTCGCCGACCTGACCTTCCGCGTGGAAGGCGGGGATTACTCCGACGCCACCAAGCCGGTGCTGGGCACCGGCCCGAATAACATGATCCCCGTTTATCGCTACGATGCGCAGGACTTCACGGGGACGGCGGGCGAACTGGATGAAGCCGGCAGCCGTGTAGAAGCGATACTGCTGCCGCCGAACCTGGATCCTCAGCGCGGCATGGTCGATGTGAAGC
Source organism: Promineifilaceae bacterium (SeqCode) (assembly GCA_046259725.1). Lineage (GTDB taxonomy): Bacteria > Chloroflexota > Anaerolineae > Promineifilales > Promineifilaceae > JAACFF01. Next base: position 1,378 of record JBJYWZ010000161.1, on the reverse strand, counting down.
TCAATGCTTCGCTGGCGGCGGCGCTGCTGGAAGCGTTGGACGTCATGGAGAAAGAAGTTGTCGTCCCGGCCTGCGCACAGGATGCGACAAACCGCTTGCTGTCCAACGTGGCAACGGACCAGACCATCAAGCAGCTCAATCTTGACCGTCCAGGCCTGTCTACACAGCTGGCAGAGATCATTCCGCAAGATATCGCCACGCTGGAAGAGACACAGCAGCGAGGCGGCGGCTGGAGCTGGTGTTACAGCGATGAAAGCGATCCCTGGCTGTCCGCCTACGCGCTGCTGTCCCTGGCAATGGCGCAGAACAATGATTATGCCGTGGATGGCGATGTCCTGGAACGCGGTCAGGCTTATCTGGAACGCCAGTTGGAAGACATGGAAGACATCGGCGATCGCTCGGAAGCAAACCGCCAGGCCTTCTTCCTGTATGCGCTGGCCGAGTCGGGCCAGGATATCGCTGAACAGGCGGACGCACTGATCGACGATCATCGCGGCCTGCTCGATCCTTACGCCAAAGCGATGCTGATCCTTGCCTATCACACGCTGGGAACCGGCAGCGCAAATACGGAAACGCTTCTGGCGGATATCAATGACCAGGCGGTCATCAGCGCCGGAGGCGCGCATTGGGAAGATGCCGAACAAGATTACTTTAATCTCAGCAGTGATGTGCGCGGGACGGCGATGGTGATTAACGCCCTGTCGCAAGTGCAGCCGGACAGCGCCCTGGCGGCGCCGGCGGTGCGCTGGCTGATGCTGGCGCGCACGGCCGAAGTCTGGCCCACAATGCACGAAACTGCCTGGAGCATTTTCGGCCTCAGCGAGTGGATGGCCGCGTCGGGCGAGCTGGCAGCCGATTATGACTACCAGCTAAACGTCAACGGCACGCCCTTTGCCAACGGAACGTTCAATGCCGACACCGTGGCCTCAAGCGACGCGCTGGAAGTGCCGATCGGCACGCTCAATCCGCAGGAGACCAATTTCTTTGATTTCCAGCGGGGCGAGGGCGACGGCCGTCTCTACTACACCATGTATCTGAACAGCTTCATCAGCGCGGATACCGTCGAAGCAACGAGCAGAGGGGTGACCGTGGAGCGCGCTTATTTCGACGCCTCCTGCGATCCTCAAGAAGAAACCTGCGAGCCGATCGAGGAGATCGAAGCAGGCCAGCTGGTACGCGTTGAACTGACCATCGTCGCGCCCAACGATCTGCTTTACGCGGTGGTTGAAGATCCGCTGCCCGCGGGCGCGGAGGGCATTGATCCCAATCTGGATATCAACAGCCCCGACCTCGGCGGCGGCGTGGTGCGCGAAGACCAGCCCTCTCCCTTCCCCTACGAATATTGGGGATGGTGGAATTTCAACCGTATCGAATACCG